>NZ_VFOM01000001.1:611570-917356 GCF_006716125.1 Homoserinimonas aerilata | reverse complement strand
CTGTTCCGTTCTGTCGGCATCGCGCCGGAGGAGCAGCGTGGCTACCACCTGCTCTGGCATCTCGCCCAGACCGGCGTCATCTGCCTCGGCCCGCCCCTGCAGGGCGCAGGCAATCAGGCCCAGAGGCAGAGCTTCGTGCTCGCATCCGAATGGATCCGTGCTCCCCGGCTGCTGGAGCGAGAAGAGGCCCTCGCCGAGCTCGCCCGCAGATATTTCACCGGGCACGGCCCTGCCACGGTTCGCGACCTGGCCTGGTGGGCCGGGCTCACCCTTGCGGATGCGAGGCTCGGCGTCGAGCAGGTGGGCGGCGAATTGGCGACGCTCACGATCGGTGGCAGCGACTACCTGCTCTCCCCGGAGCTGCTGGATGCGGGACCGGCCGCCGCCGCATCCGGGGTCTTCGCTCTTGCCGGCTTCGACGAATTCGTGCTCGGCTATCAGGATCGTTCGGCGCAGCTCGCCGCCGAGCATGTGCAGCGCATCGTTCCGGGCAAGAACGGGATGTTCCTGTCCACGATCGTCACAGGTGGGCTCATCGCCGGCACCTGGCGACGCACCATCGCACGCTCGGGCGTGGCCGTCACCGCCGAACCCTTCGGCAGCCTCTCCGCCACAGTCTCTGCGCGGTTCGATCGAGAGGCCCGTCGCTACGCGAGGCATCTGGGCCTCCCCCTCATCGCGGCCGCGGCTCCCGAACCAGCCTGAGGGTCGTGCGAGCGACACACCGTCGACACCACTGACCCGGATGCTTGACCCGCCCCTCCGACGCTGGTAACTTCAGCTTGCCGATGATGCGGGCGCACCCGAACTGCCGCACGTATCCGACGGATGCAGCATCCGACCGCTCCCCCGAACCGGTCGTCGACTTACCCGAGAGTCCAACCCGATATGAGCTCAGCCGTTCCTGCGATGCTGGCGTGGCAGGTGAACCCCGAAGCGTTCACCCTTGTCGTCACACTCGCCACAGCCGTTGTCGTGCTCGCCGTCATCGCCGTCGATCTGCGTCGCCTTCGTGTCGCATCCGGTCTCACCGTGGCGCACGGCGTGGTCGGAGCGTCATTCGCGCTCGTCGTGCTGCTGCTCACACTCATGATGGCGAGCTCGCTCGTGAGCATCGCCGCCAACGCCGATGAGTCGGAGCGCGGGCAGGTCGCCGAAGCGCCCGAGTTCCCCGCAGACCTGCAGCTGCCGACACTGCCACTCGAGTAGCTCGGCGCAGCTGACCCGAACGCGCGAACGGTACGGTGGGGGGGATGCGACGGTTCACGTTCTCCGGCGCCGTGAAGACGGTGGGCCACGTTCGATCGTCGTCCCGAGGGCCGCTGCTCCAGGTTGTGAAGACCTCGATTGCTGCGGTGCTCTCGTGGTTGGTATGCAATGTTCTCCTCGACCAACCGCTTCCGATCTTCGCCGCCATCGCTGCCCTGCTGGTCGTGCAGCCGAGCGTGAACCAGTCGCTGGCCAAGGGTTTGGAGCGCAGCCTCGGGGTCATCCTCGGCGTCGTTCTCGCCTATGGGGCCGGGCTCCTGTTCGGCTCCTCCAGCTGGATCGTGCTGGCGATCATCGTCGTCGCGCTGCTGCTCGCCTGGGCTCTCCAACTGACCCCGGGCTCGGCGAACCAGATACCGATCAGCGCCATGCTGGTTCTGGCGATCGGCGGCGGCCACAATCCGCAGTACTCCCTCGAACGAATCATCGAGACCATCATCGGCGTCATCGTCGCCCTCATCGTGAACTTCGCGATCGTGCCACCGGTGCTCCTCGGGCCGGCGACGACGGCCGTGCAGCGCCTCGCATCGCGCGTCGCCGCAACCCTCGACGGGCTCGCCGATGCGCTCACGACACCGACGAGCGGCACCCAGCTGAGCTCGATGCTCGCCCACGCCCGCACGCTGCGTCCGCTGCAGTTCTCTGCCGCAGAGTCCGTCACACGGGCCGAGGAGAGCCTGCTTCTGAATCCGCGCGGCGGGCGGCACCGGCAACGCCTCGCCCGAGACCGCGAACTGCTTGCGCGACTCACCGTGCTCGTGACGCGCGTACTGGGCATGACGAGGGCCCTGCACGACCACTACGACGAGCACCTCCCCGAGGAACCCATGGCGCGCTCGATCGCCACCGAGCTGACCAGGGCGGCCCACGACCTGCGCCTTCTCGCGGGCCCCCCCATCGACAAGCTCGACGCCGCGGGGAAGGTCGCCACCATCACGTCGGAACTGCCCGCGCTGACCGCACCGCTCGTCATCGCGGTGCCGCATCCGCAGCACTGGGTACTCATCGGATCCCTCATGGAGGACCTGCGTCGCGTGCGCGAGGAGATCATCGGCGGCACGACGGCCGACTGAGATCAGTCGCGGGGTCGCTCAGACCTGCTCGAGGTGCCAGTTGAGGGTGGCGAAGTCTTCGAGACCCAGGCCAAGGTCATGGGCGTGGTGGGCGACCTCGGCCCTGAGCTCCTCAACGACCGCGCCCTCTCGCACGAGAACACTGAGCCCGCTCGGCACGAGCGGCGTACGCCGGTAGCGGATCACGATGGCGTCGCCCCCATGGCAGCTTCCGGTGGCCTGCCAACGCCCCGCGACGACCCGCAGAATGCCGCTGCCATGCCAGACGAACTCGCCGGCGATCTCGCGGGACTTGCCTGTCACCGTCGACGGCTTGCCATCTGCCTGCACGAATTCGACGCTCTCGTTGAAGACGAGAGGCGCCGTCTGTGCGATCGAATATCTCAGGATGGGGTCACGGCGGCGACCGTCGAGCCACATCTTCATGTTCGTGGCCTTGACGACCCAGCTCCCCGGCAACACTTCGGCGAGGTGATGCGCCGACAGAGGTGTGTGCATGGCTAAACGCTATCGCCTCGAAGAGCGCATACCGTGGAGGCATGCAGGCCATTACCGTTCCAGAGTCCGGCGGGCCCGACGCCCTCACCCTCACGGAGGTGCCGGACCGCGTTGCGGGGCCCGGCGAACTGCTGCTCACGGTGGCGGCAGCCGGAGTCAACCGTGCCGACATCAACCAGAGGGAAGGCCACTATCCCTCACCGCCCGGCGCGCCGCCATGGCCCGGGCTCGAGGTCTCAGGCACCATTGCGGCGGTCGGCGCCGGCGTCGAAGGCTGGAGCGTGGGCGACACGGCATGCGCGCTGCTGCCGGCCGGCGGGTATGCCACTGCGGTGACGGTGCGGGCGAGCCACGCGCTGCCCATTCCGGCCGGGGTCGATCTGATCGACGCCGCCGCGCTGCCCGAGACCATGGCCACGGTCTGGTCGAACCTTGTGATGCTGGCCGGCCTGCGGGCTGGCGAGACCCTCCTCGTTCACGGCGGCTCGAGCGGAATCGGCACCACCGCCATCCAGGTCGCCAAGGCCCTCGGCGCGACCGTCGCCGTGACCGCCGGTTCGCCAGAGAAGTTGGAGGCCTGCCGCACGCTCGGTGCGGACATCCTGATCGACTATCGCACTCAGGACTACGTCGAACGGATGCTCGCCGAGACCGACGGACGCGGCGCCGATGTCGTGCTCGACCCCGTCGGTGGGGCCTACCTCGCGCGCAACATCGACGCCCTCGCACCGCACGGGCGCATCGTGCTCATCGCCAACCTCAGCGGCGAGGATGGCTCGGTGAGCGTGCGCAGGCTCATGGGCAAGTGGGGCACCATCCACGGTACGACGCTGCGGGCCCGCACCGACGAGGAGAAGGACGAGATCATCCGCGAGCTGCGCGCGCACGCCTGGCCGCTCGTGGAGTCCGGGGCGATCAGACCCGTCATCGACAGCCGTCACGCCTTCTCCGACGCGGCACGCGCTCACGGGCGCATGGAGTCATCTCTGCACGTGGGCAAGATCCTGCTGCTCCCCTGACGCCGACCGTCACTCGGCGGGCGAGGCCACAGTCTGCTGCGCGGTGGCATGGGGAGGATTGCGGATGCCCACAGCCGACACCAGACCGCCCGCGATCAGCAGCGTAGCCGTCACGATCAGCCCCCTGTGCAGGCCATCGAGGTCGAGGCTCTCGCCCACGATGATGCCGAGCAGGGCGATCGCGACGAGGCCCGCCACCCGGGAGATCGCGTTGTTCACCGCCGAGCCGATGCCCGACTGGCGCGGGTCGATGTCGCCCAAGATCGCGGAGGTCAGCGGCGCCACCGTTGTGCTCAGGCCGAGGCCGAAGAGCAGGATGCCCGGCAGCAGCTGCGTCCAGTAGTCCACCGGCAGCGTCGTCGTCAGCATGAGAAGGAACCCGACGCCAGCGATGATCGGCCCGGCCGCCATGAACAGCCGCGGCCCGAATCGGCCGGAGAGCCCGCCGAAGAAGCTCGACGTCGCGATCATGATGATGGTGACGGGCAGCATCGACAGGCCGGCGAGCACGGCGCTGAAGTCGGCCTGCTGCTGGAGGAACACGACGATGATGAACCCCGACAGCGAGAGCGCCCCGTAGACGAGCACGGTCGCCACATTGCCCACCGAGAAGTTGCGGATGCGGAAGATACTGAACGGCATCATCGGCACGCGTGCCCGCCGCTGCCGCACCAGGAACAGGCCGAAAGCGATCACTCCCCCGATGAAAGGGCCCCAGATCGCCGGATGCGCCCAGCCCAGATTTCCCTGCTCGATGAGGGCGAAGACCGGCCCGCCGAGGCCGATGATCGCCAGCACTGCGCCCGGGTAGTCGACCGAGGCATCCGGATCTCTCCTGTCTCGCTGTGTCAGGCGAGACATGAGCACGAGCGTCACCGTGATCGGCAGGATGTTGATGAGGAACACCCAGCGCCACGACAGGCCGTCGACGAGGAGGCCGCCGATGAGCGGCCCCACGATCATCGCGGCGCTCGTGAAGGCCGTCCAGCGACCGATCGCGCGGCCCTGCGCCGGGCCGCGGAAGTTCGACATGATGAGCGCGAGCGAGCTGGGCACCAGGAGAGCGCCCGCTATGCCCTGCAGGCCCCGGGAGATCACGAGGAACTCCGGCGTCGGCGCGAGCGCGATCATGACCGAGGTCACGCCGAACCCCACGAGGCCGACCCTCATCACGACCAGCCGACCGTAGACATCCGACAGCGATCCGGCCACAAGGATGAGGGCGCCGAGCGTGATCAGGTAGGCGTCGACCGTCCACTGCTGCACAGCGAGCCCACCGCCGAGCTCCTCGGTGATCGCTGGAAGCGCCACGTTGACGACCGTGCCGTCGAGGAACGCGACGAAGGATGCGAGGATCGCGATCGACAGCACGAGGCGCAGTTCTCTCGTACCCGCCTGTGCCGCACCCGTATCGATGCCCATGCCACCCTCGACTCCCCGCGGGCACGGCCCGCTGTGCCGATGTTACTCCGACGACAGCCGATCACGAGCTGACCGCTCAGAGCCGCGAGATCAGAGTCGCGAGACGCCCGTGATCCGCACGACGGCGACGCCCGAGTCGTCGGATTCGGCGAGGTTGACGACGGCGTCCATGCCCCAGTCGTGATAGCCCTGCGGGTCCGCGAAGACCTGTCGCACACGCCATTCGTCTGCGTGTCGCTCGATCGACAGCATCGCCGCACTGCGCGCATCCGGCCCCGTCAGCAGCTCGTCGTGCTCCGCCCAGTAGCCGTCCATGGCCTCAGCCCAGCGCTCGGCTGTGAACCCCGACCCCGCATCCAGCTCGCCGAGGTCGTCGTAGCGTTCCAGCGCGGCCAGCTGAACCCTGCGGAACAGCTCGTTGCGCACAAGAACCATGAACGCGCGCTCGTTCGACGTGACCCCGCGGGGTGCCGGCGGCAGGGCGGGCGCGTCATGGTGCGCATCCGGATCCGGGTGACTCAGCTCCTCCCACTCGTCGAGCAGACTCGAATCGACCTGCCGCACCAGCTCGCCCAGCCACTCGATGAGGTCGCGCAGCTCGTCTGTCTTCAGCTCGTCGGGGATCGTCTGCCGGGCCGCGCGGAACGCATCCGAGAGATAACGCAACACGAGACCCTCACTGCGGGCCAGCTTGTAGAAGCCGATGTAGTCGTTGAACGTCATCGCCCGCTCGTACAGGTCACGCACCACCGACTTCGGCTTCAACTCGAAGTCGCCCACCCACGGCTGCGATGCGCGATACGTCGTGAACGCCGCCTCGAGAAGCTCCTCGAGCGGCTTCGGGTAGCTGATCGTCTCCAGCAGTTCCATGCGCTGCTCGTACTCGATGCCCTCAGCCTTCATCGCGGCGACCGCCTCACCGCGCGCCATCGACTCCTGGGCGGAGAGGACGGGGCGGGGATTCTCGAGGGTCGCCTCGAGGATGGAGACGATGTCGAGGGCGAAGCCCGGCGGATGCTCCCCCGGCGTTCCGTCCGGAGCCATCGGCGGGCTGATCAGATCGAACACGGCGAGAGCGAACGGCGACAGCGGCTGGTTGAGCGCGAAGTTCGGCTGCAGATCGACGGTGAGGCGGATGCCCTCCGGCCCGTCCTCTACGACGCCGGCAGTGCGCAGCGTGCGATAGATCGCGAGGGCCTGGCGCAGCAGCGCGAGCTGCGAAGGCCGCGACTCGTGGTTGTCCTCGAGCAGCGACCGCACGGCCGAGAACGGGTCTCCCCCTCGCGCGATGACGTTGAGCAGCATCGCGTGACTCACGGCCATGTGCGAGGTGAGGCGCTCCGGCTCGGCCGTGATGAGCCGGTTGAAGCTCGGCTCGCCCCACGAGACGAAACCCTCGGGCGCCTTCTTGCGCACAAGCTTCTTGAGCTTCTTCGGGTCGTCGCCCGCCTTGGCGACCGCCTTCGCGTTCTCCGACTCGTGCTCCGGCGCCTGCACGACGACCGTGCCGGAGGTGTCGAACCCCGCACGGCCGGCCCGCCCCGCGATCTGGTGGAACTCTCGCGCTGTCAGCTGACGCATCCGAGTGCCGTCGAACTTGGTCAGGCCGGTCAGCAGCACCGTTCGGATCGGCACATTGATGCCGACGCCGAGCGTGTCGGTGCCGCAGATGACACGCAGGAGCCCCTGCTGGGCGAGCTGCTCCACGAGGCGGCGATACTTGGGCAGCATGCCGGCGTGGTGCACGCCGATGCCCGAACGCACGAGGCGCGACAGCGTCTGACCGAAGCGGGTCGTGAACCTGAAATCGCCGATCGCGTCGGCGATCGCATCCCGCTGCTCCCGCGTGGCGACGCGGATGCTCGTGAGCGCCTGCGCCCGCTCGAGCGCGGCCAGCTGTGAGAAGTGCACGATGTAGACGGGCGCGCGCTGAGTCTCGAGCAACTGCTCGACCGTCTCATGCACGGGCGTCGTCACATATTCGAAGTGCAGGGGAACCGGCCGGTCGACACCCGTCACGGTCGCCGTCTCGCGGCCCGTGCGCCGGCTCAGGTCGAGGGCCAGCCAGTCGACGTCGCCGAGCGTCGCCGACATGAGGATGAACTGGGTGTTCGGCAGGGCCAGCAGCGGCACCTGCCACGCCCAGCCTCGCTCGGGGTCGGCATAGAAATGGAACTCGTCCATGACCACCTGGCCGACGTCGGCATCCGCCCCCTCGCGCAGCGCGATGTTGGCGATGATCTCGGCGGTGCAGCAGACGATGGGCGCGTCGGCGTTGACGCTCGAATCGCCCGTGACCATGCCCACATTGGATGCCCCGAAGATGTCGACGAGGGCGAAGAACTTCTCCGACACGAGCGCCTTGATGGGGGCGGTGTAGTAACTGCGACGCCCCTCGGCCATCGCCGCGAAATGAGCGCCGATGGCGACGAGCGACTTGCCACTGCCGGTCGGCGTGCTGAGGATGACGTTGGCGCCCGTGACGAGCTCCATGACCGCCTCCTCCTGGGCGGGATAGAGCGGCAGTCCGCGACCGCTCGCCCACTGCTCGAACAGTGCGAACGCCGC
The DNA here is from genome assembly GCF_006716125.1 of Homoserinimonas aerilata. Taxonomy (NCBI): domain Bacteria; kingdom Bacillati; phylum Actinomycetota; class Actinomycetes; order Micrococcales; family Microbacteriaceae; genus Homoserinimonas; species Homoserinimonas aerilata. Next base: position 909,507 of record NZ_VFOM01000001.1, on the reverse strand, counting down.
ATCCGGGCTCGTCGCCTGCGGCAGCAGTTCAGGCAGGGTCGGCGAGGTCACGCCTAACCCTTTCACATTCGTGGCCCGGCGACCGTGCCGGGTAGAATCGGCCCAATGACCGCCGCACCCGAATCATCCGCCGACTTCGACGAGACGGCACCCGCCGACGCTCCCCGTGTGAACAGCGAAGGCTTCTCGACGATCGACCCCGACGACCTCGCAACCACCCTCCGCGTGCTCTCATCGATGGACGACATCGACGAGGAGCACCCCGACTTCGTGACCGTTCGCCAGGCGACCGCGCGGATGTTCAAGGCCGTCAAGCGCAATCGTCGCCTTGAGAAGCGCGCCGTGATCGCCGACGCCGACAGGGCGGTCGTGGCCGCGACGGCTACCGGCGCAGCCGACCGCATCGACGACGAGACGCGCGGAATCCCGCTGGAGCCGGGCACCGAGGCCCCCGTCGCCGGCCACCTCATCAAGTCGCGCGCCTGCTACATCTGCAAGCAGCACTACACACAGGTGGATGCCTTCTACCACCAGCTCTGCCCCGACTGTGCGGCGTTCAGCCACAGCAAGAGGGATGCCCGCACCGATCTGAGCGGCAAGCGTGCGCTGCTGACGGGCGGCCGCGCCAAGATCGGCATGTACATCGCGCTGCGACTGCTGCGCGACGGAGCCCACACCACCATCACCACGCGGTTCCCGCGCGACGCCGTGCGCCGCTTCTCGTCGCTCGAGGATTCGGGCGACTGGCTGCACCGCCTACGCGTGGTCGGCATCGACCTGCGCGACCCCGCCCAGGTGATCGGACTCGCCGACTCCGTCGCGGCGGCCGGCCCGCTCGACATCCTCATCAACAATGCCGCCCAGACGGTGCGACGCTCCCCGGGGGCGTACAGCGCGCTCGTCGACGCCGAGCTCGCCCCGCTGCCGGACGGCCCGCTGCCCGAACTGGTGACCTTCGGGCACACCAACGACGCGCATCCGCTCTCGATCGCCGCATCGGTCGGCGCGCATCCGCTGCTCGCCCGCACGGCCCTCGACGCCGACAAGCAGACCGTGGCAGAGAACCTCGCCGCCGAGGCCATGATGGCCGGCTCATCCTCGCTCGAACGGCTCGCCGCCGGAACCGCGATCGACGCCGGCGGGCTCATCCCCGACGAAGACCATGTGAACAGCTGGACCCAGCACGTGCAGCAGGTCGAACCGCTCGAGATGCTCGAGGTGCAGCTCGCCAACGCGACGGCGCCGTTCCTGCTGATCAGCCGCCTGCGCGCGGCGATGGCGGCATCCCCCGCCCACCGCAAGTACGTCGTCAATGTCTCAGCCATGGAGGGCCAGTTCTCGCGCCGCTACAAGGGGCCGGGGCATCCGCACACCAACATGGCGAAGGCGGCCCTCAACATGCTCACCCGCACGAGCGCCGGCGAGATGCTCGAGACTGACGGAATCCTGATGACCGCCGTCGACACCGGATGGATCACCGATGAGCGCCCGCACCACACGAAGGTGCGGCTGGCCGAGGAGGGCTTCCACGCGCCCCTCGACCTCGTCGACGGCGCCGCCCGCGTCTACGACCCGATCGTGCAGGGCGAAGCGGGCGTCGACCTCTTCGGCGTCTTCCTCAAGGACTACAAGCCCGCCGCCTGGTGAGCATGACCGAACGGACGAGAGAGGCACAGTCATGGGTGACGAGCACGGAGAGAATACGACGCACGGCCTGACGGTCGTCGCAACGGGCCTGCAGGATCTGGCGGATGCGCATCCGTTCATCGAAGGGCGGGTCGCGCCGCAGCGCATCCTCGACGCCGATCGTGCGCGCGTCATGCATCTCGCCTTCGACGCAGGCCAGGAGCTCAAGGAGCACAAGGCCCCCGTTCCGATCCTCATTCAGGTGTTGGAGGGCCGCTTCACATTCACGGTCGGCGACTCGGCGAACGTGCTCACACCGGGCGCGCTGCTGCATCTCACGGCGGGCCTGCCCCACGCAGTGCTGGCCCACGAACCTTCTCGGCTGACGATCACGATGCTCCGAGGCGACGACTGAGCCAGTCGGTTCACACCCCCGAGGGGCCTGCCAGCCAGGCGAGCGCGGCGACGACCGCCGTGCCCGCACGCAGCGTCGGCTCGATGACGGGGGCGAACTGCGGCGAATGGTTCGCCGGGATCGTGGTCGAGACGGTCCCTGCGGCCTCCGCGGCGGCGTAGACCTCCGGGTCGGTGCCGCCGATGCCCCAGTACACGTAGGGCACGCCGAACGCCCGCGGAATCTCGCTGAAATCCTCGCTCGCCGACTGGCGGTCGATGGTGAACGCATCGCCGCCGAAGTGAGCCCGGAACGCGGCATCCACCCTCGCCGTCGCATCCGCATCGTTGTCGGTGAGGGGAAAGTGGTCGTAGATCTCGAACTCGGGCTCCTGCGGCGAGCCCGAGGCGGCGCACTCGCCGCGCACGACCCGCTCGATGGCCGCCAGCAGCGTCGCCCTGGTCTGCTCGCTGTAGCTGCGGATGTTCAGTTCGAGCACCGCGTGGTCGGAGATGATGTTGCTCTTCGAGCCGCCCGCGATCCTACCCACTGTCAGCACCGCGAACTCGTCGGGCGCGATCTCGCGGGCCACGACCGCCTGCAACCGCACGACGATCATCGCCGCAAGAACGACCGGGTCGACGGAGAGCTGCGGCATCGAGCCGTGGCTGCCGCGCCCGTAGACGGTGACGCGCATGCTGTCGGCACCCGACAGGAACGGGCCGGGGCGCACGCCGACCCGGCCGGAGGGGAAGGCGAGCACGTGCTGAGCCAGCGCCACATCGGGCTTCGGCACGAGCTTCGTCACTCCCCCGTCGACCATTGCGGTCGCCCCCGTCGCGACCTCCTCCGCCGGCTGGAACAGCGCGACGAAGGTGCCCTGCCACGCATCCATGGCGCCGGCGAACAGTTTCGCCGCACCCAGCAGGCAGGCGACGTGGATGTCATGACCACAGGCATGCATCACGGCCGTCCCCGCGCCGGAGTCGTCGGTGGTCGTCTCGGTGCTCGCATAGTCGAGGCCGGTCTTCTCCGCCATCGGCAGCGCATCCATGTCGGCCCGCATCAGCACGGTCGGCCCGTCACCGTTGCGCAGCACGCCCACGACCCCCGTCGTGCCGATCTTCTCGTGCACCTCGAAACCGAATCCGCGCAGGGCCTCGGCGGCGACGGATGCCGTTCTCACCTCGTGATGGCCAAGCTCCGGATGCCTGTGAAGATCCTTGTAGAGGCCCTCCTGCCAGGCCTGCATCGCGGCCTGGCCTGAGAGCACGCTCGTCGCAGCGGCCCCGAGGTCGCCGCTGTCATTCGCTTCGATCGTCGCCGCCATTTGCTTCTTCCTTCGTCTGCCCGGGTCGTGCTCCCGGTCTGCGGGCCCCGCTCCACCACCGGCTCAACCAGCCCGTCATCACACCCGCATTCGGATGCGGGAGTCGTACCTCTGTGGGAAGTATCCACCCGAAGCGGCGAGCCAGCAAGGAGAGCGCGGCGCCGCTCAGGATCGCCACGACGGAGCCGATCACCGGCAGGCCGAGACTGCTGAGCACCACCATCTCGATGCTCGCCACAAACGCGCTCGTCGCGTACAGGGTGTTGCCGCCGAACACGGTCGGCACCTTCATGAGGAACACGTCGCGCACCATGCCCCCGCCGATCGCGGTGACCATGCCCAGGATGATCGCGGGCAGCCACCCGAGTCCGGCGACGAGCGCCTTCTGCGTGCCCGCCGCCGCCCAGCATCCGACGGCCAACGCGTCGAGGAGGATGAGCATCCGCTGCGATGTCCTGCTCGTGAAGGAGATGAAGAACGCGACGACCGCACCGAGGATCGCCATGTACAGGTAGAGCGGGTCGGTGAACGCGACGGGGGTTCCGCGCTGCAGAAGGGTGTCGCGGATGATGCCGCCACCGAGCCCGGACAGTATGGCGAGGATGATGAATCCGACGATGTCGAGGCGTGCAGCCCGCGCGGCGATACCGCCCAACACGGCGTTGCCGAGCACTCCGGCCAGATCGACGACGTTGATCCAGTCGCTCAGAACCACCTCGGTCGAGTCCATGCGACCCTCCGCGGCCACAGTAGCAATCGACGCCGTGGCAACGGCATCTCTCCCGCTATCGTCGCGTGTCTGATCCCACCGCAGGAGCCCTACGCGAGCGGATCGCGCAGTCGGGAGAGGAACTCGCGGGTCTCCTCCTCGCGCGGCGCGTCGAAGATCTGCTGAGGCGTGCCCGACTCGATGATCTTGCCGCCCTTGAGAAAGACGACCCTGTCGGCGACGCGACGCGCGAACGACATCTCGTGCGTCGCCATGAGAATCGTGCTGCCGCCCGCCTTGAGCTCGTGCACGAGGTCGAGCACCTCCCCGACCAGCTGTGGGTCGAGCGCGCTCGTGATCTCATCGAGCAGCAGCAGCTCGGGGTCGGTCGCGATGGCGCGGGCGATGGCGACGCGCTGCTGCTGTCCGCCCGAGAGTCGATCGGGATACTCGCGGGCCTTGTCGGCGAGGCCGATGCGCTCGAGCAGTTCGAGCCCCCGCTTCTCTGCTGCGGCGCGCTTCACCCCGAATACCTGTCGGCTCGCGAGCGTCACGTTGTTCAGAACGTTCATGTGCGGGAACAGGTTGTAGTGCTGAAAGACGACACCGATGCGACCCCGGATGCTGTCGGCATCGATGCGCGGATCGGTTATGTCGGTCTCGCCGAGGTGGATCTGGCCGTCGTCGACCCCCTCGAGCAGGTTGATCGTCTTGAGCAGCGTCGACTTGCCCGAGCCGCTGGCGCCGATGAGCGCGACGACCTCGTGGCGGGCCACCTCGATGTCGATGCCGCGAAGCACGGGGGTGTCGCCGAACCATTTGTGCACGCCGTCGATGCGCAGCACCGACCCGGCGGAAGCCTGTTCGCTCACACCGCACCCCCGATCTGCTCGCGGCGTTGCGCCCGGGCCGTGTACCAGTCGGTGAGCCTGATCATCGGCCACGAGAGCATGACGAAGAGGATGCCCGCGAGCACATAGGGCGTGAAGTTGTAGCTGTGCGCGACCTCGATCTGGGCGGCCCGGATCGCGTCTACGGCGCCGAGCACCGAGATGAGCCCCACGTCTTTCTGCATCGAGACGAAGTCGTTCATGAGTGCCGGGGTCACCTTGCGCACGGCCTGGGGCATCACGACGAGCCTCAGCGTCTTGGCATAGTTGAGCCCGAGCGAGCGAGAGGCGAGGCGCTGCGACGGATGCACGGCCTCGATGCCGGCCCTGAGCACCTCGGCGACGTACGCCGAGTAGGTGAGGATGAGCGCGATCGTTCCCCAGACCTGGGCCGGGAGGCGGCCGAAGATGTCGAGGCCGGGCAGGCCGAAGCCCACCAGGTAGAGCACGAGCAGCAGCGGGATGCCGCGAAAGAAGTCGGTGTAGACGGCCGAGGCGTAGCGCAGCGGCGTGAACACGGGGCCGCGCAGCGTGCGGGCGATGGCGAGCAGGCTGCCGAAGATGGCCACGCCGATCGCGGAGAAGAACAGCACCTGGATGTTGAGCCAGAGGCCCTTGACCACTGCGGGGAACGCCGCGACACCGACATCGACGTTGAAGAACGACTTCTGCACGCCCGCCCAGCCGGGGCTGTTGACGAGCCCGACTGCGAGGAGGCCCGCGAAGACGATGGTGCTGATGATGCTGATGGCGAGCGACTTGGCGCCCTGCCGCTTGCGAAAGGCGCGTCGATCAAGCTCGACGGTGCTGGGCTCGTGGGTTCCTGCGGTGTTCGACGTGGTCAACGAATAACTCGGATCTGCTGATGCGCGGTGTGGGTGCGGCGCTGTGCCGCCCCACACCGCGCGGCGGCTACTTGAGGACCGGGGCGCCGGCGTTGTCGGCGATCCAGGTCGCGGCGAGCTCGTCGAGCGTGCCGTCGGCGCGAAGCGTGTCGACGGCCTTCGTCACGGCAGCGGTGAGCGGTGAGTCCTTCTCCAGGAGCAGCGCGAACTCGTCGCCGCCCTCGTCGCTGTCGAGCTGGCCGACGAGCACGCCGTCATCGAGCTGGCCGTAGGCGTTGTAGAACGCGGTGGGCAGGTCGGTGACGAGCACATCGATCTGGCCCGCGATGAGGGCCTGCACGGTGTCTTCGTTGTTGTTGAAGATCGCGACCTCGACGGAGGGGTCGATGAGCTCCTTCACGACGCCGATCGTGGTGGTGCCGGCGGCGACACCGATCTTCACGTTCTTCAGGTCGGCGATGCTCGTGGCGTCGGCTCCCGCGTTGCCGGCGATCGACACGACGGCCTGGCTGGTCACGTAGTACGGCGACGAGAAGTCGACGACCTCGGCCCGCTCGGGGCTGGTCGAGAACTGCTGCAGGTTGAAGTCGAAGTCCTTGGGACCCGGAGCGATCACGCTGTCGAACGTGGTGCGCACCCACACGACATCGGCGGCGTCGAAGCCGAGCTCCTCTGCGACCGCGTACGCGACGGCGGCCTCGAAGCCCTCGCCCGAGGCGGGGTCGTCGTTCTCGACCCACGGCGAATAGGCCGGCTCGCCCGTTGCGATGGTGAGCTTGCCGTCGACAAGGGTCTCGAGACCGGTCTGCGATCCCGTGCCGGGCGCCTCGCTGTCGGTCGTGCCGGCGCACGCCGTGAGGGCTAGCAGGGCTGCCGTGGCGACGGCGATTCCGGCGGTGCGCAGGCGGGTGGTGCGAAGCATGTGTCTCCTTGGTGGCTGGGTATCCCCGCCGTGAACACGCCGAAGCGTGCACGCTGTGCGCGGGTGATCGTTCATGAGCTTCCACCGTGGTGAACACGGCGGAGCCTGCTCAATTTTACCCGCGTCCGCCGCGACGCGGCGCCAATGTTACCCAGGGTTAACGGTATTCGCTTCGAGCTGCCAGTCGGCGAAGTCGAAACCCGGTGTGACAAGGCAGCTCACGAGCACCCCGTGATCGTCGAGACGACGACCTTCAGGGCGAGCGGATGCGTCGGCCTCCGCAGGAACGGACTGCTGCCAGACACCGGCGGGCACGAGCATCTGCTGCACCGCCCCCGGGGTTCCGGGGGCGTCGAGGCGCACGACCGTCTCGGTGCGGGGCTGCTCACCCGTGCCACCGAGATGCACATCCAGCGGTGCAGGCCCGTGCCACAGCCACACCTCATCGCTCGACACCCTGTGCCATGCGGCATGCTCGTGCTGCTGCAGATAGAAGTGGATCAGCGTCGCCGCAGGCCGCCGGCCATTCGATGTGTCGAGCCCGTGGGAGGCCGTGTAGACGCGTCTGAACCAGCCACCCTCGGGATGCGGCGCAAGGTCGAGTTCGCGCGCCCGCGCGGGGCGGGCATCCGGGGTCTGCTCGTCGGTCATGATGCGGCCCTTTCGTGACGCAGCTCGCCGGCGATGATGGTTCGCGCGCATGTTCCTGCGCCCGCCTCCACGAGATGGGCGAGCGTGTCATCGGGGGTCGTCACCGGCACATCGAAGAACGCGAGATCGGCGAGGGCCCCGACGGCGAGCTGGCCGACGCGCTTCTTGCCCATGCTGATTCCGAGGGCGGTCGCCCCGCCGAGGGTCGCAGCCGAGAAGAGTCTGGCGTGCAGGTCGCGGGCCGCATAGCCCTGGCCGACCGCGATGCGGTGGAGGGCGCTCACATCGTCGAGCAGATCGAGCGAGGGTGAGGAGGCGAGCGAGTCGGTGCCCACAGAGATGAGATTGCCCTCCATGAGATAGGCGGCGACGGGCGGCTCGTCGAGCCCGATGATCGCATTCGATCGCGGGCAGAGAGCAACGCTGGTGCTGCGCGCCCGCAGCAGGGCGCGGTCGAGGGCGCTGACATACACGCCGTGCGCGATATGGCAGTCGGGGCCGAGCACGCCGAGGTGATCGACGAACTGGGTCGAGGAGACGCCGACGCCCTGCGAGCGGAGTGCCCGAAAACTCGCGGCATCGGCCTCCCGCCAGAGCTCGCCGCCGTCGTCATGCTCGCGCTCCATGTGCGCCTCAGCGAGGTGGATGTGCAGCCGCATCCCGCGCTCACGCACGATGTCAGGAACCTCGAGAAGGGGTTGCACCTCGAGCGAATACGGGGCATGCGGCGAGACGCCCACGCCCGGTGATGTGGGCATCCGTTCAAGCTGCTCGACGACCGCCTCGCGGGCACCGGCACGCCAGCTCTCGTTGCTCATGCCGTACACCTCCCAGTAGGCGATGCCGTGCATGCGCGCGTCGTGCAGCGCGCTGATCGCGGCGATGTCGGTGACGACGTCGGCCGCACTGGTCACGCCGTGGGAGATCGAATCGCGGGCACCGCGCGCCGAAGCAGACGCCCAGTCGTGCCCCTGCTCGCGCTCGTAGACGATGTCGAAGGCGTCGCCCCAGTCGTCGAATCCGGCGTAGGTGCGCTGGGCCACCTCGCCCATGTCGGTGTACTGCAGGTGGGTGTGAGCGTTGACGAGCCCGGGGGTGATGACGCCAGGCCAGTGCTGCTCGCTGTAGGGTCGGCCGGCCTCGGCCAGCTGGCCGAGCACCCAGCGTCGATCTCCGACGTGCAGGATGCGACGACCGCGCACCGCCACGGCACCATCGACGATGCGGGGGCCGGTGACCGGCATGACGAGCCCGGCAGAGTAGACCCGGATCTGCGTCTCCGGGTCGTTCTCGAGTTGGTTCGCAGCGGGCTTCGGCGGGTTCTCGATCACTGATCCATCTTCGCACCGCTCGCAGGTGGCTCTGCACCGGAGGGGACGGGCGGATGCTCGCCGCTCTCGCCGACACCCGTGCGGCGATAACGGTGCTCGCGCCAGCCGCCGCCGTTCCCCGCACCCTTGACCGCGTTCCAGGCCTCGGTCGCAACCCCGCGCGCGCTGAGGGCCGCCTGTGCGACCGCACGCTCCCCTTCCGCGCGAAGCTCATACACGCCTGTCGCGAGCACGCTTCGGCCACTGGAGTCGACGGAATCGAGCAGCATGCGCAGGGCCAGTATCTGGGTGGCGAACGAGAGATCCATGATCTCGATGGGGTTGCCCTCCCCCGCGGTGTAGTTCACGCCGTCGCCGCCGGCGAGCAGCACGAGTTCGCCGCCGTCTGGCCGGTGCAGCCGCTCGACGTACGGCAGCACCGGGGTTCGACGGAAGCCACGCGCCAACGCCAGGTCCACGTCGATCTCGTTCTCGACTCCCCCGGCGACGGCGAACACGCATCCGTCTGCGGCCTCGGTCAGCGCGTCGACAGTGATCGTGTGCGCATGCCCTGTTGCGCTGACGACCACATCGGCCGAGACGATCGCCTGTGCGAGGGTGTCGACCTCGTATCCGTCATACAACGCGCCGAGGGCACGCACCGGGTCGCGCTCGACAACAGTGACGGATGCGCCCATGGCTGCCGCATGCCGCGCCACGCCGACGCCCACAGGGCCGTATCCGACGACGACCCAGCGCCCGCCCCGCACGGCACCACCACGAACGTCGGCGGCGTCGAGCAGGTCGGCAATCGCGAGCACGCATGACTGCCCCGTGCCGTGCACGTTGTCGAAGAGGGTCTTGGTGCGGGCATCGTTGACCGCGATGACGGGCAGGCGCAGCGCGCCCTCCGCCGCCATCTCTCGCAGCGGCCGAACGCCGCTGGTGGTCTCCTCTGCCGCCCCGAGCAGGGTGTCCAACGCCGCCGGATGCTCGGTGTGGGCAAGGCGCACGAGGTGGGCGCCGTCGTCGATGAGCAGCTGCGGCGCCCAGTCGAGGATCTCGGCGGCGTGCCGGGCGTCGCCATCGGCACCGGCATCCGCCGCCGCGAACACCGTGATGCCCAGTGTCTCGAGCGCCGCAGCGACCTCGCCGTCGGTCTCACCGGCGTTGGCGAAGACGGCGACCTCACCACCAGCCTGGGCGAGGGCCAGGGCAAGTACGGCGGTCTTGGGCTCGAGCACGAGGCTCACGCCGATACGGCGGCCGCGCAGCAGGCCCGTGGCGGCGAGGTCATCCGCAAGCCGAATCGTCGTGCGCATGAAGCGGCGGGCCCAATCGATGCGGGCAACTCCCCGGGCGACTGCAGATGTTTCGGGTGCCGTACTCGGGGAGGGTGCGCCATCCACTGATCGGGTCGACGGCGACACGGGCCCGGTGCGTGGCAGCTCGCTCGGCTGGACCCGCACAAGGAACCGCGAAAAACCCGCGCCGTACACCAGCTGAACACCGGGGCGCACTTCCTTCTTGTGGACCTCAGCCTGCTCGTCGGCCACGGCCCCCAGTTGTTCGAGCAGCGCCGTGACACCCGCATCGACGATGATCGCGCCATCGGCGAGCCAGTCAGCGCTCAGAATCTCGCGGAGATCTGGAAGCTGCTGGGCAGCATCCGGCCGTTCCCCTTCGATCGGGTCGCACACGAAGAGCATTTCGATGAGGGGCAGGCCCGCCTGGCGTTGACCGATGCGACCGTTCTCGTCAACGGAGACCTCGTGCACACGCGCGCCGAACCCCCTCAGCATCTCGCTGAGTCGGCGACTCGCCGCGCCCGTGCCGAGAACGCAGATCGGGGTTCCCGCATAGATGAGGTTCGTGGCCGCGGCGACCGCGCGCGCAACCCTCTCGGCGGCCAACGACTCGCCGCCTAAGTCAGTCATCGTCCCATCGTATTGCGCTCCGCTGGGGTCCACCGCGTGCCGTCATCCTCAACGCCGCCGAGGACCACGGCCCAAAAACGAGAAAACCGCCGAACCCTGGGGATTCGACGGCTTTCTGTGCCCCTTACAGGACGGCCCTGAAACAGGACTCTGGTGGATCCAAGGGGATTCGAACCCCTGACCCCCTGCATGCCATGCAGGTGCGCTACCGGGCTGCGCCATGGACCCTCGGTGTGCCGCCTCTCGCGAAGCAACTTGTCTAGATTACTACATCCGGGCCGCCGCCGAGAACATCTGCGGCGCGTCGCCCCGATCATCCGCCGCTCAACCGGGCCCTCAATGAGGCCATGCCCCGGATGCCCGAGCGCAGTTCCTGCAGAAAGTGCTGCACCAGAAACGGCTGGGTGAGCGCCCCCAGGTCGTTCGCGCTCTCGCTCACGCCCACCGTCTCCACTGCGAGCCCGTAGTCGGCGCCGAACACCTCCACGGCCCCCGCCGCCTGGTACGGCACGTAGATCGGGGTGGTGATGACCAGCACCGAGCGGCACTCTGGCCTGCGCCGGTGCTCCGCCCAGAAGCGGTACGTGTCGACGGTGTTGGCCCGGCGCAGTTCCGGCTCGGACGAGGGCGCAGCCAGCACGCTCAGACGTGGTGCACCAGCCCGAGCCGGCCACGAATGCTCAACCCATGACGCCGTGTCGCCCGGTTCACCCTCTCCCTCGACAGCCGGGGGTTCCTGCAGCCCGAAGGCGAGGCGCATGCCCGCCTCCATTCCGTGGAACTCGTCGCTGCCGACCACCCCGAGCTTCGGGGCCACATCAAGTTCGTCGCCAGCGAAGGGCCGAAATCCGCCGAGGTACACCGCAGAGTCGAAACTCACTCCGGCATCCAACAGTTCGCGCAGGAAGCGCGGCTTCACGATGCCCGCCCGCACCATCCCACCCGTCATCACGACGGCGTCGTAGTGCCGACGGCTCGGCCATGACGGCGCCAGGCCCAGTCCGGGCGCGGCCTCGAGGACGGCAGCGCGCTGCGCATCCGTGAACTCGGCGCTCACCGCAAGATTGCGCTCGCGTCCGCGCCGGAAGTCCCAGTGGGCGGCAGAGAACTCGCCCAGGTAGTCGAGCGTTCGCACGGATGCCACGGCCGAGGTGTCGCCGCCGAACGCTCCGACGATGCGCGCCATCTGCGGCGAACCCGCCCAACGATCGATCAGCGCAATGGTGGCCGCAGCATCCGTCGACTCCCCCGTCCACCGGGGCAGTTCGAGCGGGCGATCAGGCACCACTCCGCCTGGGCCGTGTCAGTCGGCCGTTTCGACGGTTTCGGCCGTCTCGTCGGCAGCACTCGGCAGCTCGATCGGAATCGCCGGGCAGTCCTTCCACAGGCGCTCGAGCGAGTAGTAGACGCGCTCCTCCTCGTGGAACACGTGAACGACAACGTCACCGAAGTCGAGCAGCACCCAGCGGCCCTCGGCCCGCCCCTCGCGTCGCACCGGCTTCGCGCCGGCCTCGATCATCTTGTCCTCGATCTCGCTGGCGATGGCGATCACGTTGCGCTCATTGCGCCCGGATGCCAGCAGGAAGATGTCCGCGAACGGCAACGGACCCGAGACATCCAGCGCGACGAGGTCGGTGGCCTGCTTCGAATCGGCCGCAGCAGCGGCAACGGTCAGTAATTCGAGGGCACGCGCGGTCGCAGTCACAGAATCCAATCAGGGAAGTTCGGGGTGGAGAAGAATCGTCGCATCACAGGGCTTAGAACGTGTCGAACATGAATCCGACGATGACGAGCACGGTGACGCTGACCATCATCGCACCGGCAGAGATGGCGAGCACCATCGGCAGCCTGCTGCCGCCCGACTTCTGCGTGGAGGCGATGATGTCGCGCGGGGAGGTGTGGGTGCTGACGGCGCGGATCGCGCGCACGGGGGCGGAGTCGCCCTCAGCGTCATCGCGGTCGGTCGCCTCGATCATGGCGTCCAGATCGGAATGGTCGTAGCGGGACGGATGCGCCCCCGTCGTGCCGAGGCTCGCCGGAAGGTTGATGGAGCCCGTGATGAGCACCTCGCCCGTCGTGCTGAACGGCGCCGAGAGATCAGAGCCCTGCGGGATCGACGGCAGCACGAGCGCGCTGCTGGTGATCGGGCCGGTCGTGACGCTCAGGTCGCGGCCGGGCGTCGAATCGGCGAGCTGGCTGCTGTCGTCGAGCTGCTCCTGGGTCGTCCAATGCCCCGACGGGGCGGCAAGCATCTCGGGCGCGTGATCGACGCCACGCTCCGAATCGGCGACAGACCCCGGCACGAAGAGCCCGGATGCCTGCGGCGGCACGGACTGCGACTCCGGCAGAGCCGTGGCGGGCACGACCGGCGCTGGCATGTCCGCGAGCGGAGCCGACGGAGCAGGCATTCCTGCGAACGGGGATCCGGGAGCCGGAAGATCGGCAAGAGAAAGCCCGGGGGTCGACAGCTGGTCGATGGTCGGTGAACCCACCGTGGACCAGTCGATCGGACCGCCGAAGGGAGCAGACGGCTCGATCAGAGGAAGAACCGGCTCGGGCTGCAGCGTCGGGGCAGGCAGCTGAACAGCAGCGGGGGGCTCCGTCGGCGCAGGAAGATCGACCGGGGCAGAGAACGGCGCAGGAAGATCGACCGGAGCAGAGAACGGCGCCGAAGCATCGAACGGGGCAGGAAGATCGATCGGGGTCGAATCGGGAGCAGGAGCAGACGAATCGAACGGGACCGGCGCATCGAACGGAACCGGCACCTCGAACGGCACGGGAGCCGCGAACTGCGCAGGTGCTTCGAACTGCGCAGGTGCTTCGAACTGCGCAGGCGTTTCGAACTGCGCAGGCGTTTCGAACTGCACCGGAGCCTCGAAGGCGACCGGCTGCTCGGCACCCGCCTGCTGTTCGGCTGCGAGCTCAAGCGCGCGACGCTCACGACGCGTCAGTAGACGGTCAGTGGCGGCGGGAGCCGAGGGGGCGAAAGCAGTCTCGATGGGCGCAGGCTGCTCTGCCTGCGGCTCGGGAGCGGAAGACCGGGCGTCGGGCGCGGCGGGAGCAAGCGGAGCCGAGGCGTCAAATGTCGAAGGAAGGAAGGAAGGCCCTGCGTCAGCGCCACCGGGGGCGACGAAAGCGGACGGCGCTGCCGTCGTCTGTTCCGGTGTCGGCAGCGCATCCGTCATGGAGAAGCTCTGGCCGCGCCCCTCAGTTCCGACATCGCGCTGGCGGAACGCGCGAGGGCGCCACGCCTGATCGTCGGCCTCGGGCTGCTGCTGCGCCTCGGCTGCGCGCTGCGCGCGGCGGCCCAGAGGTGCGGACCCGCCTGACGGGGCCGGCGTGACCGGGCTGACCGAGGCATCCGTCGCCTGGCTCGTGTCGAAGCGGCGCTCGCTCTCGGGCGTGCCCGCGGGGTCGGTGGTCTCGATCGTGTCGCCGGGGAACGCCTCGAAGGGGGTCTCCTCCGTCTGCAGCGGGGCGAGTCCGAATGGCGCGTCGGCGCTCGCGCCACGCTCATTCATCCTGACCTGCCGCCGCGTCTGCGGTGGCTGGTCCTGCCACGCTGTCATATGAGACTCCGATACAAATGGTGCTTGGCGATGTACTGCACAACTCCGTCGGGAACCAAATACCAGACGGGAAACCCCCGGCCAACCCGGCTACGACAGTCCGTTGAGGAGATAGCCAGAGCAGGCACTTCCAACAAGCTTACGTCCTGCTCAGGCAATCCGGAAATAGTCAAGGGATGCCCGGGTCTTGATACAGCAACGAAATGTGCCAGGTCGAAGAGCTCGTCGACGTCCTTCCACTCAAGGATCTGGGCGATCGCATCCGCCCCCGTGATGAAGAACAGATCAGCATCGGGCCGCGCATCGCGCATGTCACGCAGCGTGTCGATCGTGTACGTCGGCCGGTCACGGTCGATGTCGATGCGGCTCACCGTGAAGCGCGGATTGGATGCCGTGGCCACGACCGTCATCAGGTAGCGGTGCTCACTGAGCGAGGCATCCGGCTTCTGGTATGGCTGCCCGGTGGGCACGAACACGACCTCATCGAGCCCGAAATGCTGGGCGACCTCGCTGGCGGCCACAAGGTGACCGTTGTGGACCGGGTCGAAGGTTCCGCCCATGATCCCGACGCGCGGCCTGCGCGCATCCGGATCCACTGCTGTCATCGTCAGCCGACCGACTAGTGGTGATCGGTCCCGTGGGCCGCAGCGCCACCCGTCTTGTGCGAGTGCCGATTCGCAACGTCACGGAAGCTGTAGGTGACAACGCCGAGGGCGACGAACACCGCAGCCGCGATGATCGGGAACCAGATGACATCCATCACCATGGGAGCCAACTCGTGCGCCTCTTCAGCGGCGAATACAGCAAAAGACATCTTTTCTCCGTTCACTGCGCGTCGGCCTGCAGATGAAGACCGCGCCCAACCAATCTAGCGTGTGCGACAGCCTGCTAGCTGCGAACCTGGCCCGTGCCGCGCACGATCCACTTGGTGCTCGTCAACTCGGGCAGCCCCATGGGGCCGCGCGCGTGCAGTTTCTGCGTCGAGATGCCCACCTCAGCACCGAAGCCGAACTCGCCCCCGTCGGTGAACCTGGTGGATGCGTTCACCATGACGACCGCAGAGTCGACCTCTGCCAGGAACCGCTCACTGTTGGCGAGACTCTGCGTGATGATCGACTCCGTGTGGTGGGTCGAGTAGCGGCGGATGTGCTCCATCGCCTCGTCGAGCCCGTCGACGACCCGCACCGCGAGATCGAGGCTCATGTACTCCGTCGCCCAGTCGTCCTCGCTCGCGGGCACGACATCCGGGAACACCGCAGCGGTGCGCTCATCGCCGTGGATGGTGACACCGGATGCCCGCAGGCCGCCCAGAACGCCGGGAAGCAGCCGCTCTGCCGCAGCAGAATGCACGAGAAGCGTCTCGAGCGCATTGCAGACGCTCGGTCGCTGGGTCTTCGCGTTGTGCACGATCGCCGCGGCCAGATCCGCATCGGCAGACTCGTCGAGGAACACGTGCACGATACCGTCGCCCGTCTCGATGACCGGAACCTGCGATTCGCGCACGACCGTCTGGATGAGGTTCGCGCTGCCGCGCGGGATGAGCACATCGATGAGTCCGCGGGATCGCATCAGCTGGGTGGCGCCCTCGCGCCCGAACTCGTCGATCGTCTGCACCAGCTCGGAGGGAAGGCCGACGGATGCGATCGCCTGCTGAATCAGCTCGACCAGGACGCCGTTCGAGTTCTGGGCCGCGCTGCCGCCGCGCAGCACCACCGCGTTCCCGCTCTTGAGCGCGAGCGCCGCGATGTCGATCGTCACATTCGGGCGAGCCTCGTAGATGGCACCGACCACCCCGAACGGCACCCGCACCTGGGTGAGCCCCAGCCCGTTGGGCAGCGTCGAGCCCCTCACGACCTGGCCGACGGGGTCGACAAGCGCTGCGACATCGCGCACCGCATCCGCAAGCCCCTCGAGGCGTGCCAGGTCGAGGCGGAGACGATCCTGCAACCCCTCGCTGAGCCCGGCCTGCCGGCCCGCCTCAAGGTCGAGCTCGTTGGCTGCGATGACCCGCTCCGCCCCCGACAGCACAGCCCGGGCGATGGCCTCGAGCGCGTCGTTCTTGACCTGGGCCGTCGCGGTCGCCAACGACCGTGACGCCTCACGAGCCGCGAGCAGCTTCGTGTTGAACGGGCCGAGGAACGAATCGGGCGACGAAGTGACGGCGGCCTCATCGGCAGCGCGGACAGAGGTCTCAGACATGCCCCAATAGTACCGCCGCGGTGCGCGCTCGCCCGGGTGTTACGGGCTCAGCCCGCGGCGCGCTCCGGCCGACCCGCTTCGAACCAGGTGCCGATGGCCCTGCCACCGAGCGCCTCGTTCACCTGGGCCGTGGCCGCCAACAGTACGGGCGTTCCCGCCGCCGCCGCGATCTTCGCCGCCGCGACCTTCGTTCGGGCTCCCCCGGTGCCGACGCCGGCCGCGCCGATGCCGCCGAACTCGACATCGGCCAACTCGTCGTCGAATGCGACCTCGTCGATGCGCTGGGACCCCTCGAGCCACGGCGGCTTCGTGTAGAGGGCGTCGACATCCGAGAGGAGAAGAAGCAGATCGGCGTCGATCAGGCGTGCGACCCTGGCCGCCAGCTCGTCGTTGTCACCGAACTTGATCTCCTCGGTCGCCACCGTGTCGTTCTCGTTCACGATGGGCAGGATGCGCAGTTCCAGCAACCGCTCCATGGCACGTCGGGCGTTGCGCCGCGTGTCGGGGTTCTCCAGGTCACCCGCCGTCAACAACACCTGCCCTGCCACGATACGAAAACGGTCGAGACTCTCCTGGTAGCGGAAGATGAGTACGTTCTGACCGACCGCCGCGGCGGCCTGCTTCGTCGCCAGATCGCCGGGGCGCCCGTCAAGCTTCAGATACGGGAGGCCCGTGGCGATGGCACCGGATGACACCAGCACGATCTGCGTGCCGCGCCCGTGCACTGCGGCGAGGGCGTCGACGAGCATCGGGAGCTGAGCCGAGTTGGCACCACTGATCGAGGAGGAACCGACCTTGACCACGACGCGCCGCGCCTGCGGAATCCCCGCGCGCGACGTCACAGCGCTGAGCGTGGGGATGCTGCTGGTGGTGGGCGCGCTCGGCATCACTCGCTGCTGTCTCCTGTGGTTGAGTCATCGGGTGCGGAGTCGTCATGCTCGCCCGCGGGCGCTGCCGCGTCGCGGTCGATGGCGAATCCCTCATCATCATTCCACAGGCCGGCGTCGCGCTCGCGGATCAGCTCAGCACGAGCCGCGGCCTTCGCGTCCATCCGCTCGAAATAGGCGTCACGGCGAGCACTGCGGGTCGGCCTGACACGTTCGCCGAGGCGATCATCCGTGCCGCGCGGCCCCGTGAGGAGCTCGGCGGTCGAGGTCAGCGTGGGCTCCCAGTCGAAGACCATCCCGTCGCCCGGGCCGATCACGACGGTCGAACCAGCCACCGCGCCGGCCTTGAACAGCGCGGTCTCGATGCCGATCTTCGCAAGCCGGTCGGCGAGATAGCCGACGGCCTCGTCGTTCGTGAAGTCGGTCTGCGCGACCCAGCGCTGCGGCTTCTCGCCCAGGATGCGGTAGACGTTGCCGTAGCTGCCACCCTCGACCGTGATCGTGAACCCGGCCTCGTTGACGGCGCGGGGGCGGATGACGATGCGCTCGGTGCTCGGCACGGCAGCCGCAGCCCTGTTCTCCTCGACGATGCCGCTGAGCGCATATGACAGCTCGCGCAGACCCTCGTGGCTCACCGCGGAGATCTCGAACACGCGGTAGCCGCGCGCCTCGAGCTCTGGACGCACAAGTTCTGCCAGCTCACGGGCATCCGGAACATCGACCTTGTTCAGAACGACGAGCTGCGGACGCTCCAACAGCGGAAGCTGCCCCTCGGGCACATCGTAGGCACCGAGCTCACCCAGAATGATGTCGAGGTCGCTCAGCGGGTCGCGGCCCGGCTCGAGCGTGGCGCAGTCGAGCACATGGACGAGCGCGGAGCAACGCTCTACATGGCGCAGGAACTCCAGGCCGAGGCCCTTGCCCTCGCTGGCGCCCTCGATCAGGCCGGGCACGTCGGCGACCGTGTAGCGGGAATCCCCCGCCTGCACGACGCCGAGGTTCGGGTGAAGTGTGGTGAACGGATAGTCGGCGATCTTCGGCTTCGCGGCAGACAGCGCGGCGACAAGGCTCGACTTGCCCGCGGAGGGATAACCGACGAGCGCGACATCGGCCACGACCTTCAGCTCCAGCTGAACGTCACCCTCCCACCCGGGAGTGCCGAGGAGTGCGAAGCCGGGCGCCTTGCGCTTGGTGTTCGCCAGCGCGGCATTGCCGAGCCCGCCCTGCCCACCGGGCGACACGACGACGCGCATGCCCGGCTCGGAGAGGTCGACGATGACGCTGCCGTCTGCATCCTTCACAACAGTGCCGACGGGAACAGGAAGCACCATCTCTGCGCCGGTCGTGCCCGAGCGGTGGTCGCCCATGCCGGGCTGGCCGTTGTCCGAGCTCCTGTGAGGCGAACGGTGATAGTTCAGCAGCGTCGTGATCTGGGCGTCGCTCTCCAGGATGATGTCGCCGCCATCACCGCCGTTGCCACCATCGGGGCCGGCAAGCGGCTTGAACTTCTCACGCTTGACCGAGACACAGCCGTTGCCGCCGTGTCCCGACCGCAGGTGGAGGGTCACATGGTCCACGAAGGTTGCCATAGCCGTGATCCTTATCTGTCGGAGCGGGGGTTTGACGGATGTTGTCACCCCAGTGAAACGCGGAAAGGGCGAGCCGAAGCCCGCCCCACCGTGTGAAGTTGTGTGCGCCTAGGAGGCAGCCGCCACGATGTTGACGACCTTGCGGCCACCCTTCGCGCCGAACTCGACGGCGCCGGCCTCGAGTGCGAACAGCGTGTCGTCACCGCCACGGCCGACGTTCACGCCGGGGTGGAAGTGAGTGCCGCGCTGGCGGACGATGATCTCGCCCGCGCTGACGACCTGGCCGCCGAAACGCTTGACGCCGAGGCGCTGTGCGTTGGAATCGCGACCGTTACGAGTGGACGATGCGCCCTTTTTGTGTGCCATGTCTCAGCCCCTTAATTCTCTACTTGATGCTGGTGATCTTGACGCGGGTCAGCTCGGAGCGGTGCCCCATGCGACGCTTGTACCCGGTCTTGTTCTTGTAGTTCTGGATGACGATCTTCGGGCCGCGCTCGTCTCCGAGAACCTCAGCCGTGACCGTGATCTTCGCAAGCGCCTTCGCGTCGTGCGTGATCGTGTCACCGTCGACGAGCAGCACGGGGGCCAACTCGATGTTGCCGTTCTTGTCGGCCGAGATGCGGTCAAGAACGACGACCGTTCCAACCTCGACCTTTTCCTGCCGACCACCGGCGCGCACAACTGCGTAAACCACTTGGGAACCCTAACTACTTGAACGAAGCTTCACTGTTTCATCGAAGACTGAGGCTCCGAAGAAGAATTTGGCGTTGAAAGCGGGCTTTGCCAGCGCACGCCAAGGATCAATACTACTTGATTTCTCGGGGGCCGGTCAAACCTCGTCAAGCATACCTGAAACCTGATGGGAAACCGGATGACGCTCCAACCACATCCAGAGAAAAACACCCGCCAGGACCACGAGCGGCACGAGATCGATGAACGAGCCCACAGCCGTCTGCATCGCGAAGCCCAGCCGGTACCCGATGTCACTGCCCGAGAAGCCCGAGAACGGGAATGACGCGCCGAACAACCCACCCCCGACCCAGATGCCCACGACGAGGGCCTGGAAGCCCTGAACGACGAGAACGAGCACCGCACCGGCACCCGCGGCCAGCACCGACCGTGTGATGACATGCGCCAGACGAAGCTCCGCCGCAACCGGCGCGACAAGCCACAGACACAGGAAGACACCGATCGCGAACGGGAACTCGACAAGCGCCACCGATGTGGTGACATCCGACCAGATGGTGCCCACATAGCCGAGATCGGGCATCCCGAGCGAGAACAGCGTCGACGTCACGCCCCGCAGCACACCCTGAACGACGATGACGGCGAGCACTCCCACGGCGATCACCGCGGCGGCGAGAGCACCCCTGCGCTTGACCAGGCGAACCAGACTGCTCTGCTCGGTCATCCGTCGCCCTTCGCTCATCCGTGCCCTGTCTAGGATTCAAGACATGGCCATTCTCATCGACCAGCCTATGTGGCCAGCGCACGAGATGCTGTGGAGCCACCTCGTCAGCGACACATCACTCGACGAACTGCACGACTTCGCGAAACGCGCCGGCCTGCCCGCGCGCAGCTTCGACCTCGACCACTACGACGTGCCCGAGAGTCGACACGCCGAACTGGTCGATCTCGGGGCCGAGCCCGTGGCCAACCGCGAACTCGTGCGGCGGCTCCAGGCCAGCGGCCTGCGCATCACGCAGAGGGAACGTCGCGACGGCATCGGCTGAGCGCCGCAACAGGCGCCGCACTCACCACTCGACGTCGAAACCCGCCACCTCGGCGACAACCGCACCAGACACGAGATCGATGAAACGCGTCGTGATCGACGTGGGGCGCGCCAGCGGATAGTAGGCGTCGGAGACCATCGCCGAGACATCCGGGATCACCTCCACAACCACGAACTGGCCGTTCGGTGACACCGTGAAGTCCTCGATGCTCGTCGTGCCGGGAACCGATTCGAACAGGATGCGCGACACGGCACCGTCGTCGACGACGATCTTGCCCTCGAAGAACCCCGACCCCTCATCGAAGACGCTGACCTTCTGAACGCGAGCCGGGCCCTCGAGCAGAAGCGCCACCTGACCGCCGAACGGGCTCACGCCATCGATCGGCGTTGGGCCGAAGGGAAGCTCATCTCCCGGCACTCCCCCGGCGGAGTCGTCGAGCACCAGCAGAATCGTGTCGTAGAGGTCACGTACGATCGCCGTGCTGCCATCGGCCGACACACTCTCGATGCCCTGGTAGTCGCCCAGCGGAAGCGTCGGCGACTCCCCCGTCGGATCGACCCGTTGCAGCACATTGTCTCCGCTGAGGGCCAGCAGCTCTCCGCTCGGCAGGAACCGCCAATCGATCGGCTGCAGAGCGGAACCATCGATGCCCGCCACCGTCTGCGGCACATGCGACCCCTCGAGATCGATCCACATGAGCGTGTGCACACCCTCGCCCGTTGCCCGGGTGCTCTCCGGTGTGAAGCGGAAGCCCAGCGCGGCCGAACCCCCCGAGCGCAGCTCATCGAGCGTTCCCGGCTCCGGAAGCACGATCTCCTCGACCATGCCGTCGGCGAGACTGACGAGGCTCAGATGATGCTGCTCGGCGCCCTGTTCGCCCTCACGGGTGATGACCGCGAGGGCCTGCCCTATGACCGTGAAGTCCATGATGCCCTGAGCCGAATACACGGACTCCTGCCCGGAGAGACCTTTCGCATCCAGCGTCGATCTCATGACACGGTCGGGTTCACCCGTCTCAGGATCTGCCCGATCCAGATGGAAGACGGGCCGCGCATCCGTCGTGAACTCGTAGCGGAACACCGCATCGCTCGTGTTGTGCAGGCTGGTCACCCCAGACACGGTCACCGCGTAGTCGAGGCCATAGCCGAGTCTCTGCTCGAACGTGATCGACACGATGTCGCCGACCGTGTCGACCGAAAAGGCCGCCGCGGGCTCCACCGAGACCTGCGACGCGTCGACCTGCGCCAGCGACTGATTCGCGAACATCCTCAGCTGCTGGCCCGACGAGGCGACCACGGCCTGCGTGTCTAACTGCGCCGACGACAACTTCGGCCCCTGGAACCAGGTCAGGCCCAAGAACGCGAGGCAGAAGACGACGAGCACCGCCACGACGGCGGCAAAGGCTCGCCGGAACGGCGCTACTGCGGTCTCGGCACTCAATACAGGTACGGCTCGCTCGGCTGATCGACCGTCTCTGCGCTGACGGGCAGGAGGGCCAGCGGCTGCTTGCTGCTGCGGCTCGGGTTCGTGTCGAACACGCCCTGGACCTGCACCCACGCATCCGCCTCGAACTGCTCGCCCCAGCCCGGAAGATACACGGGCACGCCCACCGGCTGGGCGTCGACCGCACAACAGGTGACCATGAAACGGGACACATAGAACGAATCATCGGGGTCATCAGGATCGGGCGTGACGAAGCCGATGACATCGGCCGGCTTGTCGGCGAAGAAGGAGCGATCGGATGTCTGGCGCAGCAGAGAGGCCCAGTCCAGCACCGTGAAGCGGTCGAAGACGGCGGTCGAGCCGCTGGCATCCGCGACCGTCGCCGATGTGTCGTCCAGCGCGGTGCTGTTGATCTCGCGCTGCGAGGCCGTCGCCGTCGTCAGGGTTGCGGGCGGCACGATGACCAGCCCCACCGCGAGGGCAAGAACGAGCACCGTGGAGGCCACAGACAGCACCGACTGCCACGGACGCCGCGCAGGTTCGTGCTCATGGTCGACCCGCATGACGCTGCTCGCCACAACGAAGACGAGGCCCAGCACCGCCATGATCACCGTGAAAACGATGTAGCGAGGATGGATATACAGAACCAGTTGATTGGTCACAGCCAGCCACAGCGTCGCCACGAGCACGATCGTGGCCAGCACGACCCCCTGCCACCGCCGCCACAGCTGCCAGAGCCCGCGCGAGGCCTCTTCGCCATCGTGCGGATGATCGTGCGGATGCGAGTGCTCGGCCCCATCATCGTGGAGCGTGCCGTCGCCACCGGGCTCAGAACGCATAGTTCACCACCAGACCGATCGCCGCGCTGAGAAGTGCCACGATCACGGTCATACGCACCAGAACAGCCGTCGTGAACGTCGTACGCAGCAGGGCAAGCATCTTGATGTCGATGATCGGGCCGAAGATCAGGAAGGTCGCAATCGAGCCGGGCATGAAACTGCTCGCGAACGGAAGGATGAAGAACGCGTCAACACTCGAACACACCGAGATGACGAACGCGAGCAGCATCATCGCGAGGATCGACCAGAGCGGGTTGCTGCCGAGACTCACCAGCACATCGCGCGGAACAGCGACCTGAACCAAGCCCGCCAACAGCGAGCCGATGAACAGAGCGGGCATGATCACGCCCGCCTCACGCACGAACAGCGAGACGCTCTTCTGCCAGCGAGTGCCTCCATGCCCATGCGCATCCGGGGCACGGCACTCGGCCGCGAACCGCTCCGTGAGAAGCGACTGCGGGTCGGGGTGCCGGCTGAACACCCACCCGATGACGTTCGCGACCAGGAAGCCACCCAGAAGGCGCGCCACGAGGATGCCGTCGTCGAAACCGAAGGCCTGATGTGTGGTGATGATCGTGATCGGGTTCAGGATCGGCGCCGCCAGCAGGAACGTCATCGACTCCGAGACGGTGAAGCCCCTCAGAACAAGCCCCCGCGCGAGCGGAACGTTGCCGCACTCACAGACCGGCAGGAACATGCCCAGGAACGACACCATCCCGCGTCGAAGCCACGGATTGCGCGGCATGACCCGGGTGATCCAGGCATCCGGAATCCAGTGCTGAACGACGATCGACAGGAGGATTCCGAGCACGACGAATGGGAGCGACTCGACGATGACCGCGATGCCCAGCGTCAGAAGATCCTGCACCGCATTCGGCAGGCTCGGCAGCCCGATCGAGGGAGTGACGGCACGCAGCACGAAGAGCCCGGCGATGCCGAGCACTCCGACGGTGAGCCCGATGATGCTCCCCGCGCCCGGTCGCCGAGCCTGCCCGAACCCGGCGGAACGGGTCGGACGTCTGGTGGCGGTTCGGGTTTCCATCGTCGGCAAGCCTACCCAAGCCACACTGGGCCCCGCACAAGCCTCAGGAGGCTGGTGCGAGGCCCAGATGACAGGGAATCGACGAAGGGCCCGCGGCTACTCCGAGCCGTCTGCCGTGGTTGCGCTTGCGCTACCCGCCTGCACAACACCGGAGCTCGAGGCACGACGCGACGTGCGCGAACGGCCCTGGCCCGGCTGCTTCGGCTCAGGCAGTGCGTCGAGCACGGAGCCGAGGATCTGCTCGGCCTCCTTCGCAACGACACGGCGCTGCGTGCGCGGCGACTTCACAACCGGAATGTCGAAGATCTCGACGACCTCAGCCTGGGGCGCGGCACTGTCGGATGCCTTCGTCTCGGATGCCTTCGCATCCGACTCACCGGAATCGGTCGTCTTCGCCGCAGAACCAGCAGAACCAGCAGAACCGGAACGCCCGCGACGGCCACCCGTGCGCGGCGACTTCTGGCTCACCTTCGCCAGCGAATCGACTGCGGGAGCCTCGGCGGCCGGAGCCGCCTCGACGGGCTCGGGTGCCGACTGCTCACCCTCGGCCGCGTGCGGTGCGATCGTGCTCGCCGCGATCTGGGCGAGTGCGTTCTTCACATCCTCGGTGATGGCGTGGGTCGCCGCCGGCTTGCTGCTCGAGGAGCCGCCGTTGCCGTTACCGCCGCCGTTCCCGCCGCCGTTGCCGCTGTTGCCGCCGCCCTTGCCGCCGCGGCTGCGACGGGTCTCCGGCTGCGGCGACTGACGGTGGCGCGTGATCGGGTCGTGGTAGACGATGATGCCGCGGCCGGCGCAGGACTCACACGGCTCGCTGAACGACTCGATGAGGCCCAGGCCAAGCTTCTTGCGGGTCATCTGCACGAGACCCAACGAGGTGACCTCGGCGACCTGATGCTTCGTGCGGTCACGGCTCAGGCACTCCACCAGGCGGCGCAGCACGAGATCGCGGTTCGACTCGAGCACCATGTCGATGAAGTCGACGACGATGATGCCGCCGATGTCGCGCAGACGCAGCTGGCGGACGATCTCCTCAGCAGCCTCGAGGTTGTTCATCGTGACGGTCTCTTCGAGGTTGCCGCCGGAACCGACGAACTTGCCCGTGTTGACGTCGACGACGGTCATCGCCTCGGTGCGGTCGATGACAAGCGAACCACCGGACGGCAGCCACACCTTGCGGTCGAGAGCCTTCTCGATCTGCTCGGAGATGCGGAACTCGTCGAAGGAGTCCTTGCCACCGATGTGCGGCTCGATGCGGTCGAGCAGGTCAGGAGCCACCTGGGTGAGGTAGCGCGTGATCGTGTCACGCGCATCCGTTCCCTCGATGACCAGGCGGTGGAAATCCTCGTTGAAGACATCGCGAACGATCTTGACCAGAAGGTCGGGCTCGCTGTGCAGCAGAGCCGGGGCGGAGACCGTCTCGAGCGCAGTGCTGATTGACGCCCACTGCGAGGTGAGGCGGTTCACATCAAGCGTGAGCTGCTCCTCGGTCGCACCCTCGGCCGCGGTGCGCACGATGACGCCCGTGTTCTCGGGCAGCGCCTCCTTGAGGATCTTCTTGAGGCGCGCACGCTCCGTGTCGGGCAGCTTGCGGCTGATGCCGTTCATCGAGCCGTTCGGCACATACACGAGGTAGCGGCCGGGCAGCGAGACCTGGCTGGTCAGGCGGGCGCCCTTGTGCCCGATCGGGTCCTTCGTGACCTGCACGAGCACCTTGTCGCCGGGCTTGAGCGCCAGCTCGATGCGGCGGGCCTGGTTCTTGCCCTCAGCCGAATTCTCGGCAGCGGCCTCCCAGTCGACCTCGCCCGAGTAGAGCACCGCGTTGCGACCGCGGCCGATGTCGACGAATGCCGCCTCCATGCTCGGCAGCACGTTCTGCACGCGACCCAGGTAGACGTTGCCGATGAGCGACGCCTCCTGCGACTGCGCCACGTAGTGCTCGACGAGCACGCCGTCCTCGAGCACACCGATCTGGATGCGGTTGTTCTTCTGGCGCACCACCATGACCCGGTCGACGCTCTCGCGGCGGGCCAAGAACTCGGCCTCGGTGATGACGGGACGGCGACGCCCGGCGTCACGACCGTCGCGGCGACGCTGCTTCTTCGCCTCGAGACGGGTCGAGCCGCGCACCTTCTGCGGTTCGTTGGAGGGCTCAGGCTGCTGGCGCGGCTGGCGCACCTTCACCACGTTGTTGTTGCCGTTTGCGCCGTTGTTGTTCGAGCCGCCGCGCTCGGAGTCGCCACCGTCTTCGCCGGAGCGGCGACGCGTGCGACGACGGGCACTCGACGACTCGCCCGAGACGTCGTCATCATCTTCGTCGTGCGTCGGCGGGATCATCGTGGGCAGATCGGGAGCCTGGAACAGCAGCGAGGTCGTCGGGCGCACAGGCGCGGACGCCTTCGGCGCCTCTACGGGCTTCTCGGCAGGCTTCTCAGCAGCATCGGTGGATGCCGTGGTGCTCGCCTTCGCAGGACGGCGTGTGGCCGGCTTGCGGGCCGGAGCAGCGGGAGCTGCCTCGGTCGTGTCTGCAGCGGGAGCCGCTTCGGCCACCTCTGCTGCGGGTGCCGCAACCTCCTGCGCCGCCGCCGGAGCATCCTGTGCTCCCGACGCCGCCGTGGATTTGGCCCTCCGACCGCCGAACAGCCGCACCCTCTTCAGGACACCGCCATCCTTGCCCGTGTTGTCTTTGCTCTGCTCGTCATTGTTGTCGTTTGTCTCCACCATTACTGGTGCACTCCTAGCCGGGGCGGATAACCGCGCTACCCACCCGGTACTCTCTCGTGCGACCCGCGCCGTAGGCGGTGGCCACTAATTCTTCACGCCTCAAGATCGGCGGGTACATCGTGCGCAGGCCCCGTGGGCTCTTGCTCCAGTGGTACCGGCTCTGGTCTCGTACGTCTTCTTGTTGTTCCTGTTCGGTGCCTACCGGTCGACTGTCGACCGGCTGCCCGGAAAGCTTTCTCTTCACGTCCCCTTGAGCGCGGCTCGAAGGTGACCTTCTCAAATTATCGCACGCCGGGCCGTCTGCGCGGCATTTGGCTCGTAATAGATCGA
Organism: Homoserinimonas aerilata; assembly: GCF_006716125.1. NCBI lineage: Bacteria > Bacillati > Actinomycetota > Actinomycetes > Micrococcales > Microbacteriaceae > Homoserinimonas > Homoserinimonas aerilata. Next base: position 882,541 of record NZ_VFOM01000001.1, on the reverse strand, counting down.
CCGGATGCTCACCATGCGCCAGACAAGAGCCTGGCGGAGGCCGGGAGATCGGCTCAGGCTCCTGGTGCGAGAATGGCCGCATGTCCGACATCCCGACCCCGCAGAACAGTGGCGCGCGCACTCCGACAGCACGCCGAGAGCACGGCCGGAGCCCCCTCCTCGCCCTCGCTCTCATCGTCGTCGGGGCCGCGGCCTGGATCGCCTGCTTCGTGGCGACACTCGGCGTGTTCGCAACACTCGAGGAGGGCTCGCCGGTGCCCGACGGCATCCTGGGCGTGCCGTGGGCGGCGGCCGGGCTTGTGCTGTTCACCCTGCCCGTCGGAATCGGAACCGTCATGCTCGCAGGCCGCGGTGCAGCATCCGGGACACGCCGCCGCCCTGTGCTCGGCGCGTTCCTGATCATCGCCGGTCTCGTGGGCCTGTGGGCCGCCTGGACGCTCACCATGGACAAGGTCATCACCCTTGTCTCGCCCGAGGCACAGCTCGGCTGCAACTTCAGCGTGCTCGTACAGTGCGGGGCCAATCTCAGCTCTGCGCAGGGCGCCGTGCTCGGCTTCCCGAACCCCCTGATCGGCCTCGCCGGCTGGGCCGCCGTTCTCGTGATGGGCTTCGCGCTCATCGCCGGCGCGCCGCTCGCACAGTGGTTCCGTGTGCTGTTCGCGCTGGGCGTCACAGGGGCGATGGTGCTCGTCATCTGGCTGATCGGCCAGAGCGTCTACGTGCTGGGCACACTGTGCCCCTGGTGCATCGTCACCTGGTCGGTGACCATCCCCACGTTCTGGGCGGCCTGGGGCCTGCTGCTCTCGCATTCTCGAAACGGTGTCGCGAGCAGGGCCGGGTCAATCATCCTCGGATGGGCTCCCCTGCTCACGGTGCTCAGCTACACCGTCGTCGCCGTTCTCGCCCAGCTGCGCCTCGACTACCTGTCGATGCTCTGACCGTCAATGCACCGATCTTTCAAACACTGGGAAATAGCAACGGCGCCGCACCCCACGCGGGGCACGGCGCCGTCAACTGCCGGGAGCGGCTAGAACCAGAGCGCGAGCTCGCGGGCGGCAGACTCGGTCGAGTCACTGCCGTGCACGAGGTTCTGCTGCACCTTGAGGCCCCAGTCGCGGCCGAGGTCGCCGCGGATCGTGCCGGGCGCTGCGGAGCTCGGGTCCGTGGTGCCCGCGAGCGAGCGGAAGCCCTCGATCACACGGTTGCCGGCCACGCGGGCGGCGACGACGGGGCCGCTCTCCATGAACTCGACGAGGGGCTCGTAGAAGGGCTTGCCCTGGTGCTCCTCGTAATGCTGTGCGAGGAGATCGCGGTCGGCGTGCACGAAGCGCAGGTCGACGAGCTGGTAGCCCTTCGCCTCGATGCGGCGCAGGATCTCACCCGTCAGGCCGCGGGCGACGCCATCCGGCTTGATGAGTACGAGCGTTTCTTCAACTTCGAGGGACATTTCTTCTCCTTGAGGGTCGGTTGAGATGGACTAGGCGGTCGTGGGCCCGCCGGCCAGAAAAGCGGCTTTGCGACGGTCAAGCCTGCGACCGGTGATGTAGCAGTAGATCCAGATGGCGACGAATATTCCGCCTGCGACATACAGGGCGGGGTGCACGAGGCCGAGCAGCACGAGCACGAGCTGCAGCGCCCAACCGACCCACACGCCCCAGTCGTGGCGCACGAAGCGACCAGCCAGAATGAGCGCGACCATCAGCGCGGCGCCGCCACCGAAGGCGAGAGCCGGATGCGCGAGATCGAGCCCGAACACGGTCAACATGACGAAGATCATGAGAACCGCCTCGAGCCCCAGCACGATCGAGAGCAGGCTCTCGGTGGCGCTGCGTTCCCGGCGCGGCGCGCGGGCCGGCTGCGCGGTCACGGCTTCCACCCCAACTGTTCGGCGAGCTGCAGGACCTCACCCACGAGAGTGATCGAACCGGTCACCACGACGGCACGCTTCGGCTGCTCCGCGGCCCAGCCGCGCGCCGCATCCGCCGCCGCGACAAGCGAGTCGTACTCCCACACGGCGTCGGGGCCGGCGATGTTGCGCACCACATAGGCGAGATCGTCGGATGGGATGGCGCGCTCCGAGTGCGACTGCGTCACATAGAAGCGGGTCGCCACCGGCGCGAGCGCCCGAACGACGCCCTCGACATCCTTGTCTTCGAGAACGCCCAGAACGATGCCGACCTCGTCGAAAGTGAAGTACTCCCCCAGCGCACTCACGAGAGCGGACGCACCATCAGGGTTGTGCGCGGCATCGACGAGCACGGTCGGCTCGATGCCTACCAACTCGAGGCGGCCGGGCGATACAACCGTCGCGAACGCCTCCTCCACCACATCGGGCGCGAGCGCCTGGGTCCCGCCGCCGAGGAACGCCTCGACCGCGGCAACCGCAACGGCCGCGTTCTGCGCCTGGTGGCTGCCATACAGCGGCAGGAAGACATCGTCATAGCTGCCGACGAGGCCCCGGATGGAGACCAACTGGCCGCCGACCGCCACCGAATGGCTCGTGACGTCGAAAGCCTCGCCCTGCACGCGCAGATCCACGTCGAGGCCGACGGCCTTCTTCGTGATCTCGGCCAGAGCATCCGGCGACTGCGCAGCGGAGACCACAACCGAGCCGGGCTTCACGATGCCCGCCTTCGTTGCCGCGATCTCGCGCACGGTGCTGCCCAGCCTGTGGGTGTGGTCGAGCGAGATCGGCGTGAACACGGCCACCTCACCGTCGGCGATGTTCGTGGAATCCCATTCGCCGCCCATCCCCGTCTCGACGACGGCGACATCGATGGGAGCATCGGCGAAGGCCGCGAAGGCCAGCACAGTGAAGGCCTCGAAGAATGTCAGCGCGGGCTCGCCTGCCGCCGTGAGCTCCGCATCCACCATCTCCAGATACGGCCGGATGTCACGGTAGGCGGCAATGAACGCCTCGTTGCTGATCGACTCACCGTCGATGACGATGCGCTCGTTGACGCGCACGAGGTGCGGGCTCGTCAGGAGCCCGGTGCGCACGCCGGTCGCCCGCAGCAGGCTCTCGGCGATGCGGCTCGTGCTGGTCTTGCCGTTGGTGCCGGCGAGGTGGATGACCGGGTAGGCCCGCTGGGGGTCGCCCAGCAGCTCGGCGGCCCGGCGCGTCGGCTCGAGGCGCGGGCGCGGCGCGGACTCTCCCACGCGGCCCAGCAGCTCGGCATAGACGGCATCGGCCTGCGGCTGCAGGAGTGCGTCGTCACCCAGCTCCGGGTCGTCAGACAGTGGCTTCTTAGACATCTACTGGGGCTCCCCACACTGAAACATCGATCGTCACGGCACCCGTGTTCGCGTACTGCCCTGCGGTCACGACGGAACGATACGCGCCGACGCTGGAGTCGAGCTCCGAGCCGGCACCCGCATGCACCGACACCTGCTTCGCGAGTGTCTCCTCCGCGATGATCTGGGCGAAGGCCTCGATGCTGGCGGCCTCGCCCGAATCCTCCACGAACAGCTCGAGGCGGATGCGATCGCTCACGTCGAGACCGGCTCCCTTGCGCGTGTCCTGAACGGCACGGATGATGTCACGGGCCAGACCCTCCGCCTCCAGCTCCGGGGTGGTCGCTGTATCGAGCAGAACGAAACCGCCGCCGCTGAGAAAGCTGATGGCATTCGCCTCATCGCCGGAGCTGAGCTCAAGCTCGAACTCGCTCGGCAGCAGTTCGACGCCGCCGACGATCACGTTGTCGCCATTCGGCTCCCAGTCTCCGGCCTTCGCCGCCTGGATGACCTGCTGAACCGCCTTGCCGATGCGGGGTCCCGCGGCGCGAGCGTTCACCGTCAGACGGCGCACGATGCCGAACTCGGTGAGGCTGCCCTCCTCGAGTGGCTCGAGGCGCACCTCCTTGACGTTCAGTTCGTCGCGCAGGATGTCTGCAAAGGCGCCCAGCTGTGCGCCGTCCTCACTCACGACGGTGAGGCTCGCCAGCGGAAGCCGCACGCGACGCCCCGTCGACTTGCGCAGCGCCAGACCGGCGGATGCGATCTCCCGCACACGGTCCATGCTGCGGGCGAGCGTGTCATCCGCAGGGAACAGCTCGGCATCCGGCCAGTCCGTCAGGTGCACGCTTCGGCCACCCGTGAGGCCCTTCCAGACCTGCTCGGTGACGAGCGGAGCCAACGGCGCGGCAACCCTCGTGAGCGTCTCCAGAACCGTGAACAGCGTGTCGAAGGCGTCGCGCCAGTCGGCACCACCCTTGTCTCCGCCCCAGAAGCGGTCGCGGCTGCGACGCACATACCAATTGGTGAGCACATCTGCGAAGTCGCGCAGGCTCTGCGCGGCCAGCGGCGAATCGAGCGCATCGAGATGCGTCGTCACATCCACGATGAGCTGGCGCGTCTTCGCCAGCAGGTAACGGTCGAGCACATTCGACGAATTGGTGCGCCACGTGGCCTCGTAGCCGCCCTCCGTCGCCGCGTTCGAGTACAGCGCGAAGAAGTAGTACGAGTTCCAGAGCGGCAGCAGGAACTGCCGCACACCCTCACGGATTCCCTCCTCCGTGACGATCAGATTGCCACCGCGGATGACCGACGACGACATCAGGAACCAGCGCATCGCATCCGCGCCGTCACGGTCGAAGACCTCAGACACATCGGGGTAGTTGCGCAGGCTCTTCGACATCTTCTGGCCGTCGTTGCCGAGCACGATGCCGTGGCTGATCACGTTCTTGAAGGCCGGACGATCGAACAGCGCCGTCGACAGAACGTGCATCATGTAGAACCAGCCGCGCGTCTGCCCGATGTACTCGACGATGAAGTCGGCCGGGTTGTGGCTGTCGAACCACTCCTGGTTCTCGAACGGGTAGTGCACCTGCGCGTACGGCATCGAGCCAGAGTCGAACCAGACATCGAGCACGTCCTCGATGCGGCGCATGGTGGACCTGCCGCTCGGATCATCCGGATTCGGCCGGGTCAGCTCGTCGATGTACGGCCTGTGCAGGTCGACTTCGCCGTCACGGTTCAGCGGCAGGCGGCCGAAGTCGCGCTCCAGCTCCGCCAGGGAGCCATACACGTCGACGCGCGGGAACTCGGGGTCGTCGCTCTTCCACACCGGAATCGGCGAACCCCAGTAGCGGTTGCGCGAGATCGACCAGTCGCGGGCATTCGCCATCCACTTGCCGAACTGGCCGTGCTTCACATTCTCGGGAACCCACGAGATCTGCTCGTTCAACTCGACGGCGCGATCACGGAACTCTGGCACGCGCACGAACCAGCTCGACACCGCCTTGTAGATGAGCGGGTTGCGGCAGCGCCAGCAGTGCGGGTAGCTGTGCTCGTAGCTCTTCTGCTGCAGCAGGCGACCCTCCGCGCGCAGGAGCTGCGTGAGCGGCTTGTTGGCTTCAAAGACCTGCAGACCCGCAACCGGAGCAACGCTCGGCAGGAAGCGGGCGCCATCGTCGACGGAGATGACGATGGGGATGCCGGCGGCCGCACAGGTGATCTGGTCGTCCTCGCCGTAGGCGGGCGCCTGGTGCACGATACCCGTTCCCTCACCCGTCGCGACATAGTCGGCGACCAGGATCTGCCAGGCGTTCTGCGTGCCGTACGTGTCGACATCCGCATAGAAGTCCCAGAGGCGGTCGTACTGCACGCCCCCCAGATCTGCGCCCGTGAAGGTGCGGCTCACTGCGGCCTTCGCGGCAGCAGCATCCGCGTAGCCGAGCTCCTTCGCGTAGGCGGCGATCGTGTCGGCGGCGAGCAGATACTCGGCGACGCCCTCCTCGGCGCCGTCGCCTCCGCCGAGCGGGCCGCTGGGGAGCACCGCGTACTCGATCTGCGGGCCGACCGCGAGGGCCAGGTTCGTCGGAAGAGTCCACGGGGTCGTCGTCCAGGCGAGCGCCCGAACCGCCGTCAGGCCGAGCGCCTCCGCCTTCTCGCCCACAAGCGGGAATGTGACCGTGACGGTCTGATCCTGCCGCGGCTTGTAGACATCGTCGTCCATGCGCAGCTCGTGATTGGAGAGAGGGGTCTCGTCGTTCCAGCAGTACGGAAGCACCCGGAAGCCCTCATAGGCGAGGCCCTTGTCGTGCAGGCGCTTGAACGCCCACACGACCGACTCCATGAAGTTCGTGTCGAGCGTCTTGTAGTCGTTCTCGAAGTCGACCCAGCGCGCCTGGCGGGTGACGTAACCCTCCCACTCCTTCGTGTAGCGCAGCACCGAATCGCGGGCGGCGGAGTTGAACTCCGTGATGCCCATCTGCTCGATCTCCTCCTTGCGGGTGATGCCCAGCTGACGCATCGCCTCCAACTCGGCCGGCAACCCGTGAGTGTCCCAACCGAAGCGGCGGTGCACCTGCTTGCCGCGCATCGTCTGGTAGCGCGGGAAGAGATCCTTGGCATAGCCGGTGAGCAGGTGCCCGTAGTGCGGCAGGCCGTTCGCGAACGGCGGGCCGTCGTAGAAGACCCACTCGGGGCATCCCTCACGCTGATCGATCGACGCCTGGAAGGTCTTGTCGCCCTTCCAGAACGCGAGGATGCCCGTCTCGATGTCGGGGAGACGAGGGCTCGGCGTGAGAGGCTCGGCGGGGCTCCCGTCGGCGGCGGGGCGGGGATAGCTCAATGTGACTCCTGGCAGTGACGACTCTGCACGAGGACGGCCGATGACGAGATCACCTGCCGCGGTACCACCCCGCTTGCCACACCCCGTGAGGAGCGCGACCGCTTGTTCTTTGGCTGTGACGGGCCAGACCCGTTCGGTTCTACTGGGCTGATGCCAGGGCATCCGCCGTTCTTCCGAAGACTCCCCGGTGATGGCCGGATCGCAGTCTCTGCCGCAAGTTTAGCCGATCGCGCCGGGGCTCGCGTCTGGGGCGCTCGCATCCGTCAACCGAGCGTCGAGCCGGCGCTTCTGCAGGAGATTCTGGGTGACACGCCGGCTGATCGTGGCCGGGCGCGGCGCGTCGGCAAGAATCTCCTGCTGGGCGCTCAGTCGCGTGCGCGGAGGGCCGCGAGCACGGATGCCCCGGTCTCGGCATCATCGACGGTGATCACGAAGCGACGACCGGATGCGCGGGTCACCTCAATCGCGGAGCCATGGCGGAGAACGACCCCGCTGCGACGGTCGCCGCCCCAGCGCCAACCCCAGCCGCCGAATTCGGCCATCGGGTCGACGGTGGTGACCGAGACATCCGTCATGTCTTCGAGACGGATGCGCTGCCTCGGCCAGCCGAGGACGCTGCGGACGGTGAGACCGCGGCGGTCGGCGGTGACCCGCCACATCGCGGTGACGGCAGCCAGAAACAGGACGACAATGAGAGCGATGACGGAGATCGCGAGGCCCTCCGGTGCGGCGACGGCGCACACGACAACGGTGCCGACCACCAGCAGGATCGCGCCGGCGAGAATGAGGAGCGCCGGCGTCGCGATGTGCGCCGTGCGCGACCATGCGATCAGTTCACCGGGCGCTGCGGGCAGCGGCTCGGCCGCCTGCGCTGCGTTCAGCCTGGCGCTGTCGTGGGCGGGCAGCAGGAACCAGGCTCCGACAGCGAGCAGCGTGGCGACACCGAATCCGATGGCCATGATGCCGCCGATGGTTCCCGTCTGGGCGGCATCGTCGAGGCCGCGCTGCTGGGCGAGTGTGCCCACGGCGATGACGCTGATGAGCATGGCCAGCCAAGTGCCGGTGGCAAGAACGAAGCGTTGCGTCCACACGATGCGACCGCTCGGAGTGAGCCTCCACGATGAGGCGACCGCGATTCCACAGAAGAAGATCGTGAGAACGAGCGGCATGAGGATGGACATCCACGCGCTGCCGTAGCCGTCGGGTTGACCGTTCGCGCCCCAGTGGATGGCGATGGGATCGGGCAGTTCCGGCAGCCATGCGACGCAGATCGCGGTTGCGACAGCGGCGATGAACACGGGCACGACGACCCCGACAAGCAGCACCCTGGTACGCGTGGCGCGGGCGGTGTCGGTGAGCGAGGCGGATGCCTGCTGGGTCATTGGTAGGCCTCTCTGATGAGTGTGGACAGTGCTGCCGGCGAGACGTCGTGCGCCCGCGCTTCGGCGACGACGGAGGCGATGGCCGCGGTGAGCCCGCTGTAGTCGCGCGCCTTCGCCGAGACGATGGCGCCGCGGCCGCGACGAAGCTCGATGAGGCCCTCGTCGCGAAGCTCCTGATACGCGCGCAGAACGGTGTGCACGTTGATGTCGAGCGACTCGGCCAGCTCACGCGCCGACGGCAGGCGCTCCCCCGTGGGCAGCGACCCCGACATGATTGACACCCGGATGCCGGTGGCCAGCTGATCGAACAGCGGAACCTCCGACGACGGGTCGACTCGAACCAACATGCCGCCAGTCTATTGTTCTAGTTGCAATAGCACAAGTCATGTTGATGGATGTCTGCCGATAAGTGTCTGCCGGTGGCTGTGGAAAACTTTCGCGGCACTTCGCAGCTCTCCGCTACCGTCGAGCGCATGCCCCTGAGACGCACCGCCGTTATCGCCGCCATCACCTGCACGCTCGCGCTGACCGCGTGCACCACACCCGCCCCGACGCCGAAGCCGAGCCCGACCAGCAGCGCGCCCGTCTTCGCATCCGATGAAGAGGCGCTCGCTGCGGCCGAACAGACGATGGCCGACTACTGGGTTGTCATGAACACGATCTTCCAGGAAGGTGGGGCGAACCCCGAACGTATCGAGCTTCATGCCGAAGGTCGTTGGCTTGAGAAAAGCATTTCGTCCGCGAACCTGCTCTCGAAGGCTGGTGAGCGCCAAGAAGGAGCTATCACCGCCGATTCAATGGAACTTCAACAGGTTTTCGGGCGGGGCCTCAACACCACCGTAATCACGTACGCATGCAATGACTTCTCCGCGAGAGAGGTCATAGACAGCGACGGTCGCCAAGTAGATCTCTCAGGTGTACGACCTCGTAAGGGCTATCAGCTGACCTTCTCTGTGGACAGTCTCGATCCGATTGTGCTGAAACTCACCGACACTGAGTACTGGGAGAAGAAAAGTTGTTGACTCTCCTAACGCTCTTCGCCTTGATGGGGATCGCAGCCACCCCTTTTCCAATGCTCAGCGTCCCCGCTGCAGTGCCATTTGAGGAGCAAGCCGCATCAGAGGCTTCAGAGAGCGAGAAAGAAGCCTCAGAGAGCGACGCGGAGAAAGACGCAGGCTATTTTGGTCGAGAAGAAGAACCCGCGCCGACCGCAGAAGTAGACGCTGACTCGGTCACCCTTTTTGCAGAAGGCACCAGAACCGGTAACACTCCACCACCTCGGGCAGAAGCAACCCCAGGCATCCGCGCCATTGTTCCACCGCCGCCGGTGAAGCCGCTGGATTCGTGCCCGCGCGCCTTTTCCGAGTGCGCACCGCTGTACAACGATCCTGTGGCGGGCGATGCCGTTCCGATCCCAGCGGTCACGGCATCCGATTTCGTTTCGTTCCGCCCGAGTGCCGGCACCATCCTCATGGAGCCTGCTCGCGTCGCTGTTGTCGGGTTGGAGACGAACTTCTACACCGACGCACTCACGCACACCCGCGACGGCATCCTCCTTGAGCAGCCGGCCGGCGCACGTTTCACCCCGTACTCCTACCGCTGGGACTACGGCGATGGCCAGGGTGCCACCGTGAATGCGGCGGGGGCACCGTGGGCGCAGCAGCGACTGGGCGAATTCGATCGCACCACGACCAGCCACAGCTACGAACGGCGCGGCGAGTACACGGTGACCCTCACCGTCTACTACTCCATCGAGGCGCGGTACGCGAGTGAAACCGATTGGTGGCCGGTACGTGGCGCACTCGCCGTCGACTCCGATCCCATCACCCTCACCGCGGTGAGCGTCAAAACGGTGCTCGTCGCCGACGACTGCAACGCCAACCCGCAGGGCGTCGGCTGCCGCGCATCCTGAAACACCCCACCACGGGCAGCGCAGGTGCCATGCTGGGGGCATGGCCGTCACAGCTGAGACCCTCGACAAGCTCCGCCAGCGCACGAGCGAGAAGTGGCGCTCCCACCCCGACGACGTGCTGCCGCTGTTCGTCGCCGAGCTGGACTTCCCGCTCGCCGAGCCCATCGCCGAGGCCCTGCATGACGCGGTGAGAAGATCCGACACCGGGTACACGGCCGAGCGAACCGAACTGCCCGAAGCGTTCAGCGAGTTCGTGCTGCGGCGGTGGGGTTGGCGCGTCGACCCCGCGTTCGTGCGCACCACCGCCGACGTCAGCATGGGCATCGTCGAGGTGCTGCGCCGTGTCACCGAGCCCGGCGACACCGTCATCATCACCCCGCCCGTCTATGCGCCCTTCTACGAACTCATCGCAGAGGCAGGCGCACGGGTCGCCGAAGTTCCGCTGATGCTCCTCGACACAGGAGTCGGTACGGCAACAGAAGAGCCCGACGCCCGGTGGGAGCTCGACCTCGACGGCATCGATGACGCCTTCGCCGCCGGGGCGCGCGCCATGGTGCTGTGCAATCCGCACAACCCGCTCGGGCATCCGCACCCCCGCGGGCAGCTCGAGAAGCTCGCCGCGATCGCCGAGAAGCACGGCGCGACCATCATCGCCGACGAGATCCACGGCCCGCTCACCCACAGCGACGGCCACTACACGCCGTTCCTCACCATCTCGGATGCGGCGCGCGAATACGGCGTCGCCATAACATCCGCCAGCAAGGGCTGGAATCTTGCCGGCCTCAAATGTGCACTCATGGTCACTGCCTCGCCGCGCATGCGCGCCGTCGTCGATGGCATGCACCAGGAGGTGTTCTGGCGCACCAGCATCTTCGGCGTGCAGGCCGCGACGGCCGCCTTCCGCGACGCGGAACCCTGGCTCGACGGTGCCATCGCAAGCCTCGAAGCCAACCGCCGCCTGCTCACTTCCCTTCTGGCCGAGCGGATGCCCGAGGTCGGCTACCGTGAGCCTCGCGCCAGCTATCTGGCCTGGCTGGACCTGCGGGCCCTCGGCTGGGGCGACGACCCCAGCCGCCACATCCTCGAGAACGCCAAGGTGGCTCTCAGCTCGGGCCCCACATTTGGCGCACAGGGCACAGGATTCGCGCGATTGAACTTCGGATGTTCACCCGAAGTGCTAACAGAAGCGATCGACCGCATCGCGAACGCTAGGCTCGCCCGACCCTGAACGCGAGGAGCGAGAGACCGATGAGTACACCCCAGGCCACTGCCGCAGCCGAAACCTCAACACCGGAGCCGGCCATCCTGTTTCGGGTCGACGGCGGACTCGCCCGGGTGACCCTCAACCGGCCGAAGCAGCTGAACGCCATCAATGAGGAGGCCGCGCACCTGTGGCGTGACATTGCGGCGGAGATCGACCGGCGTGACGACATCCGCGCCGTGCTCTTCGACGCCGTCGGGCGCGCATTCTGCGCCGGGGGCGACGTCGCCTCGATGGTCGGCACCTCCGGCGAGGATGTGACCGCGCTGGCCGACGTGATCCACGAAGGCCACAGCATCCTGCGCGACACGCCAAAGCCGATCGTGGCAGCCGTGCACGGAACAGCCGTGGGTGGCGGGCTCGGGTTCATGCTCGTCGCCGACCACATCGTCGCCGCCGAGAGCGCCGTCTTCGGCTCCAAATATGCCGACATCGGGCTCACCCCCGACTGCGGCGTCAGCACGCTGCTGCCCGAGGCCATCGGCATGCGCCGCGCCCTGCAGCTGACCCTCAGTGACCGGATGCTCACAGCATCCGAAGCCGAAGCGTGGGGCCTCGTCACCGAGACGGTCACAGACGATGAGGTCGCCGCGCGGGCACAGGCCGTCGCACAGTACTGGCTTGACGGCGCAACGGCCGCTTACGGGCAGGCCAAACGGCTCCTGCGTCAGGCGCCCAAGCGCAGCTACCGCGAGTCGCTCGACGACGAGGCCCGCACGATCGGTGCGGCAATCGGCAGCCCGGATGCGCAGGCCCGCATCGCCGCGTTCGTCGCCCCTCGCACACGCTGAGTCAGGCCGGATAGGCAGCGCAACCGCCCCATCTCCGTGGACATCCCACAGAGTCCTGACAGAACTTTGGTGGACTCCCGCGCACGCGCCGAATTCGGCACCCCTACTATGAACAGGTACCGAATCATCCGTGTCTCATCCCGTCGCGCCGGCAACAGCGCGACACGAGGCCGCAGATCCCCGGAAAGGAGAGTCGCGTGTCGACCCTCACCCTGACCCTCGGCCGCCCGACGCTCGCCGACAAGCTCTTCTCGCGCAGCCTCACCACGGACATCGTGCTCGTGACCGCTGGTGCCGCCCTCACCGCCGTCGCCGCGCAGCTCGCCATCCCGCTGCAGCCCGTTCCGATCACCATGCAGACGCTCGCCGTGCTCCTCGTCGGCAGCACCCTCGGCGCCACCCGCGGCGCCCTGTCGATGGTGCTCTACGCCGTGCTCGGCCTCGTCGGCCTGCCCGTGTACAGCGACGCCACATCCGGCCCCGCGGTCCTGTTCGGATCGACCGGTGGGTACATCGTGGGCTTCATCTTCGCGGCGGCCCTCATCGGCTGGCTCGCCCAGCGCAACTGGGACAAGAAGTTCTTGGGCGCCGCGCTGTCCTTCCTCGGCGGCACCGTCGTCACCTTCGTGTTCGGCCTCGCTGGGCTCGCACTCGTCTCGGGTGCCGGGCTCGAGCAGGTGCTGCAGTGGGGCCTGTACCCGTTCATCCTCGGCGGTGTGATCAAGGCTGCCATCGCGGCGGCGATCATCCCGAGCACCTGGAAGCTCGCCAGCTGGCTGGAGACGCGCCGCAAGTAACAGCGGCCCCTGGACAACGCCGGCCCGGCACGGGAATATCTCCCGTGTCGGGCCGGTTCCTTTTTGGCGATAGGCTTATTGGACTGAGTCAAACAATGGCTCTTCTTCCACAGCATCCGCATCACACCAAGAGGTCAAGCATGCCCCGCGCTCCGAGAAACATCCTGCTCTCACTCGGCGGAATCACCGCCATCGCCCTGCTCGCCACCGCATGCTCCACGCCCGAAGCGGCCGGGACAGAGCCCACGGCCGGCGGCACTCTCGTGTACGCCTCAGGCGACGCCGAGCCCGTATGCCTCGACCCGCATGTCGGCGGCAACTACCCGCAGGCACTCATCTCCACCCAGTACCTCGAGTCGCTCGTCTCGAAGAACAAGGACGGCGAGGTCCTCCCCTGGCTCGCGACCGAGTGGGAGGAGAGCGAAGACGGCCTCAGCTGGGATTTCAGCATCCGCGATGACGTCAACTTCACGGATGGCACGCCTCTCAACGCCGAAGCGGTGAAGGCGAACATCGAGCACCTCAAGGACCCGGCGACCGCATCCTCGACCGGCTATCTCGCCGTCGGCAAGATCGACACGATGGATGTCGTCGACGAATTCACGCTGCGTCTGAACCTGAGCACACCCGACAGCGGCCTGCTCGACTCCTTCTCGCAGCCGTGGGTCGCGATCGAGTCGCCCACCGCTCTGCAGCGCAGCCAAGAGGAGAACTGCGCGAGCCCCGTCGGCACGGGCCCGTTCGTGGTCGACGAATGGGTGAAGCAGGATCACGTCACGCTCATTCGCAATGAGGAGTACAACAGCGCACCGCAGGATGCCGCGCACGACGGCACCGCCTGGCTCGACTCGATCAAGTGGCGCTTCATCCCCGACTCGGCCAGCCGCTACGCAGCCCTGCAGACCGGCGATGTCGACGTGATCGACAATGCGCAGCCTGACAGCATCGCCGCATCCGCCGCGGCTGACACGGGAATCACCGAGCTGAACGCCCCGCGGCCCGGAGCATCCAACCGCATCGAGCTGAACTCGGGCAAGGCACCATTCAACGACGAGCGTGTACGCGAGGCGTTCATCCGCTCCGCCGACGTCAACGACGGCATCCAGAGCCTGTTCTTCGGCACGGCCGAGCGCTCGTACTCGGTTCTGTCGAGCGTGGAGACCTATGGTCTCTCGGCGCCCGAGTACTTCGATGTTGATCTCGACGCCGCGAACACCCTCCTTGACGAGGCGGGATGGACGGAGCGCGACTCCGACGGCTACCGGGTGAAGGACGGCCAGCGCCTCTCGCTGGACTTCCCGATCAGCACCAACCAGTCGATTCCGGCCGAGCAGTCGCTGTTCGAGCAGATCCAGGCGACGACGAAGCTCGCCGGCTTCGAGGTCACCCTCCACCCGCTCGACCTCTCCAGCTGGTACGGGATGCTCTTCACCAACGACTACAACCTGGTGAGCGCGCCGTACACGAAGGTCGGCCCGGATGTGCTGCGCATCCTGTACCACTCCGATGCGATCGTTCCTGCGCCCAGTGGCTACTACGCGAACCTCGCCCAGCTGAGCGACCCCGAGCTGGATCGCCTTCTGACCGAGGCGAGCGAGGTCTCCGACCCGACACTTCGCGGCGAGCTGTACGACCAGGCGCAGGAGATCGTGCTCGGCGGCTACTACGTTCTGCCGCTCTACGACCAGCAGAACCACTACCTGTACGGGTCCGCCGTCAACGGCCTGCGTGCGCTGCCGACCGTGTTCACGCCGACGTTCTACGACACGTGGCTCAGCCGGTGACCCGTCGGCCGCGCGCCCAGTAGCCTGACGCCATGAAGGTGTTGGCCTGGCTGCTGGCGCGCGTGGGCGGCGGCGTCTTCGTGCTGTGGGCCGTCGCCACGCTGATCTTCTTCGGGCTGCGCATGATCCCCGGCGATCCGGCGCAGGCTCTGCTCGGCGGGCCCGGCTCGAATGCCTCGCAGGAGGCGCTCGACCAGGTGCGGCGCGACTACGGCCTCGACCAGCCTGTGATGGTGCAGTATCTCGTGATGCTGGGGCGCCTCGCGACAGGCCAGTTCGGCACCTCGTACTCGCTCAAGGTGGGCGTCGCCGAGCTGATCGGCGAACAGTTCTGGGGCACCCTCCTTCTCACGGTGCTGTCCCTTACGCTCGCCTGGTTGCTCGCGCTCGGTCTGGCCACCTGGGCGAGCCGTGGCGGACGAGCCGGGCGGATGGTCGGCTCCGGCATGGAGATCGTGGCTGCGGCGGTCCCCCACTTCTGGCTGGCCTCCCTGTTCATCCTGCTGTTCAGCACGACCCTGCACTGGTTGCCGCCGATCAGCGTGCCCGGCCCGCTCGGGCTGGTGCTCCCCGTGTTCACCCTCGCGATTCCGCTCGCGGGGTTCCTGGGTCAGGTCATGCGGGAATCACTTGCGGATGCTCTCGAGTCGCCGTTCGCGCTGTCGGCGCGAGCCCGTGGCGAGTCGGAGACGGGGGTGCGCTGGCGCCACGCCATCCGTCACGCCGCCCTTCCCGGCATCTCCCTCTCCGGCTGGGCCTTCGGCTCGCTGCTGAGCGGCGCCGTTGTGGTCGAGACGATCTTCGCCAGGCCGGGCCTCGGCCGCACCCTGCTGAACGCGGTCGCCCTCCGGGACATCCCCGTGGTGACGGGGGTGGCTCTCGTCTCAGCGCTCGCCTTCATCGTCGTCACGACGGCCACCGACGCCATCGACCGCATCGCCGACCCGCGACTGAGGGCATCATGAGCAGGATCGCCACGGGCGCGACGCCCGGTGTGGCCTCCGCCTCCATCGCCCGGCGTGCCGGCACCCCGACCATCGGCGAGATCGTCTCCGTCGTCATCCTGCTGTTCCTCGCGGTGGCCGCGATCATGCCGTCGCTGCTCGCCCCCGGCGACCCGCTCGCGATCAGTCCGGTGGAGGCGTTCCAGTCACCCTCGCTCCACCACATCTTCGGCACCGACGAATCGGGGCGCGATGTGTACACGCGTGTCGTGCACGGGGCGCAGTCGTCGCTGCTCATCGGCGTCAGCGCGACCGCCATCGGCATGGTGCTCGCCCTTCTGCTGGGCGTTCTCGGCGGCCTCGGCAACCGTGTCGTCGACTTCTCCGTGACCCGTGTGAACGAGGTGCTCTTCGCGCTGCCCGGGCTACTGCTCGCGCTCGTGTTCATCGCCATAACGGGCCCCGGCATCGTCACCTCCACCATCGCCGTCGGCCTCTCGACGGCGCCCGGCTATGCCCGCATCATCCGCAGCCAGATCAGGGCGGTGCGCGGCTCCGCCTATGTCGAGGCCGCGACGGTGCTCGGACGGAGCCCGGGCGCCATCCTGTTCCGTCACACCCTGCCCAATGCGGTGGCACCCGTCTTCGTGCTCGCAACCCTCGGCGTCGGCCAGTCGATCGTGTGGGCGTCATCGCTCAGCTATCTGGGCCTGGGAGCCGTGCCGCCCGCAGCCGAGTGGGGCGCCATGCTGTCGGCGGGGCGCACGTACATCAACGTCGCCTGGTGGATGACCGTGTTCCCCGGCCTGTTCATCGTGCTGACCGCCGCATCCGCCACCGCACTCGGCCGCAGCATCCAGGCCAGAACCCGTCAGGAGCAGCGATGACCACGCCACAACGGCCGCTGCTCAGCGTGCGCGGCCTGCGCGTCGGCTTCGGCCGAGGCCGGCACCACGGCGATGTCGTGCGCGATATCTCCTTCGACATCGCGCCCGGCGAATGCCTCGCGCTCGTCGGCGAGTCCGGCTCGGGCAAGAGCGTCACCGCAAGGGCGCTCATCGGGCTCGCGGGAGACGGCTCAGCCGTGAAGGCAGACAAGCTGGAATTCGAGGGGACGCAGCTGCTCGGTCGCAAGGCCGGCGCGTGGCGCTCCGTCAGGGGAAGCCGGATCGGTCTTGTGCTGCAGGATGCCCTCGTCTCGCTCGACCCTCTGCGGCCGATCGGCCGTGAGATCGGCGATGTGCTGCGGCTCCACACCGAGCTCGGCACTGAAGAGCGGCACGCGCGAGTCATCGAGCTGCTCGAATCGGTGGGCATGCCCGACCCGGAGGTGCGGGCGAGGCAACGCTCTGGTGAGCTCTCGGGCGGGCTGCGGCAGCGCGCCCTCATCGCCTCCGCCATCGCCGCGGGGCCGTCACTCATCATCGCCGACGAGCCGACGACGGCGCTCGACGTGACCGTGCAGGCGCAGGTTCTTGACCTTCTGGGCCGGCTGAAGGCATCCGGAACCGCACTACTGCTCATCAGCCACGACCTCGCCGTCGTCAGCAGCATCGCCGACCGGGTCGCGGTGATGCGCGCCGGGCAGATCGCCGAGCAGGGCCCGACCGAGCAGGTGCTGCGCCGACCGGAGCACCCGTACACGAAGCAGCTGCTGCGGTCGGTGCCGTCGGATGTTCCGCGCGGGCAGCGACTGTCCGTCGAGCCGCCGCGTGGTTCCGTGCTTGAGGCGCTCAAGGGTCGCGACGCCGAGGAGACGCCCGGCGCGCCCGATGCGCCCGCGCTTGAGGCTCGCGGGCTCGTCAAGGAGTTCCGCAGGCCCGGTGCTGACCCGCTGCGCGCCGTCGACGACGTCTCCTTCGTGCTGCCCGCCGGCACGACGCTCGGCCTCGTCGGCGAGTCCGGTTCAGGCAAGACCACGGTGGCCCGGCTCGCGCTCGGCCTCGAACATGCCGACGGCGGGGAGGTGCTGCTCGAGGGCGAGGCGTGGAGCGCGCTGCCCGAACGCGAGAGGCGGGCGCGACGCCACCGCATCGGGGCCATCTATCAGGATGCCCTCAGTTCGTTTGATCCCCGGCTCACCGTCGGCGAGATCCTGCGAGACGCGCTCGGCGTTCCTCGTCGCGGCGGCGCGGCATCCGCTCGCATCGCGGAACTGCTCGACGCGGTGGGCCTGGCCAGCGTCACCGCCGAGCGGCGGCCGTTGCACCTTTCTGGCGGCCAGCGGCAGCGGGTCGCGATCGCCCGGGCCCTCGCGCCCTCGCCGCGCGTGATCATCTGCGATGAGCCCGTCTCGGCGCTCGATGTGTCGGTTCAAGCGCAGGTGCTCGACCTGCTCAGCGAGGTGCAGTCATCCCTCGGCGTCGCCTATCTCTTCATCTCGCATGACCTCGGCGTCGTGCAGCACATGAGCGACTCGATCGCCGTGATGCGCGCAGGCCGTATCGTTGAGACGGGCACGGCGGAGCAGCTGTTCACCGCGGCCCGGCACGAGTACACGCAGCAGTTGATCGCCGCCGCGCCGCGCCTGTAGCAGCCGAATCAGGAGCCGACCGTGACGAAACCCGCACCCCAGCCGAGTGGCCCCGGACGCCCGCCGGCAGCCTCCCGCGACATCCTGCAGGACGCCGCATTCGAGCTTTTTCTCGAGAACGGTTACGCCGGAACGACGGTCGATCAGGTCGCGCGCAGGGCCGGGGTGAGCCGCAACACCTTCTTCAACTATTTCGACGCGAAGGGCGACGTGTTCTGGGTGGAACTCGATGAGGCGATCGAGCACTTCACGGCGACCCTGGCTGAGATGCCGGCGGATGCTTCGCCGCTCCGTTCGGTCGGAGACGCCCTCGTCTCCATCGGCGACGAGTTCGGCCCGTCCCGCGTACCGTTCGCTCTGACGCAGCATGACCTCATCGGCAGCGCCCACGACCTGCAGGCCTCTGCGCTGGGCCGATTCACGACGCTCGGGCGAGTGATCCGCGACTTCCTCGTGCGCGGCGGCGTGGGTGCGGCCGCCGCGCAGGCCGCCGCTTACGCCCTACTCGGTGCAGCAGTTGCGGCAACTCAGGTGTGGGCTGCGGCGGGCACGGGCAGGGGTGAGCTGGGGCCGTACCTTCGTGCGGCGGTCGGTCCCGTTGTGGCGGGGTTTGCGGGAGCAAGCCTGTCGCACTGAGGCGCATGGAGGGGCGGGTTGGCTACAGGCCCCAAGATACGTTGCCCATTCAAGTAACGGAGCCGCGCTACGCGCGACTCTATTCTCCGGCTCGTGCGACGTACTGGCTCAGAACTTCTGTCGACGTGTACGGCCCGTCCCCATCTCCATCCAACTGAGGTTCATCGAACCTCACCATGTAAACAAACTTATTTCGGCGCGAGGCCTGAGGCGTCAAATTCCGCGCACGCGCTACGGAGATAACCGTTGCAAGGCATTCGTTTGGCCATGGTCCGACGAAAACCGGATCTGGCAGGATCAACACCCGATCCCCGGGCGAAAGTGGGCGCTCGAAGCACTGACGAATGCGCATCTTCTGATTGTACGCAAGCGGGCGCATTTACAGTTTGTCCCTTCGTCTGTGAGAGTCGGGCCGCCGTCACGCAGCGTGATCGCCCTGCACCCGGGCGAAGCCTCGCCACGAGTGACCGAGCTCGCCAGAGCAGCTCAAGAACTTGCAGCCCTCAGCACAACCGCTCACGCAGCTCCCGCGACCGGCGGGTCGGGGACTTGCCGGCGGGCAACCAGCGGCCGCTTCCTCCGAGCCAAGGTGGTGCCTTGATCTGGGGTGAGCCTCGCGACATCCGAATCTCCCAGCCCGAAGTGTCGATGCTGCGGTGGTGAAACCAGCAGAGCAGCACGCCGTTGTCTGTATGAGTCGGGCCGCCGTCTGCGTCGGGGACGACATGGTGGATCTCCGCCCAGGCAGCGGGCACGCGGCAACCGGGGATGACGCATCCGCCGTCGCGCAGCGTGATCGCCCGGCGCTGGGCCGGGGTGAAGCACCGCTGCGGCGAACCGAGCTCAATGATGCGGCCGTCGCTATCGATCACCACGCGCTGCACACCGCCGGCGCAGGAGAACTGTTTGATCGTGCGGAGCGAAACAGGCGTGTCGATGCCGTCGATGTGGCCGACACCATGACCGCTGCGAAGTGACTCCGCATCGACGCTGACAAGCACCGTCGGGGCAGCGCCACCGATCGTGGGCGCCTCGCCCGACCGTGCAAAGGTGTCGACCATGGCTGCGACGACGTCGTGCCGCTGCTGATCGGGAGTGCGGGTGTCGGCCGGAGCATCAGCATCCGACTCAAGGGGCGCGTCGAGGAACACCCCGGCCGTGCGCGGCGAGAGGCACGCATCGAACAGGCGCGTGAATTTGGCCGCGATCTCAGGAAGCAACGAATAGGTGCCGTACACGAGGCCGTCGCGCTCGACGCCTCGCGAGAACGAGCGGCGCTTCATCGCGCGCTCCTCGCTGGGCTCGGCACCGTCGGGGTCAAGGTAACTGCCCCAGACCTTCGCCTGCTCCGCAATCTCATCGGCGGTCGCCGGGATGCCCTGCTCGACGGCGCCCTCTTCGACGTCACTGCGCTCGCATAGACCCAGCGCGGATGCCACAAGCTCGACCTCCGCCGCAGCGACAGCCCCATCGCCGACACGACGCACAACCGAGGACAGGCCGGAGACGATGGCCAGCGCCGAATCCATGCCCAGAACACCCTCCTCAACGGCCGCCGCGACCTGAGGGAACGACGCAGGCAGCACCTCACCGGTCAGCGACATCGCCGGGCGGAGCAGCGTGCCGAGTTTGATCCTGCGCGCGGCCGTCGCCCCAGCCACCAGCGTCACGCGACGGAGCATCTCCGCTGCGGTGCGGCATCCGCGTCGAGCTGCCAGAGAATCAGTACCCAGGCCGGATCGTGAGCGATGGGCGATCTCGCCCGCCACGGCGACACGGAGCGAATCCACGCGGCGCCCCATCTCCTCCACAAGTGCCGCCGAGGCAAGCAGATCGCCGTCTGCCATCGCCCGAAAATCGACATCGAGAGCCTCGACGCCATCCCCCTGAACACGCCCTCCGATGGAGGCGTGGAACCCCGGAATTACGGGGCGAGAGAGGGTTTCGAGCATGATGCAATTCTCTCACATTCGAACGTATGTTCGAAGTAAATGGAGGAATCTGTGGATAACTTCTCGGACGCGCAGCAGGTCCGCGACCGACCACATCCACACCCCGCAATTCACACCGCAGGCAACCCCGCCAGCACCGCCGCCTCCTTCTCGGGGTCAAGCCCGACGGCACGGCGATCGACCCGCTGCGGCGCAGTGCCACCCCGCGACTGCAGCCAACGCCAGGTGTCCGACACCGTCTCCGACAGGGGGCGGATGCTGAGGCCAGCCGTCACCGCCCTGCTCACGTCCGCGCGATGCATGGTGTCGTGGTCCTCGCCGGGCGGAATCCAGACGGGCAGCTCCATCCACGGTTCGATGCCTGCCGCGAGAACGGTCTCGGCGTCGACCCACCGAAGCGTCGCATCCGACCCCGTTGCCTCTACGCACGCCCGCAACAGCTCACCCATCGTCGCGGCACCCTCGGGGCTCACGATATTGAACGCGCCACCCTCACCGGCCGCCGCCGCATCGAGGCACCACGCGGCGAGGTCACGAGCATCGACATACTGAACCCCCGCATCCGGTTCGCCGGGTGCAAGCACCGCGCCGCCCCGAGCAATGCGGGAGAGCCACCACGGCAGCCGACCGATATTCTCCCTCGGCCCGAGGATGAGCCCAGCCCTGGCAAGAATCGCGCGGTCACCGAACGCTTCGATCACCGCCAACTCCGCACCACGCTTGGCGCGCGCATAGTCATCCGCGCTGTCATCGCTGCCGGGTGCCACCAGCGCAGCAGACTCGTCCGCTGCCGCCGGCGTCGGCCACTCGTAGACGGAGCGAGTCGAGATGTAGACGTAGCGCTCGACGCGGTCAGCAAGCAGCCCCGCCGATTCACGCACGGCGCGCGGCTCCCATGACCAGGTGTCGACCGCGACATCCCAGCGCGCGCTGCCGAGAACGTCGCGCAGTTCGGCGGAACCCGGCGATCTCCTGTCGGCCCGCAGCATCCGCGCACCGGGCGTCACCTCAGACAGGCCGCGGTTGACCACCGTCACCTCCCAGCCCCTCGCAAGACCATCCTCGACAACAGCACGGCCCACGAAGTCGCCGCCGCCCAACACCAGTAGCCTCATCGCCACACTCTCCGCTCTCGCCGAGGCCACCGTCTCCGGCACACCCGAGCATCGCAACCATCCTGCAGCGTCCAGCAAAGCACCACTCCACCATCAGACCAACGGAGTTCGCTTCGGGCACACCATCGTTCTCAGACCGCCCCACCCGCTCCGGTACGATTGATCCAGACCATATTCAGGCACCTCAGAACCGACACGGTGCCGCCCACATCGAACCGGAGACACCCATGGCCGACGCCATTCCCGAGAAGCCCGCACTCGAAGGCCTCGAGCAGAAGTGGGGTGACCGCTGGGAGTCGCAGGGCAGCTACCTGTTCGACCGTGCGGCAGCGACTCGCGAGAACATCTTCTCCATCGACACTCCCCCGCCCACGGCATCCGGTTCGCTTCATATCGGTCACGTCTTCAGCTACACCCACACGGATGTTGTGGCCCGCTATCAGCGCATGATCGGCAAGAAGGTGTTCTACCCGATCGGCTGGGACGACAACGGCCTGCCCACCGAGCGTCGCGTGCAGAACTACTACGGCGTGCGCTGTGACCCGACCCTGCCGTACGAGGCCGACTTCGTGCCGCCGTTCGAGGGTGGCGACAACAAGAGCTCCAAGGCCGCCGACCAGAAGCCCATCAGCCGCCGCAACTTCGTGGAGCTGTGCGAGAAGCTCACCCTCGAAGACGAGACCCAGTTCGAGGATCTGTGGCGCAAGCTCGGCCTCAGCGTCGACTGGACCCAGACGTACCGCACCATCGCCCCCGAATCCCAGGCCGTCGCGCAGCGCGCCTTCCTGCGCAACCTCGCCCGCGGCGAGGCCTACCAGGCGGATGCCCCCACCCTGTGGGATGTGACGTTCCGCACCGCAGTCGCCCAGGCCGAGCTGGAGGACAAGGAGCAGCCCGGCGCCTACCACCGGCTCGCATTCCACGGCACGGCCGGTGACATCCACATCGAGACGACCCGGCCCGAGCTGTTGCCCGCCTGCGTGGCGCTTGTCGCGCATCCGGATGACGAGCGCTATCAGGCACTGTTCGGCACGACCGTGCGCACGCCCCTCTTCGACGTCGAGGTTCCCGTCGTCGCGCACCACCTCGCCCAGAAGGACAAGGGATCGGGCATCGCCATGATCTGCACCTTCGGCGACCTGACCGACGTCATCTGGTGGCGCGAACTCGACCTGCCGAACCGCACCATCATGGGTCGCGACGGCCGCATCATCAGCGAGGCGCCCGCCGCCATCGAGAGCGAAGCAGGGCAGGCCGCCTACGCGCAGCTCGCCGGCAAGACCGTGTTCAGCGCCAAGCAGACCGTCGTCGAGCTTCTGCGCGAGAGCGGCGAAATGGTCGGCGACCCCAAGCCCATCACGCACCCCGTGAAGTTCTTCGAGAAGGGCGACAAGCCGCTCGAGATCGTGTCGACCCGCCAGTGGTACATCAGCAACGGCGGCCGCGACGAGCGGTTGCGCGAGCGCCTCGTCGCGCTTGGTCAGGACATCGACTGGCACCCCGAGTTCATGCAGGTGCGCTACGACAACTGGGTCAACGGCCTCAACGGCGACTGGCTGATCAGCCGCCAGCGCTTCTTCGGCGTGCCCATCCCCGTCTGGTACCCGCTCGACGGCGACGGCAACCCCGTCTTCGACTCCCCCATCGTGCCGACAGAGGCGCAGCTGCCGGTCGACCCGTCATCGGATGCCGCACCCGGCTTCGACGAGACCCAGCGCAACCAGCCGGGCGGCTTCGTCGGCGAGCTCGACGTCATGGACACCTGGGCGACATCCTCCCTCACCCCCCAGCTCGCGGGCGGCTGGGAGAGCGACCCCGAGCTCTTCGATCTCGTGTTCCCCTACGATCTGCGCCCGCAGGGCCAGGACATCATCCGCACCTGGCTGTTCTCGACCGCCCTGCGCTCGCTGCTCGAGCACGACGGCGTCGCGCCGTGGAAGCATGCCGCAATCTCCGGCTTCATCGTCGACCCCGACCGCAAGAAGATGTCCAAGTCGAAGGGCAACGTCGTCACCCCCGCCGGCATGCTCGACGACCACGGCTCGGATGCTGTGCGCTACTGGGCCGCATCCTCGCGCCTCGGCACCGACGCGGCCTTCGACCCGCAGAACCCGAAGCAGATCAAGATCGGCCGCCGCCTCGCCATCAAGGTGCTCAACGCGGCCAAGTTCGCCTACTCCTACGAACTGCCGAGTGGCGATTTCACGGTCGCCAACCCGATCGACGTGGACATGCTGGCCGTGCTCGACCGGGTCGTCGCGAACGCCACGAAGGCATTCGACGAATACGACCACGCCCGCGCGCTGGAGTCGACAGAGCAGTTCTTCTGGACGTTCTGCGACGACTACCTCGAGCTCGTCAAGGAGCGCGCCTACGGCTCCTCCACCGCCGAAGGTCAGGCGAGTGCCGTGCTCGCACTCCGCGAGGCGATCGACGTGATGCTGCGCCTGCTCGCGCCGTTCCTTCCGTTCGCCACAGAGGAGGTGTGGTCGTGGACGCATGACGACTCCATCCACACGGCCGCGTGGCCCATCGCATCCGGCACGACCACCCCCTCTGGTGTACTGTCGGCCGTCGGCGAGGCGCTCATCGGCATCCGCCGGGCGAAGACGGATGCGAAGGCCTCACAGAAGACGCCCGTCACCTCAGCCGTGATCACCGCGCCAGCCGCAACGATTGCGCTGCTGGAGCAGGCAGCCGACGATCTGAAGGCCGTCGGACGCATCGAAACGCTCACCCTCGTTGAGGGCGACGAGTTCGCGGTCACGGACATCGTGCTCGAAGAGGTCGCAGAATAATGCAGCTCGGCACGCGGTGGACGGTGGGGGCGGATGCTCCTGCCGCACTCCCCGAGGCTGTCGTGGCGGCCGTGCGCGAGGTCGAGGCGGAACTCGCGGCGATCGACGAGCCCGGCTTCGACCCGTCGCAGTGGCGCTGGACGCTCACCTGGCTTGAGGGGCGGCCGGTCGTCGAACTAGACGACGGAACGCGCATCACCTACGACCCGACATCCGGAACTGCCTCGGTCACAGCGCCCGAGTGACGTCTACCGCATCTGGTGGTAGTACGCCGCCTGGGCGCGCATCTCGTCGCGCAGGCGCTCCGCCTGCCGAACCAGCTCATGGTATTCGGCCACGCTGGGCATGCTGGAGGCACGAATCGTCTCCCGCTGCGCCCGCACCTGGGCGTGATCCCTCGCGAATCTGAGCATCGCAAGGCCTGTGACCGACACGAGCCTGTCGATCCCCCGCGGGCGCACCCGATGCGAAACGGGTGTGATGGCGGGGCACATCTCTACAGCTGTCGCAATCATCTCTTCACCTCTCACTACGGGTGAATCTACGACCATCCACCGACATTCCAGTTGCGGTCACACCTGGCGGTAATGAGTGGAGAAACTGTCGGGAAGGGCTGCTCCGTCAGCCCCGGCCGAGCACCTCACCGTGGGGCATCGCCATCCACCCGTTCGGGTCGAGCGCCCACTCCTGCCAGGCATCCGAGATCTGTTGCAGCCCATCCTGGGTGGCGTGGCCGTTGCTGACGGCGTCGCCCGCGAAGGCGGACTGCAGCACGCGGTCGCGCCACATCCCTCCCCACCAGTCGCGATCCTCATCCGAGGAGAAACACCAGACGGATGCCGTGCTCACCACATCGGTGAATCCCGCCTCGCGCGCCCACTGCTTGAGTCTGCGCCCCGCATCCGGTTCGCCACCGTTGCCGCGGTGCACCAGCTGGTAGACATCCGCCCAGCTCGCGATGCCCTCCGTCGTGGGGTGCACGATTGTGCCGCCGTAGTCGACGTCGCGTGCGGCGACCACACCCCCGGGCCGGACGATCCGCCGAGCCTCGCGCAGCACGGCGACCGGGTCGGCGACATGCTGCAGCACCTGGTGCGCGTGCACGACGTCGAACGAGTCGTCGTCGAAGCCCGTCGCGTACGCGTCGCCCACCACGAACTCGACGTTGTCGACGCCCTCCTCGCGGGCGTGGGCCGCGGCCTTCTCGATGACATCGGCGGCAGCATCCATGCCCACAACACGGCCGGGAGCGACCCGACGAGCCAGGTCAACGGTGATGGTTCCCGGGCCGCAACCGAGATCAAGAACCTCGAGACCCGGCCGGATGCTCGGCACCAGATATGCGGCAGAGTTCTCGACCGTGCGCCATGAATGTGAGCGCAGCACGCTCTCGTGGTGGCCGTGCGAGTAGCGTTCGCCGTCACGGCGCGGGTTCTTCTCAGTCATGGGCAAAGCCTAGGCCCGGGGCCCGAATAGGCTCGACGCATGACCAACCCGTTCTTCTCCCCCAGCACCCTGCCGTACTCGCTGCCGCCGTTCGCGGAGGTCCGCGACGAGCACTACCTGCCGGCGTTCGAACGGGGCATGGAGGAGCAGCTCGCCGAGGTCGCCGCCATCGCGGCGAACCCGGAGGCCGCGACCGTCGAGAACACGCTCGTGCCGCTCGAGGCGAGCGGGCAGCTGCTGGAGCGGGTCGCGAATGTGTTCTTCAACAAGTCGTCGGCCGATTCGAGCGACTTCACGAACGAGCTCGAGGAGCAGCTGGCACCGCGCCTGGCGGCGCACGGTGACGCAATCACGCTCGACCCGATGCTCTACGCCCGCATCTCAGCACTGTACGAGGCTCGGGAGGCGGTGACGGATGCCGAGACCCGCTACCTGGTGGAGCGTCACCACACCGAGTTCACGCTTGCCGGGGCCGGCCTGCCCGACGCCGACAAGGAGAAGCTCAGGGAGTACAACCAGCGCCTGTCGACGCTGACGACCCGCTTCGAGAAGAACCTGCTCGCCGACACGAACGAACTGGCCGTCGTCGTCGATGACGTCGCGGAACTCGACGGGCTGGGAGCCGGCGAGATCTCCTCTGCGGCGGCCGCGGCTGCGGAGCGCGGACTCGACGGCAAATATCTGGTCACCCTCGTGCTGCCGACAGGGCACCCGTGGCTGGCGCAGCTGACGAACCGGGGGCTTCGCGAACGCATCATGACCGCCTCGCGCGCCCGCGGCATCCGGGGCAATGAGCATGACAACCGCGAACTCGTGCTGGAGATCACGCGACTGCGCGCCGAGCGGGCCCGCCTGCTCGGCTTCGACAGCCACGCCGCGTACGTGACCGCCGACGAGACCGCCCGCACCCCGCAGGCGGTCGCCGACATGCTCGGCCGCCTCGCGCCTGCCGCCGCCCGCAACGCGCGTGCGGAGCAGGCCGAGTTGGAGGCGATCGCCGGGCATCCGATCGAGGCGTGGGACTGGGCGTTCTACACAGAGAAGGTGCGCACCGCGAAATACGATGTCGACACCGCCGCGATGCGCCCCTGGCTCGAGGCAGAGCGGGTTCTGCGCGACGGCGTCTTCCACGCGGCGACGAAGCTGTACGGCGTGACCTTCACTGAGAGGGACGACCTCGTCGCCTACCACCCTGACGCGCGCGTCTTCGAGGTGCACGATGAGGACGGCACGGGTGTCGGGCTGTACGTGCTCGACCTGTTCACGCGCGACTCGAAGCGCGGCGGGGCATGGATGAACCCGCTCGTCTCCCAGAACCGGCTTCTGCAGCATCCGGTGGTCGTGGTCAACAACCTCAACGTGCCCAAGCCCGCCGCGGGCGAGCCCTCGCTGCTCACCTTCGACGAGGTGACGACGTTCTTCCACGAGTTCGGGCACGCCCTGCATGGGCTGTTCGCGCGCGTCACCTACCCGAAGTTCGCGGGCACGAACGTGTTCCGCGACTTCGTCGAGTTCCCCAGCCAGGTGAACGAGATGTGGATGCTGTGGCCCGAGGTCGTCACGAACTACGCCGTGCACCATGAGACGGGCGAGCCGCTGCCGCAGCAGCTGATCGACCGACTGCACGCATCTGAGCAGTTCAATCAGGGATTCTCGACGAGCGAATATCTGGCCGCCGCGCTGCTCGACCAGGCCTGGCATCGCATCGACGCCGACGACACGGTCGACGACGTCGCCCGGTTCGAAGCGGATGCGCTGGCTGCGGTCGGTCTGAACAACCCGGCCGTGCCCACCCGCTACGCGAGCACCTACTTCGCGCACACCTTCTCCGGCGGTTACGACGCGGGCTACTACTCCTACATCTGGAGCGAGGCGCTCGACGCCGACACCGTCGAGTGGTTCACGGAGAACGGCGGTCTGACGCGAGCCAACGGCGACCGGTTCCGTCAGCGCCTGCTCGGTGTGGGCGGCTCGAAGGACCCGCTGGAGGCGTTCCGCGACTTCCGCGGGCGCGATGCGCGTATCGAGCCGCTGCTGAAGCGCCGCGGGCTGAACCAACCCGAAGCATCCCGCTGAGGGGTCGCAAATGGCCCTTCCACTACCCCGCGAAGGGCACTTTGTGACCCCTCAGGGAGCATCCGTGGGGTGAGCCTGTGCGAAGTCGCCAAGGACCTCCGCAGCGAGAACAGTGCTCGGGATGCCACGGGCGGCAGCGATGCGCGTAAGAGCCTCCGCGGTCTCCGGGGGCAGCGTGACCGCAAGTTCGCCGTCGGGGCGCGCCGGCTGTTCCTGGCCGCCATCCCGCAGGATCGCCCCGATCACGGGAACGACGATCGTGCCCAGCACATCCAGGATCGCGACCGTGCCCAGGAAGCGCGCATAACCATCAGAACCGATCTCGCCATCCGTCAGCACCAGAAGGGCGATGAGCACCGCCAGCAGGGCGATGAGCCCGAGCGTCGCCCACAGCCCGACGCGGACCGCGGTGCGCCGACGATCGGCCAGGAGGAGCAGTAGGTTTGCCTGGGCCAGGCTCGTCGCGGCGATCGTGGCCAGCCACAGTGTCTTCCAGAGGGCATCCGGGTACTGCGAACTGTTGTCATCCCAGATGAGGAGGAGGCAGATGGCGAGGGCCGCCGCGCTCGCCAGGATGCCGACGTAGCCGGCCCACTCGTAGCGCCGACCCGCGATCGCGAGATCGCACAGGGCGAGCACCCCGAATACCCCGATGACGAGCGTCGTGAGCATGATCCGGCCCTGCGTCTCGCCGAAGTCGCCACCCGTGAGCAGCGTGATGATGCCTATGAGCGCCGTCACCGACAATGAGACGACGACCACGATGATCGCGATACGCCGCAGCGCCTTCGTGCGAACAGACCCCTGTGCCTCAGCCATCGTCTCCCCGATCATCACGGTGACGCATCGTCACGTGGCCGCGACACTATCACCGGCCTTCAGCGGGCACGTACGCCGCCGCGCCTGCTCTGGTCGAATCCCAGCCAGAGCATGATGATCGCGCCCACCAGCAGACCCCAGAACGCCGAGCCGATTCCTGCAACGACGAGCCCGGATGCCGTCACCAGGAAGGTCGCGATGGCCGGCACCCGATGCGCCGGCTCCTCGAGCGCACCCGTGATCGAGGTCACGAGCGCGCCGAGCACGGCCAGGCCCGCGACGGCGATGATGAGGATGGGCGGGGCCGCCGAGACGAGGGCGGTGGCGACACCCGCTCCGAGCCCCAGCACGATGAAGGTCGCCCCGGCACTGACCGCAGCGACCCAGCGCTTGGAATGATCCGGATGCGCCTCCGGGCTCGTAGTGATGGCCGCAGTTATCGCCGCGAGGTTCACGACGTGCCCGCCCAGCACGGCCCCCGCCGCCGAGACGAGCCCCGTCGACACGAACACCGCCCGCGCCGGCAGCTCGTAGCCGAAGGTCTTCATCACGACGAAGCCGGGCACATTCTGGCCTGCCATGGTCACGATGAACAGGGGCAGGCCGAGGCTGACGATGACGAAGGGGTCGAAGACGGGCGCCACGAACTCGATCGTCGGCGCGATCGCCGACCCCGCGAGCCATCCTGTTCCCGCGTAGGCGACGATGGCCACCGCTGCGGCCAGCATCGCGGCAGGAACAGCCCAGCGCGGGGAGAGACGGAACAGCAGCAACCAGACCACGATGATCGGCGCCGCCAGCAGCGGGTACTCCACAACCGCGGTCACCGGCGCCAGGCAGATCGGAAACAGGATGCCGGCAAGCATGGCGCTCGCGATCGGCTTCGGGATGCGGGTGATCGCCCGGCCCAGCGCCGGCCACAGCCCGCACAGGGCGATCAGAACGCCGCACACAAGAAACGCGCCCACCGCACTGCCGAAACCGATGCCACCCGAGACCGCCGCCACCAGCACGGCCGCACCGGGAGTCGACCACACGATCGACACGGGCATCCGGTACCGCAGCGACAGCCCGATGGTCAGGGCAGCGGATGCGATGCACAGCACCAGCAGACCCGACGACGCCTGCGCATCCGTCGCGCCGACAACCTGCAGGCCAGCCACGACGAGGGCGAACGACGTGGCGAAGCCGCTGAGGGCAGCTACGAAACCGGCGACGACGGAATGGAAGATGGCCGCTCTCCTCTCGACGGTTCGCCGAACGAGGTGAGGCTAGGCGGACTTCTCGTGGCGCACCGCAGCGTGCGGCACGATCGTCGGCGCGGCATTCTCGATCACGGACTCACGGGTCACCACAACACGAGCGATCGTGTCATCGGAGGGCACATCGAACATGATCGACGCGAGCACCTCCTCCATGATGGAGCGGAGGCCGCGCGCGCCCGTCTTGCGCAGAACCGCAAGATCGGCGATCGCCTCAAGCGCCGGCTGCTCGAACTCGAGCTCGACGCCGTCGAGCTCGAACATGCGCTGGTACTGGCGAACGAGAGCGTTCTTCGGCTGCGTCAGGATGTCCATGAGCGCGACCTGGTCGAGCTGCGTCACCGTCGTGACCACAGGGAGGCGGCCGATGAACTCGGGGATGAGCCCGAACTTGTGCAGGTCTTCGGGGAGCACCTCACTGAACAGGTTCACGTCGTCGCCCTTGCTGTGCAGCGGGGCGCCGAATCCGATGCCCTTCTTGCCTGCACGCTGCGAGATGATCTCCTCAAGCCCCGCGAAGGCCCCCGCAACGATGAACAGCACATTGGTGGTGTCGATCTGCAGGAACTCCTGATGCGGATGCTTGCGGCCGCCCTGCGGAGGAACCGAGGCAACCGTGCCCTCGATGATCTTCAGCAGCGCCTGCTGCACGCCCTCACCCGAGACGTCGCGCGTGATCGACGGGTTCTCGGCCTTGCGGGCGATCTTGTCGATCTCGTCGATGTAGATGATGCCCGTCTCGGCACGCTTGACGTCGTAGTCGGCGGCCTGGATGAGCTTGAGCAGAATGTTCTCGACGTCTTCGCCGACGTAACCGGCCTCGGTGAGCGCCGTCGCATCCGCAACCGCGAACGGAACATTGAGCCGCTTCGCGAGCGTCTGCGCCAGATAGGTCTTGCCGCAGCCGGTCGGGCCGATCAGCAGGATGTTCGACTTGGCGATCTCGACATCGTCGAGCGCGGCATCGGCAGCGGCGATCGTGTTGCGGGCCCGGATGCGCTTGTAATGGTTGTAGACGGCGACGGAGAGAGACTTCTTGGCCTTCTCCTGGCCGATGACGTACTCCTCGAGGAAGTCGAAGATCTCGCGCGGCTTCGGCAGCTCGAACTCGCCGGCGGCCGTCTCGCCCGCCTCAGCGAGACGCTCCTCGATGATCTCGTTGCACAACTCGACGCACTCATCGCAGATGTAGACGCCGGGGCCGGCAATGAGCTGCTGGACCTGCTTCTGGCTCTTACCGCAGAACGAGCACTTGAGCAGGTCGGCGCTTTCGCCTATTCGAGCCATGCGTCGCCTCCTTGCTACAACGGGATACTTCAAACGAGCCTAACCTGTGACACCGACACTGTGATGCACCGTGACACACCGGATATCGCGTGGCGCGGATCCCGACACGCAGCCCGCCCGCAGTTCTACGACGCGTAGACTGGCTGGGTCAGCCCGAACACTCCCCCGCCGACCGACAGGAGCGCCGTGATGAGCAGCCGCTGGGCGCGCCTCGCACGGGGCTGGTCTGCGGCACTCTTCGCCACCTATGCGGCTGCCTTCTCGCATGTCGCGGCCGGGGGCGGGCATCCGCCGGTCTTCTCCATGCTGCTCGTGCTCGCGTTCTCCGGGCTGCTGTGCACCTGGCTTGCCGGGCGCCGCTTCTCGCGGCTGCGCCTCATACTCGCGGTCGGCCTGAGCCAGCTGCTCTACCACGGTGTCTTCGCCGTTCTCGGGCAGGAACAGGGAGCCGGCACCGGCGCCGCGGTCATCGGCCACCACCACGGTGTCGTGCTCATCGCATCCGCCCCGCTGCCCGGGAGTGTGACGCCCGCGATCGTCGACTGGGGAATGATCGCAGCCCACACGCTTGCCGCAGCCGCGACCGTGCTCGTCATTCTGTACGGCGAGCACGTGGCCCGCTCCATCTGCCGTCGCGCGGCCATCGCCATCGCGCCGCTGTGGCGCGCATCCGAACTCTGGACCACAGCGCTGCTGCCGCTCTCCCGGCCCCGCACGATGCCCGTGCTCGCCCAGGCCGCGCCGCCCCCCGCGCTCGCGCCACTCATCGGCCTGCTCCGCCATCGCGGCCCGCCGCTCGCCCTCCCGCGCGGCTGAGCCGGAACATCCGGCGCCGCGCAAGCGACCCCACCCATCCGACCGCGATCGCGGTCATCCGTGCCCCGGCACCCCTCTGCGGCGCAGGGCACCCCAGACACAAGGACATCATGAGAATCGCAACCAAGTCAGCCATCGCCGTCGGCGGAGGCATCCTGCTCGTCGCAGCAGCCCCGTTCGCCGCAAACGCCCACGTCACAGTGACGCCCAGCGGCACCGCAGCGGGCTCGTACCAGGTGCTCACCTTTGCGGTGGGCCACGGATGCGAGGGCTCGTCGACGACGGCCCTCACCTTCTCCATCCCAGACTCGATCGAATCGGTCACCCCCACCGTCAACCCCGGCTGGACCATCAGCGACGGCGACGGCACCATCACCTACACGGCGATCACACCGCTGATCGACCACCAGCGCGACACCTTCGCGCTCTCGGTACTGCTGCCCGAGGGCGAGGCCGGCGACACGCTCGCCTTCCCCGTGCTGCAGGAATGCGAAATCGGCCAGACCGACTGGTCGGAGATCGCAGAGGACGGCGCAGAAGAGCCCGCGCACCCGGCTCCCGTGCTCACACTGAGCGAATCGACCGGCGACGCCCACGGGCACGGTGGCGCGGAGGCATCCGAAGATGACACTGCGCATGCAGACGCTGCCGACGAGGTCACCCAACCCGATCTGCTCGCCCGCAGTTTCGGCATCGGCGGGCTCGTGCTCGGCGCAATCGGCCTCGTGCTCGGCCTGAGGGCGGTGCGCCGCCCCGCGACCCCGAAGGCAGAGAGCCCGCAGGCAGAGAGCCAGAAGACAGAAACCCAGGAGGCAGGCAAGTAATCATGGGAACAACATCCGCAACATCCCGCAAGCTCGGCGCAGTACTCGCCGCGCTCGCGCTCGTCACCGTGGGCGCCGTCATCGGCGTCGCCCAGCCGGCGCAGGCGCACAACTCGGTGATCTCCACGACGCCCACCGACGGCGACGTGCTCACCGAGCTGCCGGAGCGCTTCGAGGTGACCACGAGTGATGTGCTGCTCTCCTACGGGGCGTACACGATGGAGGTCACCGACTCGAACGGCCTGTTCTACGGCGACGGATGCGTCGCGATCGACGGGGCCTCGCTCGTGCTCGACGCCGCCCTCGGCGAGGCCGGCGCGTACACGGTCGACTGGCAGGCGGTATCGGCCGACAGCCACACCATCAGCGGCACGATCGCATTCGAATGGCAGCCGACCGCCGGCTTCGAGGCATCCGTCGGCTCCGCGTCTGCGCCGGTCTGCGGGCAGCAGACGGCCTCGGATGCTCCGGACGAGGGCGCAGGTGAAGCCCCCGCCGACGAGACGGCCCCGTCTGAGAGTGCAGAGCCCACCGCATCCGACGCCGGCACTGAAAGCGATGCCGGCTCGGGCGAGCTGCTGTGGATCCTCGGAGCCGCAGGAGCAATCGTCGTCGCGGCAGGCGCAACACTGCTGCTCACCCGCAGAAAGAAGTAGGCAGAACGCATGAAGAAGGCCCCGTCACATCTGTGACGGGGCCCTCTTCGTTGGTCAACTACTTGGTGATCTGCGGCAGACCCTTGCGCGAGGTCAGAACCTGGTCGATCAGACCATACTCGAGGGCCTCCTGGCCGCTG
This sequence comes from Homoserinimonas aerilata, assembly GCF_006716125.1. Taxonomy (NCBI): domain Bacteria; kingdom Bacillati; phylum Actinomycetota; class Actinomycetes; order Micrococcales; family Microbacteriaceae; genus Homoserinimonas; species Homoserinimonas aerilata. The sequence goes on along the minus strand of NZ_VFOM01000001.1, from coordinate 848,736 downwards.
AGGATGTTGTCGCGATCGATGTCCTTGTTCACCTGCTCGACGGTGCGGTTCGAGTGACGCGACAGCGTCTCCTCGAGCCACTCGCGCATGCGCAGGATCTCGCGCGCCTGGATCTCGATGTCCGACGCCTGCCCGCGGCCCGAATCCCCCGCCGACGGCTGGTGGATGAGGATGCGCGCGTTCGGCAGCGCCAGACGCTTGCCCGGCGTTCCCGCGGCCAGGATGACCGCAGCGGCGGATGCCGCCTGGCCGAGCACAACCGTCTGGATCTCGGGCCGGATGTACTGCATCGTGTCGTAGATCGCCGTCATCGCGGTGAACGAGCCACCGGGTGAGTTGATGTACATGACGATGTCGCGGTCAGGGTCCTGGCTCTCGAGAACGAGCAGCTGCGCCATGACGTCATCGGCCGAGGCGTCGTCGATCTGCACGCCGAGGAAGATGATGCGATCCTCGAAGAGCTTCGCGTACGGGTCCTGGCGCTTGTAGCCGTAGGCCGTGCGCTCCTCGAAGGTCGGAAGGATGTAACGGGACTCGGGCATGCGCCCTGCCGTGCCGGAGAACAGTGTGGGGTCCGTGAATTCCATGTCTTGCTTCCCGCTTCCTAGTTCTTCGCCTCGGCCTCGGAGGCCGCAACATCCGTGCCGCCGCCGCCCGCGACATCCGACGCGAACTCGCGCAGGTGGTCGACGAAGCCGTACTCGAGGGCCTCCTGAGCGGTGAACCAGTTGTCACGGTCACCATCGAGGAGGATCTGCTCGACCGACTTGCCGGTCTGCTCCGCCGTGAGCTCAGCCATCCGCTTCTTCATGTCGAGGATGACCTTCGCCTGCGTCTGGATGTCGGCGGATGTTCCGCCGAAGCCACCGGACGGCTGGTGCAGCAGAACGCGGGCGTTCGGCGTGATGTACCGCTTGCCCTTGTTGCCGGAGGAGAGCAGGAACTGCCCCATCGAAGCGGCGAGGCCGATGCCGACCGTCACGATGTCGTTCGGGACGAACTTCATGGTGTCGTAGATCGCCATGCCCGCGGTGATCGAACCACCGGGTGAGTTGATGTACAGGTAGATGTCTCGCTTCGGGTCCTCTGCGGCGAGGAGGAGGATCTTCGCGCAGATCTCGTTCGCGTTGTCGTCACGCACCTCTGAGCCGAGCCAGATGATGCGATCCTTGAGGAGTTGGTCGAAAACACTGCTGACCAATGCCGGTTGGGCCATTGCCTACGCTCCGTTTCAGTTATCGCGTATGTCGAATCTATAGGAGCCAACGCGGGCAATCCGGCCCGTTCGCTGTAGGCAAAGTACGCGTCGCCGCCTTCGGGCCCCCGACCCGCTCAGAACGTAGCGTCGAGTGCCGCCCGCAGGTCGTCGATGATGTCGTCGGCGTCCTCCAGCCCCACCGAGAAGCGCAGATGCCCGTAGCGTTTGAACTGCTCCGGATAGTGGGCGACCCGCGGGCCCGAGGTGCCCACGTGCACGATGAGCGACTCGTCATGGCCCAGCGACACGGCAGAGGTGACGACGCGCAGATTCGAGACGAAGCGATTCTGGGCATCCGGGTCGCCATCGACGGCGAAGGCGATCATGGCGCCGGCACCGTGCGGAAGGATGCGCGTGGCCAGCTCATACTGCGGATGCGACGGCAGACCCGGATAGAAGACGTACGCGATGCGCGGCTCGGCGTCGAGGAACTCGGCCACCCGCTGCGCCGAGGCGACATGCTGGCGCAGGCGCAGCGGCAGCGTCACAGAACCGCGCGTGATCAGCCAGGCGTTGAAGGGGCTGATGACGCCGCCCACGTCGACCATCGCATCGGCCTTGATGCGGCCGATGAGTTCAGCCGACCCGATCACCGAGCCACCCATCGCATCGCCGTGGCCGTTGATGTACTTGGTGAGCGAATGGATGACCAGGTCGGCCCCGTCGAGCAACGGCCGAGACAGCGGCGGCGGCGTGAACGTCGAGTCGACGCTCAGCAGCACGCCCGCCGAGTGGGCGATCTCGGCGAGGGCGGCGATGTCGGCCAGCCTCGTGGTCGGGTTCGCGATCGTCTCGGTGTGCAGCAGAACCGTGGTGGGGCGGATGGCGGCGCGCACCGCATCAAGGTCTGAGGTGTCGACGAATGTCGCCTCGATGCCGTACTTCTCAGGCAGCAGTTCGGTGAACAGCCTGAAGCTCGCCTCGTAGGTCTGATCGGCGATGACGACGTGGTCACCGCTCTTCAGAAGGGTGAAGAACACGGCGTGCAGCGCGGCGACGCCGCTCGAGAGCACAACCGAGTCCTCGCCACCGTCGAGCAGCGCCAGCTTCTGCTGCAGCAGCTTCTGGTTCGCTCCCCCATTGCGCGTGTACAGGGTGTGCTCCGACGACGACCAGCTGATCGAACTGGGGTCCTCGGGCAGCTCGTAGGAGTTGGCGAGGATGAGTGGTGTGCGCACCGCCCTGCTGCCCGGGTCGACCTGATTGCCGGCATGGACCGCCTGGCTGAAGGGCCGCAGCGTCGTCGGGTGATGCTTGTCGGGGCGTGTGCTCATTCCCCCATCATGCTCCCCGCCCGGCCGCGCACGCGAAGCGTGTTACGTGCGTTACGAAAGGCCGAGAGCCGCACCCAGCACCGCGCGGGTGCGTTCGATGTGCGCTCTGACGGCGCGCTCGCTGCCCTCCGCGTCGCCCGCGGCAAGACGTTCGACGATCTCGCGATGCTGCGCATTCACCGTGGCCGTGTCCTCCGGCGTGTACAGGCTCGAGAGGGTGAAGTTCCAGTAACTGATGCGGGTTCGCTGGGCGAACTGCACGAGCAGGTAGTTGCGGCTCGCCTCCGTCACCAACTGGTGGAATCGCTTGTTCAGTTCATTGACCTGCGTGCGTGACGCATCCGGATGCTCCATGCCGTCGAGCAGTTCGCGTAGCTCTGCGAGTTCCGCTTCGGTGATGTTGCGGGCCGCGAGAGCCGCCGCCCCGCCCTCGGTCGCGGCGCGCGCTTCAAGGATGCGCAGGAACTCCTCCGGCGGATGCTCGCGCACGATCCAGCCGCGCGAGCGGGCCACGAGACCCTCCTGGGTGAGGCGGAGAAGCGCCTCGCGCACCGGGGTGCGGCTCACGCCCAGCCAGGCGGCGAGGTCACCCTCGACGAGGCGGGCATTCGGGCGGAGTTCGCCGCTGAGGATGGAGTCTCGGATGCGCTCATGCACGCTGTCGGCTGCGACACTCGACGAGACGGCCGACATGGCGGCGTGTGTGGTTGCCTCCACTGGCGCTCCCTCGGCTCCGGCGCCCGCCGCGGGATGCGAGCAGCTGTATACAGTGAAATATACAGCGAAGGCCCGCGCGTCTGTGACGCGCGGGCCTTCGCTGATATCAGGTCATGGACTACTTGTGGTCGTGACCGTAGTGCTCGTGGCCAGGCGCGCGGCCGTGGCTGTCCTTGCCTGCGCCGCCGTGGTCGTGACCGCTGGGCTCGGTGAAGACGGCCTCAGGGCTGTCATCCTCGTCGTTTACTGCGGTGAACTCGCTCAGGTCGACGGCCTTGCCGTTGCTGTCGGTGACCTTGGCCTTCGACAGGACGACCGCGAGGGCCTTGCCGCGCGCGACCTCGCCGATCATGCCGGGGATCTGGCCGTTCTGGTCGAGAACCTGGATGAACTCGCCGGGCTCCATGTTGTACTGGGCCGCACCCTGGATGAGGTACTGGGTGAGCTCGTTCTGGCTGACCTTGACGCTCTCGGCCTCCACAACGGAGTCGAGCAGGATCTGGGTGCGGAAGGTCTTCTCGCTGGACTCCGTCACCTCTGCACGGTGCTCGTCATCCTCGAGGCGGTTCTCGTTCTCCAGGTGGCGGTGAACCTCAGCCTCGACGAGCTTCTCCGGAACGGGGATCTCGACCGACTCGAGCAGCTTCTCGACGACCTGGTCACGCGCCTGCGTGCCCTGGCCGAAGACCTTCGACTTGCCGAGCTGCTCGCGCAGGTCGGCCTTGAGCTCGTCGATGGTGTCGAACTGGCTGGCGATCTGGGCGAAGTCGTCGTCGGCAGCAGGAAGCTCGCGCTCCTTGACAGCGTTCAGAGTGACCGTGATGAGCGCGTTCTCACCGGCGTTGTCGCCGCCGAGCAGCGGGGCCTCGAACGTGGTGGTCTCACCGGCGGTGAGCGAGTCGAGCGCCTCGTCGATGCCCTCGATGAGCTCGCCCGAGCCGATCTCGTAGGAGATGCCCTTCGCCGTGTCGACCTCGGCGTCACCGATGGTGGCGACCAGATCGATCTGGGCGAAGTCGCCCGTCTTGGCGGGGCGGTCGACGGTGACAAGCGTGCCGAAGCGCGTGAGCAGGTTCTGCAGCTCAGCCTCGACCTCATCGTCGCTGACGTCGACCGCGTCGACCGTCAGCTTGAGCCCGTCGAGCTTCGGCAGCGTGAACTCGGGGCGCACATCGACCTCGATGGTGATCTCGAGGTCGCCACTGAAGTCCTTCACGTCGGGCAGGCCCGTGACGTCAGCCTCGGGGCGGCCCAGCGGGCGAACGTTGTTCTCGTCCGCGGCCTTGCGGTAGAAACCGTCGAGACCCTCGTTGACAGCGTGCTGCAGCACCTCTCCGCGGCCGACCCGCTGGTCGATGATGGCCGGCGGAACCTTGCCACGACGGAAGCCGGGGATGTTCACCTGCTCCGCGATGTGCTTGTAGGCATGGTCGATGCTCGGACGGAGTTCCTCGGGGCCAACCGAGATGACGAGCTTGACGCGAGTGGGGTTCAGCTTCTCGACCGTGGTCTTCACGTGCTGTATCTCCTGTTACTTCGTGGTGGTACTGGATTGTCTGATGAACATTGATGCTTATGCTTCTGGGCTGATGTCGGGGCGACAGGATTTGAACCTGCGACCTCTCGGTCCCAAACCGAGCGCTCTACCAAGCTGAGCTACGCCCCGGGAAGAACTGCGGCCCAAACCTGACTGCGCCGCCTCCGCATATGCTGCTTGGCTACGCCGCCCCATAAAATGGCCTTGACAAGTCTAGCCGACTCGAATCGCCGCACGCGCAGCATCCGGAACCACATCGAGAATGCACTAGACTTTCACAGCACTCACGGCCCATGGCCGAGAGTTCGCGGGGCAGTAGCTCAATGGTAGAGCCTCAGTCTTCCAAACTGATTACGCGGGTTCGATTCCCGTCTGCCCCTCCGCTTACCTTCTTCTCTGTGCCGAATCGCGGCTACCGCCGGCACAGATGCCTCGTCGCGCGGTGCCGACGGCGCGTCGAGTACGCCGATCAGTTCTTCCTGACTCGCGAGAGCGAGCGATTGGCGTACCTGAGGGGCGGGCTGGGCGGAGGGGTGGTTCCACCCCCGAACGAGAGTCCCCCATGTGCGGGGCAAATGTACCCCGAAGGTTATTGTGTTACCCCCCAGAGTGGGGGCTATCATCGAGACACCACAACCCGAATTGTGCTCGTCTCCCCCGAAGACGACCACCACCCGCAGGAGTCAACCCGATGTCTTCCACGACCACAGCATTCAGTTCCCCCGCTGCCGCCTCATCCGCCCCCGCCGGCTGGTACCACGACCCGCTCGGCCTCCCCCAGGTTCGCTGGTGGAACGGCATGATGTGGACCAACGAGGTGCAGCAGCCCCGCCCCGAGGTGCAGGTCTCCTCGAAGTACGCGACCCCCATGGTCGGACGCCCGTAGCATCCGCTCCTCCCCAGCGACGAGGCACAGCAGGTTATCCACAGTTGCGTGCGAACCTCTCGCTTGCCCTCACCCGAGCACTAGCCTCGGGTGACAGGACAAGCGAGAGGGCGCAGCGTGACTGATACCGGCGACTACCGGGCACACTCCGGACGGGCATATTGGCCCCGGAACCCCGCAGATCTCACCGACACCACCCGCTGCCCCGCCTGCTACACACCGCTCCACTCGAGCATCTGCAGAACCTGCGGGCTCGACCTCAGCGCAGCAGAAGCGCACCAGCTCGCCGCACTCTCGCAGCGAATCGCCGATCAGCTCGACGAGCGCGTCAACCTCATCGGGCTGATCCGCTACAGCTCCGCACAGCGAGCCGCGCAGGCCGTACCCCTGACCGCTGCCGCCGATGCGCCGGAACCGCCTGCCTTGGCCACCGCGACGTCCCCCGGCCTGCCCGCCCCCGCTCCGTCCCCTCTTTCACAGCCGACCACACCCGCTCGGCCGCGACGCTCCGGAGTGCAGATCGCACTGCTCGTCACCGGCATCGCACTGCTGTCGGTGTTCGCGATCTTCTTCCTCGTCTACGCCTTCATCAACTACGGTCTCGCCTGGCGCTCCGCCATCATCGCGCTCGCCACCGTCGCAACCCTCGTCACGGCCACAGTACTTCGGCACCGCAAGCTCACGGCCAGCGCCGAAGGCATCGCCGTTTTCGGCATCCTCCTCGTGTACCTCGACGCCTTCGCCGTGCGCGCCAACGGGCTGCTCCTCCTCGACCGGGTCGACGAACGCTCCTACTGGGGTGTCGTGCTGCTCGTGACATCCGCCGCCTTCATCATCTGGAACCGAATCGGCGGGATGCGCAGCGCCGGCATCGTCGGCTACGGCACCTTCGCCGTCGGCGCAGGCCTCATAGCTGCGGCCGCGACCAGCGACCAACTCGGAGGGTTCTCCGGCACGTATGTGGTCGCATCCGCCATGGCCGTCGCCGGATTCATCCACCTCACCGCCACCGGCAAGGCAGCGCCCGGACGAAAGATCGCCCCCGCAGCGGCCGAACGCGTCATCGTGCTGCTCACAACAACCCTCAGCCTGATCACCGCCGCCATCGCCGCGCTCGGCGTCGGAACCCACGACCAGTGGGCGCCGACACTCGCATTTCTCGGTGTCGCCGTGATCTCCGCGCTGCACAGCGCAGCCCTCATCGCCTACCGGCGCGACATGCTCGACAGCGTGTTCGGGGTGACCCTCGCCATCGGAGCGGCAGCCACAAGCACCGCCGCCATCGCCGGCTACGCGCTCTGGGCATCCGAAGAGAACAACCCCACAGCGACGCTGCTGCTGCCCACCATCATCGCGGTCGCCATCGCGCTCGCCTGGATCGTGCTCGCGCACCGCATCATCCACAGGCCGTTGGGCACGCAACGGATCGGGCTTCGACCCGCCCTCATCGGCGCCGCAGCCGGTGCCGGAGTGATCGCCGCACTCAGCCTCCTACCTTCACTTCTCGTGGCGGTCACCACCGTCGGCGCGCGCGTCGTCCAAGGTCTCGCAGAAAGCTACGAGCGAAGCGGCGCCACAAAAGAAGCCCTCAACGAGTACCAGCACCTCGCCGTCGCAGCACTCGCCGTGGCCGTCGTGCTCATCACCCTCGCCTGCTCATGGCTGCACCTCCTGCGACGCACACTCGGCGCACTCGCCGGCGCCGCACTCGTGACACTCCTGCTCGCCGCACCACTCCTCGGCACGCTCTGGCTGGTGCTCGCAGCCTGGCTCGCCATCACCGCGGCGGCACTCGTCGCGCTGTTCCTCCGCCGTGACCGCACCCGAAACCTGCCCGCAGGCATCCGCCCCATACTCTGGGCCGGCGCGATCAGCGGCGTGAGCCTCGCCTGGCTGAGCGGCTGGGCCGGCAGCGACACCTGGCCGCTGACCTCTGCCGCCGCCATCGCCGCGGTCATCGCGGCGCGCATCCTGCTCACAAACACCGCCGCCCGAGCAGGCCTTCTTGGTGGTGCACAGGCACTCTTCCTCGTGACGGCCGGCGCCACCGCACACAGGCTGGCCGAGAACAACGGCATTGCCACTCTCACTGGCGTCATCCTTGTCGCAGCGGCGATCGCTGCCGTCACCGCCCTCCCCCTGCGCGCGTTCAGCCCACTCGACCGACGCATCAGCTTCGCCCTCAGCGCCATCACCGTTGTCATCGGTGCCCTGCTCGCCGCCACCATGCTCGCCGGCAATGCCAGCGCACTCGCAAGCCCCGGCCTACCCGAACACCTCGCACTGCCTGTGAGAAGCGCCCTGCTCGCCGCAGCGGCCCTCTCCGTCACCGCCGCCGCGCTGTGGTCGGCGCTCCCCGCCAACGCGCAACTCGTGCCCGAACGGATGACCGCCGCGATCGCCACCGCACCGGCCCTCTACTGGGCCCTCAGCCTCGTGAGCGGTTACCCCGGCATCCCCGCAATCGTCACCGAACTCGCCCCCATCACAGCGGCCCTGCTCGCCGCCGCGGCCGCCCTCGCCATGGCCGTCACCGCCGAGCGACGCCAGCTGGCGCATCAGGCACGTGAGACGGAGAAGGAACAGCAAAAGCCCGGCACTGCGCGGCGCTGGCCTCGCGACATCGGAATCGCGGTCGTCGCCGTGCCCGCATTAGCCGTCGCGATCGACCGCGGCGCAGACACCGGATGGCTCGTCGTTCTGCTCGCCGCCGTCACGGCGCTGCTCACCGCCATCTCCCCCGATGGCCTCTTCGCCTCGGCATCCCCCCGACGCCACAGCGGATGGCTCGCCCTCCTGCTCGCCGTCGCCGCGCTGTGGTGGGCGCTCGGCTCGCAATCGGTGACCGCGCTCGAACCCCACGTGCTGCCCGTCGCCGCAGCACTCCTCGTGATCGCCTGGCTCATCCACCGCAGCGAACGCGCACCGGTGACATCCGAAGCGCAGGGAGAGGCCGGGCACCGCAGCTCCGTTCCCTACCTCGCCTTCGCCGGGCTCAGCGTCGCCATCGCGCCACTCGCGCTCTCCGCCCCGAGCGATGAGAACAGCATCCTCCGCGCCGCAGTCGTGCTCGCCGCATCCGCCGCACTGCTCCTCTTCGGTGCCTACAAGCGCACCAGCGCACCGATCGCCGACTCCGCCGGCGCGGCAGGGCTGCTCGGCGTGGTCATCGTCGGACTTGTCCGAGGCGTGGATGCGCTCCACCACAACGGGGAGCAGCTCGAAGCCTGGCTCCTGCCCGTGGTCGTGGCCCTCGCTGTCGCCGCAATCGGACTCGCCCGCCCGCGCGAACGCTCAACCGTTCGCGCGCAGGAGCTGCGCCGCGCGCTGAGCCAGACGCTGCCCATCACCGCCATCGCCATGATCGTCATCTTCGAGTACACCGTCGCCGTCGACACCGGCGATGGCACGCTCAGGCTGGCCGCCGTCATCGTGCTGCTCGCGATCACCCACATCAGCGCGTTCCTCGTCGACCGGGCACCGCTCAGCCGCACCGTCGGATGGGTCGCCATCGCAGCAGCCGCCATCGGGCCGATCATCCAGCCCACCGCATTCGACGCCATCGAATACGGCACGCTCCCCATCGCCATCGCGCTGCTCGCGAGCGGGGCCATCCACCTGGACCGCACCCCGTCCGCACGCAGCTGGCCATGGCTCGGCCCGGGCACCGCGCTGCTCCTCCTGCCCTCACTGATCGCCACGATCGACGAGCGCCCGCTGTGGCGCCTCGTCGCACTCGGCGTGGTCGGCGTGGCCGTCATCGTCGCCGCCGTTGTGCTCCGCCTGCAGGCGCCGTTCCTTCTGGGCGTGGCCGTCACCCTCACCCACGCGATCGCCACATTCGCGCCGCAGATCCGCTCCGTCTACGAACTCGCCGACTGGTACGTCTGGGCGGGCATCGGCGGCGTGCTGCTCATCGCCCTCGCCGTGCGCTACGAGCACCGCATCCGAGACCTCAAGAAAGCAGTCAGCAGCATCAGCGCGCTCCGCTGAGCGAGCCGAGCGGGCTGATCAGTGCCGGTCAGGGCCGAGCGAGCCGGAGCTCAGAACGCCCTGTGCGTCCACCGACCGCCGAGCAGGGTGCCGGCCACGGGCATCCGACGAAGCTCCTCGGCAGAAACGCCGAACGGATCAACATCCAGAACGACCAGATCGGCAGGCTGCCCCGGCGCCACAGAACTTCGCACAGACGCATCCAGAGCCTGCGCCACCGTGAGTGACTGCTCCGGATGCCACGGCTCACGCCCATCGCGGGCGCGACCGACAGCCGCCGCCATCGTCACCCACGGGTCCAGCGGGGCGACAGGGGCATCCGAACCGAGCAGCAGACGTGCCCCCGCATCGAGCAGTGATCGCAGCAGGAAAGCCCGATCGGTGCGCCCGACCCAGTACCGATCCGCGATGTCCCGATCATCCATCGCATGCTCCGGCTGCACGCTCGCCACGATTCCGAGCCGCCCGAAACGCTCCACATCGCCGGGGGTCAGCAATTGGGCATGCTCGATCCGACCGGTCACGCCGACCGCCTCGAAGACGTCGAGCACGAGGGCGTTCGCGTGATCACCGATCGCGTGCACGGCGGGGGTGATACCCGCATCCGAGGCGCGACGCAGCAGCGGTTCGAGCTCGCTCGGCGCGACCGTGAGCAGGCCGCGGGCCCCGGGCAGCCCCTCAAGCCCGGGGTACTCGTCGAAGCAGTAGGCCGTGCGCGTGCCCAGCGAACCATCCGTGATGACCTTGTAACTGCCGACGGTGAGCAGCTCGCCGATGCGCCTGCCGCTTCTCAGCCCGAGGTCGATTGCACGGTCGAGATCCTGGGTGTAGATGCCGAAATCGACGCGCAGGGCATCGAATCCGCCAGCCATCCGGCGGCTCCACGGCTCGAGATTCCACGTCATCTCGAAGTCGACGATGCCGACGACACCGCGGGCTGCCGCCTCCCGCGCCGCTGCGTCGACCCACTCGTCGAGCACCGCATCCGGAACCGAATTGACCCGACGCTGCACCTCGAACGCGGGCTCCTCCCGCAGCAGCCCCGTCTCGTGTCCCGAATGACCGAAGAGTTCGAGGGCCGACGTGTTCAACCAGACCGAGTGCAGGTCGGCGCTGATGAGAACGATGGGCGCTCCGGCCCCCGCATCATCGAGATCGGCGAGATTCGGGGCATCCGACCAGAGAGCGTCCCTGAACCCATTGCCGACGAACGGCAGCGGCCTGCCCCGCTCGTCGAGCGGAAGCGGCGTAGCCGAGGCCAAGGCGTTCGAGACAATGCGGGCGGCCTCGCGGGCGGATGCCGCACCCGAGACATCCGCACGCCGGCTGCGGAGCGCCCACTGGCTGAAATGTGTGTGCTCGTCCCACAACCCCGGGATGACGGTGCGCCCGTCGAGGTGCACCTCCTCCGCAGTGCAGTCGACGGCGTGGCCGATCTCGACGATCTCGCCGTCCTGGATCAGGATGTCGACGGGCTCCCCACCGAGACGAGCGTTGCGCAGAACCCGATGCGTCGGCCCGCTCACTTCTCGTGGTTGCGGCGCATCTCGGCCGCCAGATGGGGCTGCGAATAGTTCTCGCCATGGTCGAGCTCGGCGATGACGTTCTCGATGACCTCATCGGACTTGTTCTGGCTGAGCTTGGCCCTCGCCTCGAAACGATCGACCACCAGCCGGAATCCGACGGTGCCCGCCATGATGCTGCGCCCGTACTCCTCATTGTGTTCCAACAGATTCGGATGCGGCATCGCATCCTCGAAGTGGTGCACCAGGTCGCCGAGCACCCGCCAGTTCTCCTCGTCGCTGAGGATCTCGGGGGTGCCGTACAGGTGGGCCGTCACATGGTTCCAGGTGGGCACGGCCGGGACGCCGTCGTACCAGCCGGGCGACACGTAGCCGTGCGGGCCCTGAATGATGACCATGACCTCGTGCTGCCCCAACTCGAGGGCGCGATCATCGGGGCGACCGACATGGCTGACGATGCTGATGCCCTCGTGGTCCTCCTCGATCACAACCGGGTAGTGCGAGGCCACGAGGCCCTTGGCCGTGTTCGACACGATCGTCGCCCACGGACTGGAGCGGATCAGTCGTTTGACCTCTTCAGGATCGGTGACGATGTAGTCGGGAGTGTGGCGCATGCGCCAAGCATGCCAGACAGCCCCCGGAGCTCCGCAAGGGCCATCATCGCTGGCAGTTGGGGCACCAGTAGAGCTTGCGCCCCGCAGCCTCCGCCATCGTCACATGCGTGCCGCACACGCGGCATGGCTGACCCTCGCGGTGGTACACCCAGTGCCGGTCGTCGCGACTCGCGAGGGCCGCTTGGTACGCCTCAGGGTCGAGGCCGTCCATCGTCATCATCTGGCCGGTCTCGACGCCGAGACGCAGCAGATGCGTCCAATCGCGCCAGAGCTCGCGCACGAGCTCCTCCGGCACGAGTTTTCCGGGCGTGTACGGGTCGAGGCGCGCGCGGAACAGCAGTTCGGCGCGATAGACGTTGCCGATGCCGCTGACGACGGCCTGATCCATCAGCAGAAGGCCGATCGGGGTGGCCTTCCTACGCACCGTCGCCACGAAGCGCTCCTCGCCCTCCTGCGGGTCGTCGACGAGCGGATCGGGCCCGAGCTTCGCCAGCGAGGCCGCAACCTCGGCGGGCTGCTGCACCTCACAGGCCGTCGGCCCGCGGAGATCCGCGACGGCGCGCTCCGTGAGCAGCCGCACCCTGACCTGTCCGATCGGCTCGGGCGGGAACACGTCCTGATCGGGGCCCTGCGCCTCTCTCAGACTCTCGGCCTCGGACATCCGGAGCCTGGTGCGTCGCGGGGCGCCGATGCTGTGCAGCGATCCCTCGTTCTCACCGCGGGTGCCCGCGCCGTCGGCGACGGTGCCGCGCTGATTGGTCTGCCCCATGCGGCCGCCCGCTGAGGCCGTCGTCGCATCCGCCGTGATGTCGCCCGCAAAATCCCACGCGCCATAGAGGCCCAGGTGCACGCGCAAGGTCAGCTCGTTGTCGAACTCGAGAAACATCTGCTTGCCCACGGCCCTCGCACTGACCATCGCGCGCCCGTCGATCTCGGTCGCGCCGGCGGCGAAGCGGCCCTGCGGAGAGGAGACGGCGACGCTGTGGCCGACGAAATGCAGGGCGAACTGGCGGGCGATGCGATGAACGGAATGACCTTCTGGCATGGCGTCAGATGATCGGGTGGCCCGTGATGAGGCCCGTCGTCTCGTACTCCCCCAGCTGGGCGATGCGACGCGCGTGCCGCTCCTCACCCGGGAACGGGGTCGCGATGAACGTGTCGATGAAGGAGATCGCCTCCTCGACGGAATGCTGGCGCGCACCGATCGAGATCACATTGGCATCGTTGTGCTCGCGCGCCAGCTCGGCGGTCGAGGTGTTCCAGACGAGCGCGGCGCGCACGCCGACGACCTTGTTCGCGGCGATCTGCTCACCGTTGCCCGAACCGCCGAAGACGACGCCGAGCGATTCGAGACCAGCCGCCCTGTCGCCGGCCACAGCACGTGCGGCATTGATGCAGAACGAGGGGTAGTCGTCGAGCGCGTCATAGGCGATCGGCCCATGATCGACGACCTCGTGGCCCTGCCCCGTGAGGTGCTCCTGCAGCTGCCGACTGAATTCCAGACCGGCGTGATCGGTGGCGATGTGGATGCGCATGAGGCCAGTTTAGGAGTGAGCGGCACGGGCCGAGAATCGACCGGATGCGCGACAGGCCGCGACCCGCAGGCCTCAGTCGAAGATGGGGTCGCGCGTGCGCGAACGCTTGAGCTCGAAGAATCCGTCGTAGCGCGCCGCGGCGACGACGCCGTCCCACAGGGCGAGCGCCTGCTCCCCCTTGGGTGCCGGCGAGATGACGGGTCCGAAGAAGGCTACGCCGTCGACGGCGATGACGGGCGTGCCGACATCCTGCCCGACCCTGTTGATGCCGTCGAAGTGGCTGGCGCGCATCTGCGCGTCGTATTCGTCACTGTCGGCGTACTTCGCGTACTCGGCGGGGAGCCCGAGTTCGGCGAGCGCCGCAGGGATGACCTCGTCGGGGTCCTTCGAGCCTCCCGGGTGGATGCGGGTGCCGAGGGCGTCATAGAGGGGCTCGACGATCTGCTGCCCCTCGATCTCGGCGAGCGCCGCGACGAGCCGGGTGTAGCGGAGCGCCCGCGGGAAGAACGCCCTGTAGTCGTCGTCGACGTCTTTGTCTTCGTTGAGCACGGCGAGGCTCATCACGTGCCAGTTCAGTTCGAGGTCGCGGTGGTGGGCGACCTCTTTCACCCAGCGACTGGCCATCCAGGCCCAGGGGCAGGAGGGGTCGAACCAGAAGTCAACGCGGGTGGGGGTTGTTTCGCTCATGCCTCCATTAGAGCAGGCTTCGGCTGCGTGCCCGGCTCTGGCGCTCTGCACGCTTCGGGGGCACACTTGAGGGAGCGCATCCGTCTCATCGTGGAGGTGGCTCATGACGAATGTCAGTGTCGTACCCGAGATCATGCCCGTGCTCTCTGCCGGGAGGCATCGCCGCCCGCGGCAGGGCGCGTGCTTCATGGAGTTCGCTTCGTATCTTGCGGGTGAGCGGTGGAGTGATCATCCGCAGTGCACGCATCCGTTGCTGGCGTTTCTGGCGCGGGGCGTCAACGATTTCACGGGCGATGACGGCCGCCAGAGGCTGGCCCCGCTCATCCCGTCGGTGATCGGCCTGACCGGGTCGGATCCGCGCCTGGATGTGGTGCTCGCCCTGCGTGCGGCGACGACCGCGCTGCCCGTCGTGGCGGAGAGCAGGCAGCGGGCGCTGGCCAGCGGTGTGATCTCCTGCGAGCGGATGCTCGAGGCGCTTGGCGGGGCATCCGAGGAGGAACGAGAGATGGTGCGCGGGGTCTCCCGTGACACCCCTCTCGCGTGGGAGTGGGCGCAGGGCTTCTGCCGTGACCTCACACCTCGGAGCACACTGTCGTTCACCCGACAGGGGCGCGCCATCGTGAGCACTGCGGTGCTCGGCGTCGCGCAGGCGTGCATCGATGATCCGGATGCCGTCCTGTACGAGATGCTGAGGGCATCCGTCGACGATTGTCTCCGCGTTCTGGGGCGCCTGCCCTCCCCCGAGGTCGAGGTGGTTTCCATTCTGAGTCGCTGAGGTGCCGATTAGGCTTGTCTGCGACCACATCCGGTCACTCGAATTCGACTGCACGCTAGGAGCGACAGCATGCCCGGAGACAACCTCACCCGTATCGAAGCGCAGGAGCGCAAGGCCATCGTCGACGTCTCGAGCTATGACGTCGCGCTCGACCTGACGACAGGTGAGGAGACGTTCCGCAGCTCGACCGTTGTGACGTTCTCGGCGACGCCGGGTGCGTCGACGTTCATCGACGCCTTCACGCGCACTGTGCACTCGATCACGCTCAATGGGGAGTCGGTCGACACATCCGCGGCTGATGGCGTTCGCATCCAGCTCGATGGTCTCGCGGCCGAGAATGTGCTCGAGGTCGTCGCCGACGCCGAGTACACGAACTCGGGTGAGGGCCTGCACCGCTTCGTCGACCCCGTCGACGGTGAGGTGTATCTGTACTCACAGTTCGAGGTGCCCGACAGTCGTCGCGTCTTCGCCGTCTTCGAGCAGCCCGACCTGAAGGCGACGTTCACGTTCACCGTGACCGCGCCCGAGCACTGGGTCGTCGTCTCCAACTCCCCCACCCCGGAGCCTGAGAACGCGGGCGAGGCGAAGCGGGTGTGGCGTTTCGCCCCCACGCAGCGCATGTCGTCGTACATCACGGCGATCGTCGCCGGCCCCTACGATTCCGTGCACAGCGAGCTCACCAGCAGCGACGGCCGCACCATCCCGCTGGCCGTGTACTCGCGCAGGTCGCTCACCGAGTACCTCGACTCCGACTACATCTTCGACGTGACGCGCAAGGGTTTCGAGTACTACGAGGAGAAGTTCGACTTCCCGTACCCCTTCGAGAAGTACGACCAGCTGTTCGTGCCCGAGTTCAACGCGGGCGCCATGGAGAACGCCGGCGCGGTCACCTTCACCGAGACGTACGTGTTCCGCAGCAAGGTGACGGATGCGGTCAGGGAGCGCCGCGTCGTCACCATCCTTCATGAGCTCGCCCACATGTGGTTCGGCGACCTCGTCACCATGAAGTGGTGGAACGACCTGTGGCTGAACGAGTCCTTCGCAGAGTGGGCGTCGACGATCTCGACCGCCGAGGCCACCGAGTGGACGGAGGCGTGGACGACGTTCCAGGCCATGGAGAAGAGCTGGGCGTACCGCCAGGACCAGCTGCCCTCGACGCACCCCGTCGTCGCCACCATCAACGACCTCGAGGACGTGCAGGTCAACTTCGACGGCATCACCTATGCGAAGGGCGGCTCGGTTCTCAAGCAGCTCGTCGCCTGGGTGGGCCGTGACGCGTTCTTCGCCGGAGTCGCCGCATACTTCAGAAAGCACGCCTTCGGCAACACCGAGCTGAGCGATCTGCTCGCCGAGCTCGAGACGACGAGCGGTCGCGACCTCTCCGACTGGAGCGCCAAGTGGCTCGAGACGGCAGGCGTCAACACGCTGCGCCCCCGCATCGAGACGGATGCCACGGGCACCATCACCTCGTTCGCGATCGAGCAGACGGCGCACGTCGACTACCCGACCATCCGCCCCCACCGCCTGGGCGTCGGCTTCTACGAGCTGAACGACGGCCGACTCGAGCGCGTGCACCGCGTCGAGGTGGACGTCGACGGGGAGAGCACCTCCATCCCTGAGCTCGTCGGACTCAACCGGCCCGCCCTCGTGCTCATCAACGACGACGACCTCGCGTACGCGAAGATCCGCCTCGACGAGGTGTCGCAGGCGACCGCGTTGGAGCACCTCGGCCGCATCAGCGACCCGCTCGCGCGCGCCCTCGTGTGGGGTTCGGCGTGGGATGCGACCCGTGACGCCGAGACGCCCGCCAGCGACTACGTTCGCCTTGTGCTCAGCAACATCGCCAGCGAGACGGAGAGCACAACCATCCGCACCACCCTCGGGCAGCTGACGGCGGTCGCCCGCTCCTATGTCGCCCCGGAGAAGAAGGCGGCGACGATCGAGCTCGTGGGCACCGAGCTGTGGAAGCTCGCCCAGGAGGCAGAGGCGGGATCGGATGCGCAGTTCCAGTTCGTGAAGTTCTTCGCCAGCATCGCGTCGACACAGGAGCATGCGCGCACGCTGCGCGAGCTGCTCGACGGAACGATCACGCTCGACGGCCTCACGATCGACACCGACCTCGGCTGGGAGCTGCTCGAGGGCCTCGTGCTGAACGGCGAGGCGACAGAGGCGGAGATCGACGCGGCCCTCGCGAAGGACAACACCGCAAACGGCCAGCAGGCCGCCGCCCGCGTGCGCGCCACGTTCCCCGATGCGCAGAAGAAGCTCGCGGCATTCGCGTCGGTCGTCGACGACGACACGGCCCCGAACATGATCGTGCGGCACACCGGCCTCGGCTTCCAGCATGTGAACGACGCCTCAGTGCTGCGGCCCGCCATCGAGCGCTACTTCTCGAGTGTGAACACGATCTGGGAGTCGCGCAGCTACGGAATCGCGTCGTCACTCATCGACGGCCTCTACCCGGCGCCGCTCGCCTCCCAGGAGCTGGTCGACGCGACCCGTGCCTGGCTGGCCGCGAACCCGGAGATCCCCGCGCTGCGTCGTCTCGTCATCGAGAACCTCGACGGCGTCGAGCGCGCACTGCGGGTGCAGGCACGCGACGCGTAAATGATCGGCATCGCAGGCATCCGGGGCTGATCCTCCCGCCCTCACCCTTCACCCGGTGGGGCGGGAGGCCCGGCTGCGGCATCCGGCATCCACGGCCTTTCAGGGGCGCGACCGTAGACTTGTAGACCTATGGACGAGACCACGGCACCCTTCGACTGGACGGCCTTCTGGGCCGGCGTGCGCACCTTCATCGAGCTCTGGCAGGTTCCGGTCAAGGTGGTTCTCATCATCGTCGTGGCCATCGCCCTCAACTGGGTGCTGCGCATCATCATCCGGCGAGTCGTCGACCGCGTCGTCAACGGCGTGAAGAAGAAACAGAACGTCGAAGACACGGCCGCGCTCTTCGCCTCACCACTCGCCGCCGTGCGCGTCGTACAGCGCACCCGAGCCCTCGGAACCGTGCTCAACAGCGCCGTCACCGCGGTCATCGTCATCATGGCGGTGCTCCTCCTGGTGGCCGTCCTGTTCCCCAACGCGACAGGTGCGTTCGCCATCATCAGCGCCGCCGTCGGCGCAGGCCTCGGCTTCGGCGCGCAGAACATCGTCAAAGACGTGCTCAACGGCATCTTCATGGTCGGCGAAGACCAGCTCGGCGTCGGCGACGTCGTCGACCTGTCCTACGCGACCGGCGTCGTCGAGGTGGTCGGCATCCGCGTCACCCAGGTGCGCGACGTCAACGGAACACTCTGGTACGTGCGCAACGGCGAGATCCTGCGCGTCGGCAACCTCTCACAGGGCTGGGCGCGCGCCATCATCGACCTCGCCGTGCCCTACGACTCCGACGTCGAAGCGGTGCAGGAGCGGATGCTCGCAACAGCGATGGACATGTTCCAGAACTCGAAATGGCGCAGCCGCATCCTCGAGAAGCCCGAAATCTGGGGCATCGAATCGATCTCCTCCGAAGCGGTCGTCGTGCGCCTCGTCGTCAAGACCCGCTCCGCCAGCAAAGACGACGTCGCCCGCGAGCTGCGCGCCAGACTCAAACGCACACTCGACGACATGGGAGTGCGCCTGCCCGCGCTCAACAGCGTCGTGCTCAAAGGCTACGACGGAGCCACCAACGTCGGCGGCGCCAGACCGCCCAAGACCAGGCCGCTGCCCATCACCGGCGACAACACCAGCACTCGCAAGCGCGACGGCAAGGCCAACCCGAAGGACCAGGAATGAGCAACGACAGCGCAGCGCAGGCTCCGCAGGACCAGCCCGTGGGGCAGATCAGCCCGGTGACCCTGCGCGTCGGCGAGCACGGCGAAGCCGCAGGCGGCAGCTTCTACGAGAAGATCGGCGGCCGGGCCACATTCGAGACCCTCGTGCGACGCTTCTATGACGGCGTGCAACACGACCCCGTGCTGTGGCCCATGTACCCGGCACACGACCTCGAAGGCGCCATCCAGCGGCTCACCATGTTCCTCGAACAGTACTGGGGCGGCCCCGGCACCTACAGCGAACAGCGCGGACATCCCAGACTGCGGATGCGCCATGTGCCGTTCAAGATCAACCCCGACGCACGCGACCGCTGGCTGCAGCACATGCGGGCAGCGCAGGACACGCTCGAACTGAGCCCGCTCGACGACGCAACCCTGTGGGGGTACTTCGACCGCGCCGCGACGGCAATGCTCAACACGTTCGAGGAGTAGCCACCTGCTGGTCGAGGGATCTGGCTACTCGGCGGCGGCGTACGCCTCTGCCAGACCTTCTGCGAGCGGCGTCGTCGGGCGGCCGATGAGGCGAGCGAGATCACCCGTGACGAGACCGAGCGCGCCATCGCGCGTGTTGGTGTCGAGCGAGACCACGAAACCGGCCTGCCCCATCGGCAGCCCCGCCTTAGTGAGGATCGTGCGGTGCTCCTTCGACGAGACACGCTTGTAGGTGACCTCACGCCCCACGATGTCGGAGACGACCTGTGCGAGCTCCTCGTATCCCCAGGCGGTGTCGCCCGAAAGCTCGTAGACGCTGTTCTCGTGACCGGGGCCTGCGAGCACGACGGCCGCAGCATCCGCGAAGTCCTTGCGTGAAGCACTCGCGACGGTGCCGTCGCCGAGGCTCGCGATGATGAGCCCCGTGTGCTTCGCCTGCTGGGCGACCTGGACATAGTTCTCGGTGTACCAGCCGTTGCGCAGGAACGAGAACGGGATGCCCGAGTCACGGATGAGCTGCTCCGTCGCCTTGTGCTCGGGGGCGAGCACGAGGTCGCTCGTGTCGGCCCTCGGGGCGCTCGTGTACGCGATGAAGCCGACCCCCGCATCCTTCGCCGCGTCGATCACGTTGCCGTGCTGCTTCACCCTCTGGCCCACCTCGCTGCCCGAGATGAGCAGGAGGCGGTCGACGCCCTCGAAGGCCGCGGCGAGGGTCTCGGGCTTCGAATAGTCGGCCGTGCGAAGCTGCACCCCTCGCTCGGCGAAGTCGGCCAGCTTGGACGTGTCTCGGCCGATCGCCACGATGTCGTCGGGGGCCACGCCCCGCGCGAGAAGCGATTCGAGGACGAGGCGACCGAGGTGGCCGGTTGCTCCTGTGAGGGCGAGGGTCATGACATTCCTTCGAGGTTGTGGTGAACGAGGCTTACATGCGGGCAAACGCGCTGCCCGCCCCGATTCTTCCCTGGACGACCCGCTAAATGACGCGTGCGACCAGAGGAACGCCCGGGCGGTAGGCCAGGTGAACATAGCTGGGGGCATCCAGCACGACGAAATCGGCCCGCGCGCCCACGGCGACACGCCCCACGTCGTGCCGCCACAGCGCCTGCGCTCCGCCGGCCGTCGCCGCCCACAGCGCCTCCGCGGGCGTCATGCCCATCTCGCGCACGGCGAGGGCGACGCAGAACGGCATCGACGAGGTGAACGAGGAACCCGGGTTGCAATCTGTCGCGATGGCCACCGTGACGCCCGCGTCAAGCAGGCGGCGGGCATCCGGATACGGCTGTCGCGTCGAGAACTCGACGCCCGGGAGGAGCGTCGCCACCGTGGACCCCGCCGCGAGGGCGTCGACATCGGCCTCGTTCAAGAAGGTGCAGTGGTCGACGCTTGCGGCCCCGAGCTCGACCGCGAGGCGCACCCCGCCGGATTCGCCGAGCTGCCCCGCGTGCAGGCGGGCGCCGAGACCTCTGGCCTGCCCCGCGGTCAGGATGCTGCGCGCCTGGTCCACATCGAATGCGCCGTCGTCGCAGAACGCGTCGACCCAGCGCGCGTGCGGGGCGCAGGCGTCGAGCATCGCCCCCGTGACCAGCTCGACGTAGCCCGCGGGGTCTCCCGCGAACTCCGGGGGCACGACATGCGCGCCGAGATAGGTGGTCTCTGCCGTGAAGCTGCCGGCGACCATGAGCGAGCGCGCCTCGTCGTCGACGGTCAGCCCGTAGCCGCCCTTGATCTCGACCGTTGTGGTGCCCTGCGCCCGCATCTCGGCGACGAGCCGGGCGGTGTTCGCGGCGAGCTCGGCATCCGTCGCCTCGCGGGTCAGAGCGACCGTGCGGCGTATGCCGCCGGCGGTATACGGATGCCCGGACATGCGTGCCGCGAACTCCTCCGAGCGGTCGCCGGCGAAGACGAGATGGCTGTGGCTGTCGACGAAACCGGGGATCACGCAGCGTCCGCCCGCGTCGATGCGCTCGTCTGCTGCCGGCGCATCCACCCTGTCGCCGACCCACGCGATGACGCCGTCATCCACGATGACCGCGGCGTCGCGACGCTCGGCGGTCAGCGGCCCGCGCTCGGGGTCGTTCGTGACAAGCAGGCCGATGTCGTCGATGAGGATGCTCATGGTCGTCTCCTCAGCCCTCTCGCAGTCTCAGGCCCGCCGCCGCTTCGAGCACGCAGAGCGCGACGAGACGGACCGTGCGCCCGTCCGGTGCATCGGCGCTCGCATCGACCTCGGTCAGGTCGACCGACTCGACGAGCGGATGCCGGGCCGCCTCCCGCGCGGCCACGCGAAGCTCGTGCGCGCTGATGCCCCCGGGCACAGCGGCCGGGCAGGCGGGGGCGACCGCGCGATCACAGGCGTCGACATCGAGGTCAACGTGGATCGGCCCTCCGGCGGAACCGGCCACCTCGAGCGCCTCGGTCATGACATCCGCCATGCTCCGACCGTGCAGCTCGTCACGATGCACTACCGTCACGCCAAAATCTTTGGCCCGTCGGGCGTATTCCGCCGAGTTGGCGAAGTCGGAGATCCCGATCTGCACGACCCGGCTGCCATCGAGACCCGCCTCGATGAGCCGGCGCACGGGCGAGCCGTTGCTCACACCATCGCGCAGGTCGTGGTGGGCGTCGACCGTCACGAGCCCCGCCGTGCCGATGCGCGCGCCCCAGGTGCCGAGCGCTGCGGGCACCGTCGCCGCGTTGTCCCCTCCGAGGGCTACGAGCAGGCGCGCCCGCACTGCGGCGACCGAAGCGATCGCGGCGCGCTCATCAGCATCCGGATCGATGACGTCACCCCAGTCGGCGACAGTGAACGGCGCATCCGGGGCTCCCCCGAAATGCTCGCTGTAGTAGCGCAGCGCCGCGCGCACGGCGGCCGGAGTGAGACCCGCGTTCGTCGGCGAGAGCGAAGTGCGCCAGGTCGGGATGCCGATCAGGCCGAGGTCGACGGCCTCGCCCTCGGGCGCAGGCCAGCCGCCGGCGCGCGGCCACAGCGGGTCGGAGGAGAGTAGGCCTGAGGACAGGGGGCCAGCGGACAGGGGGTCAGCGGACAGGGCCATCAGGATTCCCTCATCGGGATGCGCACCCCGAGCCGCTCCGCGGTGTCGATCGCGTCGTCGTATCCGGCATCGGCGTGGCGGAGCACCCCCATCGCCGGATCGTTGCTGAGCACCCGGGCGATCTTGCGCGCGGCAAGCTCGGTGCCGTCGGCGACGATCACCTGACCGGCGTGAATGGAGCGGCCGATACCGACACCGCCCCCGTGATGGATGGACACCCAGGTGGCCCCCGACGAGGTGGTGACGAGCGCGTTCAGCAGCGGCCAGTCGGCGATCGCATCCGAGCCGTCCTTCATGGCCTCCGTCTCACGATACGGCGACGCCACGGAGCCGGAGTCGAGGTGGTCGCGCCCGATGACGACAGGCGCGGAGAGCTCACCGGAGGCGACCATCTCGTTGAACCGCAGCCCCGCCCTGTCGCGTTCCCCGTAACCGAGCCAGCAGATGCGCGCCGGCAGCCCCTGGAACTGCACGCGCTCCCCCGCCATCCGAATCCACTTCGCCAGTGACTCGTTCTCGGGGAAGAGCTCGAGGATCGCCCGGTCGGTCGCGACGATGTCGGCCGGGTCCCCGCTGAGCGCCGCCCACCGAAACGGCCCCTTGCCCTGTTCGAACAGCGGCCGGATGTACGCAGGCACGAAACCGGGGAACGCGAACGCATCCGCAAAGCCCGCGGTCTTCGCCTCCGTGCGGATGTTGTTGCCGTAGTCGAACACCTCCGCCCCCGCACTCTGGAACCCGACCATCGCCTCGACCTGCCGGCGCATGGAGCGGCGCGCGGCATCCGCAAAGCCGTGCGGGTCAGCCGTGCGCGCATCCGCCCATTCCTCGAAGGAGAACTCGAGCGGCAGATAGGCGAGCGGGTCGTGCGCGCTCGTCTGATCGGTGACGATGTCGATCTCCGCACCCATCTCGAGAAGGCGCGGGAAGACATCCGCAGCATTGCCCAGCAGGCCGATGCTGAGCGGCTTCTTCGCATCACGGGCCTCATAGGCGAGCTTCAGCGCATGCTCGAGCGACTGCGCCTCGACATCCAGATAGCGATGCTCGAGACGCCGCGAGATGCGTGAGGGGTCGACGTCGACGCAGATGGCGACGCCGTCGTTCATCGTGACAGCGAGCGGCTGCGCGCCACCCATGCCGCCGAGCCCGCCCGTGAGCGTCACCGTGCCCTGCAGCGAACCGCCGAAGCTCTTCGCGGCGACCGCGGCGAAGGTCTCATAGGTGCCCTGCAGGATGCCCTGGGTGCCGATGTAGATCCACGAACCGGCCGTCATCTGGCCGTACATGGTCAGCCCGAGCTGCTCGAGGCGGCGGAACTCGTCCCAGTTCGCCCAGTCGCCGACGAGATTTGAATTGGCGATGAGCACGCGCGGCGCCCACTCGTTGGTACGCAGCACCCCGACCGGTTTGCCGGACTGCACGAGCATCGTCTCATCGTCTTTGAGCGTCGTCAGGGTGCGCACGATCGCGTCGAAGCTGTCCCAGTCGCGCACGGCCTTGCCCGTGCCGCCGTAGACGACGAGGGCATCCGGATGCTCGGCGACCTCCGGGTCGAGGTTGTTCTGCAGCATCCGCAGAACGGCCTCCTGCTGCCACCCGAGCGTGTGCAGCTCGGTGCCACGAAACGCCTTGACGGGGCGCGCTCCTGCGCTCATACGAGCTCTCCTCCCTGTTCTGTGACGACGGATGCGGCGGCCGCCAGAAGCGAACCGTCGAGCACCATCTCGTGCGCGGCCGCGATCTCGGGCGCCAGGTAGCGGTCCCCTCCTGCGGGCCCCGGCACCCGCGTGCGCAGCCGAGCACGGACGGCGGATGCCACGGGGCCCGGCTCGATCGGGGCGCGCAGGTCCATCGCACGTGCCGCCGTGAGCAGTTCGATCGCGACGACCCGCCCCAGCCCGTCGATGGAGCGCCGCAGCTTGCGGGCGGCGCTCCACCCCATCGACACGTGGTCCTCCTGCATGGCGCTCGATGGGATGGAGTCGACGCTCGCGGGTGCAGCGAGGCGTTTGAGCTCGCTCACGATTCCGGCCTGGGTGTACTGCGCGATCATGTGCCCGGAGTCGACGCCCGGATCATCCGCCAGAAACGCATTCAGACCGTGATTGCGGGCCACATCCAGAAAGCGGTCGGTGCGACGCTCGCTCACGCTCGCGAGATCGGCCACGGCGATCGCCAGGAAGTCGAGCACATAGCCGAGCGGGGCGCCGTGGAAGTTGCCGTTCGACTCGAGGCGGCCATCCGGGGTCACGACGGGATTGTCGATGGCCGACGCCAGTTCGCGCCCGGC
This sequence comes from Homoserinimonas aerilata, assembly GCF_006716125.1. Classification (NCBI taxonomy): domain Bacteria; kingdom Bacillati; phylum Actinomycetota; class Actinomycetes; order Micrococcales; family Microbacteriaceae; genus Homoserinimonas; species Homoserinimonas aerilata. Next base: position 824,347 of record NZ_VFOM01000001.1, on the reverse strand, counting down.
GACGGATGCCGCATGGTCGATCGTGTCGCGCACCGCGCCGTGCACCTGGGGCGCACAGCGCAGCGAATACGCATCCTGCACCCTCGTGAATCCCTCCGGCCTGCTCAGCATGGGCGACCCGGCCAGCACCGCGCGCATGTTCGCCGCCGAGTCGCGCTGACCCGGATGGGGCCGCAGCGCCTGCAGATCTGCAGCGAAGACGGCACCGTTGCCCGTGAGACCCTCGACACTCATGGCGGCCGCAAGATCCGCCGTCGTGACGAGCGCGCGCAGATCGGCGAGGGCGAGCACCAGCATGCCGAGCATGCCGTCGGTTCCGTTGATGAGCGCGAGCCCCTCCTTCTCGTGCAGCTCGAGCGGGGCGATGCCCGCTGCGGCCAGAGCATCCGCGGCGGGCGACAGGGTTCCGGATGCATCGCGCACGTCGCCCTCGCCCATCGCCGCCAGCGCACAGTGGGCCAGAGGTGCCAGGTCGCCCGAGCATCCGAGGCTGCCGTACTCGTAGACGACGGGCGTGATGCCGGAGTTGAGCATGGCCGCGTAGGTCTCGGCGACGACCGGACGCACACCCGTGCGACCCGTCGCGAGCGTCGAGAGGCGCAGCAGCATCGTGGCGCGCACGACCTCCCGCTCGACCTCCGGCCCGCTGCCGGCGGCATGACTGCGCACAAGCGACCGCTGCAGCTGCACCCGCCGCTCGACCGGGATGTGCTTGCTCGCGAGCGAACCGAAACCTGTCGACACGCCGTAGTGGGGGCGAGAATCGGCGGCGATCGCATCGACGATCGCCCGGCTCGCCGCCATCGCATCGAGCGCCGCAGCACCCAGCTCGACGCGCGCACCCTCGCGTGCCACAGCGACGACGTCGGCGAAGGACGGAGCACCGATGTCGAGCGTGACGGGTTCTGTGCCCACGGTGGGTGCTGTCGCTGTGCGGAGTGTCATGCCTCCCATCAGACACCGCGGATGCGCGTTGCGGCAGACTGAAACCGTCAGTAGTGTCTGGGATACCAGACAATGGGAGGCCTCATGGGCACCGTTCCCGCCGCGCGTGACACTCTGCGCGTCATCCGCCTGCTCGCCGCCCGCAGCGGCCCCGTGCGCGCGGCGACGATCGCCCGCGAGCTGGGACTGCCGCGCTCCTCCACCTACCAGCTGCTGCGCACCCTGCAGGACGAGGGCTTCGTCATCCACTCGCCCGAACATCAGGGCTACGCGCTCGGCGCACTGCTCGGCGAGATCGGCTCCTCCGTTCTCGCATCGAACACGCTCGCCCGCCTCGCCGGCCCCGTACTCGAACGGCTCGTCGCCGAGACGAAGCGCCCGCTCGTGGCCCACCTCGGCCTGCTGCAGCACGACGACGTCGTCTACGCCTCGAAGATCGCGGCGGCCCGCGCGCCCGCCGTGGTCACGAGCATCGGGGTTCGGCTGCCCGCCCATCTCACCGCGACGGGGCGCTCCATGCTCGCGGCGCTGCCACCCGCCCAGTTCGAGGCCATCTATTCGGTAGACGCGCCCCTGCCGCGGCGCACCTCACACGGCCCGTCGACGACCGCCGAGCTGCAGCGGATGCTCGAGGAGACCCGGGAGCGCGGCTGGGCCACCGAGGATGGTGACATCACGCTCCCCTATGCCTCCGTCGCGGCGCCCGTGCTTGACCACAATGACTACCCTGCGGCATCCGTCGGCCTCACCTTCAGGGGAGCATCCGTCGACGATGCGGAGCGGATGCGTCTGGGTCGCGCCGTGCGCTCCGCAGCCGAGACGCTGAGCCGCCGCATCCGGGGACGCGCCTAGTTTCGCCTGCCCCGCCCGAGGCTCAGGCCTGTGCGCGGCGCAGCATGCGCTCGGCGTGGCGGATGACCGGCTCGTCGACCATCCGTCCGTCCAGCTTGAACGCGCCGCCGTGCTGGGCCGCCGCCTCCACGACGTGGCGCGCCCAGGCGACCTCGTCGGGGTTCGGCCGGTACGCCTCGCGGATCACAGGAACCTGGCTGGGGTGGATGCAGGCGGTCGCCGTGAAGCCACTCGCTGCGGCATCCGTCGCCTCCGCCGACAGCCCGTCCGTGTCGGAGATGTCGACGTGCACCGCGTCGATCGCCGCCTTGCCCTGCGCGCCGGCGGCCAGCAGAACGCTCGCCCGCGCGTGGCGGGCGACATCCCGATAGGAGCCGTCCGGGTGCCTGCTGCCGGTTCCGCCGAGCGAGACGATGAGGTCCTCCGCTCCCCACATGAGGCCGACGGCGTTCGAGGCGGCCGCGATGCGCGGCGCCTCCTGCACGCCGATGGCGGTCTCGATGAGCGCGATGACCGCATAGTCGGCGAGCGGCAGCAGCTCCCTCTCCGATTCGGCCTTGGCCAGCATCACCGTGCGGTAACCGGTCTGGGCGAGCGCGGCCAGATCGGCGGCGAAGTGCTCGCCGTCGGCCCGGTTGACGCGCACGATGGTGCGGGCCGGGTCGAGCTTGACTTTGAAAAGGCTCTCGCGGGCGGCGGCCTTCGCTGCGGGCGCGACGGCGTCCTCAAGATCGAGGATGACGGCATCCGCGCGCTCTGCGGCCTTCTCGTAGCGTTCGGGGCGGTCGGCGGGGCAGAAGAGGATGGCAGGACCCATCGCAAATGTCATGGAGCGCACTGAACAAGAGTAGAGCGCACCGCCACCCCCACGACAGTGCCATCGTGGTTGCGGCCCGTGTGTTCGAGTGTGACGATGCCCTGCCCCGGCCGCGACTTCGACAGCCGCTTCGCGAGCACGCGCGTCTCGGAGTACAGCGTGTCGCCGTGAAACAGCGGCGCCGGAAACTCGACCCGCTCGAAGCCGAGATTGGCGACGATCGTGCCCTGCGTCAGCTGGGCGACGGATGACCCCACCATGGTCGACAGCGTCAGCATCGAGTTGACGAGACGCTGCCCGAAGGGCTGCCCGGCCGACCACGCAGCGTCGAGATGAAGCGACTGCGTGTTCATGGTGAGCGTCGTGAAGAGCACATTGTCGGCCTCCGTGATGGTGCGCCCCGGCCTGTGCAGGTAGACGGCGTCCTCGTCGAACTCCTCGAACCAGAGGCCCCGCTGCTCGATCTCCTTCATGGCCTGCCTTTCACGGTCGGAACCCCAGCTCGCGCGCGATCACCATCAGCTGCACCTCGGTTGTGCCTTCGCCGATCTCCAGGATCTTCGCATCCCGGTAGTGCCGCGCGACCGCGTTCTCGTTCATGAAACCGTAGCCGCCGAAGATCTGCGCCGCATCGCGGGCGTTCGCCATGGCGGCCTCGCTGCTGATGAGCTTCGCCAGGCTGGCCTGCATCTTGAACGGCAGCCCGCGATCGAGCCGCAGGGCGGCATCCTGCCAGGCCAGCTGCGCCGAGTGCGCGCGCGACTGCATGCGGGCGATCGTGAAGTTGATGTGCTGGTTCTGACCGATCGGATGCCCGAACACGTTGCGCTTCTTCGCGTAACGGATCGCCTCCTCCAGGCAGCCGTGTGCGGCGCCCGAGCAGAGGGCGGCGAACGCGACCCTGCCCTCGTCGAGGGTCTGGATGAAGTTGGCGAAGCCGCGGCCACGCTCCCCCAGCAGGTTGGCTTCGGGCACGCGCACATCGCGCAGGGTGAGCGGATGCGTGTCGCTGGTGTGCCATCCGACCTTGTCGTAGGAGGGCTCCACGGTCAGGCCGGGGGTTCCGGCCGGCACGATGATGGCGGTGAGCTCCTTCGCGGTGCTGCCGTCGGCGCGCGTCGACTCGCCGGTGACGGCGGTGATCGTCACCAGCCGCGTGATGCGGGTGCCCGAGTTGGTGATGAACTGCTTGGTGCCGTTGATGACCCAGTCGCCGCCGTCGAGCCGCGCTGTCGTCTTGGTTCCTGCGGCATCGCTGCCCGCATCCGCCTCTGTCAGGCCGAAGGCCCCGAGCGCCTCTCCGCGCGCGAGCATGGGCAGCCACTCCTGCCGCTGCTCCTCGGTGCCGCTGCGGTACACGGGCATCGCGCCGAGCCCCACCCCCGCCTCCAGGGTGACCGCTATGGACTGGTCGGCCCGGGCGAGCTGCTCCACGGCGATGCACAGATCGAAATACGGTCGACCCTGCCCGCCGTACTCCTTCGGGAATGGCAGCCCGAACAAGCCCATCCGCCCCATCTCGGCGATGATGTCGTACGGCAGCTCGCGCTTGGTGTCGTACTCGTACGCGGCGGGCGCGACGACGGTGTCGGCGAAGTCGCGCACCTCGTCGCTGAGCGCCTGCTGCTGTTCTGTCAGGTGGTGACCCATCTCAGTTCCCTTCTCCTTCGTGAGGAGCGATCGTGGCGATCACCTGGCCTTGTCTGACCGGGTCGCCTTCTGCGGCGCCGATTGTCACGACGCCGTCGACTGTTGCGAGCAGGCGGTGCTCCATCTTCATCGCCTCGACCGTGGCGACCACCTGCCCTGCCGTGACGCTGTCGCCGGATGCGACGGTGACGGTCACGATGGTGCCCGGCATGGGCGAGCGCACTTCTGGGGCCGCTGCTCCCTTCGGGCGGTCGAGCTGCGCGAGCGTCTCCGCGAGCAGCTCGTGGCGGTGCACGCGCCGGAATCGGGCGGATGCTCCTCCGCGGCCCAGCCAGACCGCGTCGCCGTCGCGGGCGGCATCGAAGCCGTGCGGGGCCTCCTCGGGGACGGGCACCAGCTGCCGCATACCGCTGGTCTCCAGCATGATCTCCGGCGGGCGGTGCCGGCCGAGGCGCCAGCCGTCGCGGCGGTGCCACAGGTCGGGGTGCGGGCCGGGGCGCGGGCCTGCTTGTGCGCTATTCCAAGGCGAGCCGTGCCACAGGAGCGCCGCGGCTGCGGGCAGCGCCTCCTCGCCCAGTGCGCTGAATTCGTGACCCGTCTCGTGGGCGTCGTCGAGCATCCGGCCGATGAGCCCCGTGTCGAGTTCGCCCGCCCCCACTGCGGGGTCGGCGAGCAGCGCGCGCAGGAACGCAATGTTGCTGTGCAGGCCGAGCAGCAGCGTGTCGGCGAGGGCACGGTCGAGGCGGCCGAGAGCCTGCGCGCGATCGGCACCCCACGCGCTGATCTTGGAGAGCATCGGGTCGTAGTCGGCGGTGACGGGCATGCCCGCGTAGAGCGCGCTGTCGACACGGATGCCGTCACCGCTCGGCTCGCGGAGGGAGAGCGCGGTGCCCGTCGACGGCAGGAATCCGGTGTCGGGGTCTTCGGCGTACACGCGGGCCTCGATCGCGTGACCGCTGAGCGCGACATCCGACTGGGCGAAGCCGAGCGGCTCCCCTGCCGCGACCCGCAGTTGCTGCTCGACGAGGTCGAGCGGACGCCCGGCGATCGTGCAGACGAGCTCGGTCACGGGATGCTCCACCTGCAGCCGGGTGTTCATCTCCATGAAGAAGAACTCCTCGGGCCGATCCGCCGAGACGAGGAACTCGACCGTGCCGACGCCCGTGTAGCCTGCGCTGCGTGCGACGTCGCAGGCTGCCAGCCCCATCCGCTGCCGCAGCCCCTCGTCCGCACCAACGAGCGGCGAGGGCGACTCCTCCACGACCTTCTGGTGCCGGCGCTGCAGAGAGCATTCGCGCTCGCCCAGATGCACGACGCCGCCGTGCGCATCCGCAAGCACCTGCACCTCGATGTGGCGCGGCCGCGACAGGAACCTCTCGACGAGCAGCGCATCGTCACCGAAGGCCGCGCGGGCGATTCGGCGTGCCGTCGCGAGCGCATCCGGCAGCCCGGCAGCGTCGTCGACGAGCTGCATACCCTTGCCCCCGCCACCGGCAGACGGCTTCACGATGAGCGGATAGCCCACAGCATCCGCGGCCACCGCGAGCTCGGCATCGGACATACCCGGCTCCCCCGCGCCCGGGATCACGGCCACGCCGTGGCCTGCGACATGGGCCTTCGCGCGCATCTTGTCGCCCATCAGCTCGATCGCGGCAACGGGCGGCCCCACGAACACGATGCCGGCCTCGGCGCAGGCGCGCGCCAGCTCAGGACTCTCCGAGAGGAACCCGTACCCCGGATGCACCGCATCGACCCGCTCTGCCCGCGCGGCCGCCATGACCGCAGCGACGTTGAGATAACTCTCGCGGGCGGGGGCCGCGCCGAGTCGCACAGCGGCATCCGCCATCCTCACGTGCAGGGCGTCGCGATCCGCATCACTGAAGACGGCGACCGAACGGATGCCCAGGGCCTGCAGCGTGCGGATGACACGGCACGCGATCTCCCCGCGGTTGGCGACCAGCACCGAGCCGAAGCGGCTCATCGATTTCGTCACCGCGTCACATCCTGAACAGGCCGAAAGCCGGATCGGGCAGCGGTGCTCCCGCGCACACGCCGAGCGCGAGGCCGAGCACCCGGCGGGTGTCTGCCGGGTCGATGATGCCGTCATCCCACAGCCGGGCCGTCGAATAGTAGGGGCTGCCCTGCCGCTCGTACTGCTCGGCGATCGGCTGCCGGAACGCCGCCTCATCCTCGGCAGACCACTCCTCGCCGCGCGCCTCCAACTGCTCGCGCCGGATCGTCGACAGCACGGCCGCCGCCTGCGGGCCACCCATCACGCTCACGCGTGCCGCGGGCCACATCCACAGAAAGCGGGGGCTGTAGGCGCGCCCGCACATCGAATAGTTGCCCGCGCCGAAGGAGCCGCCGATGACGACCGTCAGCTTCGGCACCCGCGTCGTCGCCACCGCCGTCACCATCTTCGCGCCGTGCTTGGCGATACCGCCCGCCTCCGCATCCCGACCCACCATGAAGCCCGAGATGTTCTGCAGGAACACGAGCGGGGTACCTCGCTGGTCGCACAGCTCGATGAAATGGGCGCCCTTCTGAGCGGACTCGCTGAACAGAATGCCGTTGTTCGCAACGATGCCGACAGGATGCCCATCGATGCGAGCGAAACCCGTCACGAGCGTCTCCCCGTAGCCGGCCTTGAACTCATGGAACTCGGATGCGTCGACCAGCCGAGCAATGACCTCGCGCACGTCGTACTGCCCCTGCACATCGACGGGAACAGCCCCGTACAGCTGCGACTCGTCGACCAGCGGCGGCCGCGATTCGAGCCGCTGCCAGGCATCCGGAAGCGGCGCGGGCAGCGTCTCGACGATGTCGCGCATGATCTGCAGCGCGTGGTCGTCGTTTTCCGCCAGATGATCGACAACGCCGGAGACGCTCGCGTGCACCTCGCCACCGCCAAGCTCCTCCGCGGTGACGATCTCGCCGATCGCGGCCTTCACGAGCGGCGGCCCGCCGAGGAAGATCGTGCCCTGACCCCGCACGATGACCGTCTCGTCGCTCATCGCCGGAACATACGCGCCGCCTGCCGTGCAGGAGCCCAGCACCGCGGCCAGCTGCGGGATGCCAGCCGCCGACATCCGGGCCTGGTTGTAGAAGATGCGGCCGAAGTGGTCGCGGTCGGGGAACACCTCATCCTGCAGCGGCAGGAACGCCCCGCCCGAGTCGACCAGACAGATGCAGGGCAGCCTGTTCTCGAGCGCGATCTCCTGCGCCCGCAGATGCTTCTTGACGGTGAGCGGATGATAGCTGCCGCCCTTGACCGTCGCATCGTTCGCGATGACGAGCACGGGCCTGCCGTGAACGAGCCCGACGCCGGCGACCACCCCCGCGCCGGGGACCTCGTCGCCGTAGAGGCCGTTCGCGGCGAGCGGGGCGATCTCGAGGAAGGGGCTGCCCGTGTCGAGCAGCCGGTCGATGCGCTCGCGCGGCAGCAGCTTGCCCCGGGCGACATGGCGCTGCCGGGAGCTTTCAGGGCCACCCAGTGCGGCAGCCGCGAGCCGCTCTCGGAGCTCATCGACGAGGGCCGCCTGGGCAACGGCATTGGCGGCGAATGCCTCGCCGCTGGTGTCGATTCGGCTCTGAAGCGTCTTCATTGATCGCTTTCGAAGGTGAGCAGCTTGTGGCTGCAATCGAGTTAATGGTGGCTAACTGAATGCTACGATAACAGAAACCGCGGGTCGAGGGAACGCCCTCCAGAGCCACCCGCTGGTCGAGGTGTCGCGCTCTGGCGCGACAGTCTCGAGACCAGACCAGACCAGACTTGACCAGACCGGCAAGGAGCAGCGATGACGGCGATCCCCCAGGGCGAGGCCGGCACCCCCCGCAGCCAGGCCAAGGCCGAGCGCCGCACCGCCCTGCTCACGGCGGCGGCAGCCCAGTTCGCCGAGCGCGGCTACTCCCGCGTCTCCCTCGAAGAGCTCGGCGCGGCCGTCGGCGTCAGCGGGCCCGCCGTCTACCGTCACTTCAGTGGCAAGCAGGCCGTGCTCACGGAGCTTCTCGTCGGTGTCAGCGCCTCACTGCGTGCGGGCGGACAGGCGGTCGTCGACGAGCATCCGGATGCCGCGGGCACGCTGGCAGCGCTCGTCGCCTTCCACGTCGACTTCGCGCTCGGCGACGCCGACGTCATCCGCGTGCAGGACCGCGACCTCGACAGCCTCGCAGAGGACGCCCGACACGATGTGCGCCGGCTGCAGCGCAGCTACAGCGAGCTCTGGGTCGACGCGCTCGCCCTGACGCTCCCGGAGGCACCGCGTTCGGAGCTGAGAGTGCGAGTGCAGGCCGTCTTCGGGCTCATCAACTCGACGCCGCACAGCGTGCGTGCAGCATCTGCACCGCCCACCCGCGGCGTGCTCGAGGCGATGGCGCTGGCGGCGCTCACCGCGTGAGAGCCCTCACCGCGTGCTCGTGCAGATGCAGACCTCGTTGCCTTCGGCATCCGCCAGCACCCACCAGTTGGGCGCGAACTCGTCGGTCATGAGCGTGCCACCGGCCTCGAGCACAGCCTCGACGCGGGCCTCCGCATCCTCGAATGGAACATAGACATCGAAATGGATGCGATTGCGGTCGAGCCGGGGCGGGTCCATGCGCTGGAACCAGATCTTGGGGGCGACGCCGCGAGGGTCGACGAGGTCGATGCCGTCCTCACCGAGGTCCTGCTCCTCGTAGTCGAAGGCCGCCTTCCAGAACGGGCGGATGCCGTCGGCGTCGACCGTGTCGATTCCGATGTCGTAGCTGCCGGGAACGCGGGTGGCCGCCGTCGCGCCCGCCGCATCGGCGAGTTCCTGGATGCGCTGCGCGAGAGCGAGATCTCTGGCGGTGACGCCGCCCGAATCGTGCGAGCTGAGCACGAAACGGGCGCTGCCCCATCCGAGGCTCACATCGGGGTGGTGGTCGAGGGCGTCTGCCGCCTCGCCGACACGCGCCACGAGTGCGGCCGCGGAGGCGAAGTCGGCGGTCGTGTATGCGGCGTGCAGTGCCCCGCGCAGGTGCACGAACGCCGTTCCGGCAAGCTGCGTCGCCGTCTGCTCTGGGGTGAGTCGCTTCGTGGCGTCGAGATCGTCATCGCTCATGCCCCCACCCTCGTCTCCTCCCCGCCCACGGTCAAGGCCCTGACGCGGCGAACCAGGTCACCATGGGCGCGCATCCGTGCCACAATCACAAAATGACCGCAGCCGCTCTGCTCGCCTTCACGGGCCTCGCCATCGTGCTCGCCCTCACCCCGGGCCCCGACACGGTTCTGACGCTCCGCTTCGCCCTGCGCGACCGCCTGTCGGGGCTGCTCGCCGCGTGCGGCTCGGCGGTGGCCACCATCGTGTGGGCGGTCCTCGTCGCGGTCGGGCTGGCGGCGCTCATCGCGCAGTCGGCCGAGCTGTATCGGGGCCTCAAGATCGTCGGCGGCCTGTATCTCGTGTATCTCGGCGTGCAGGCCATCCGTCACGCCAGGAGCGCCGTCGAGGCCGTCACCGAGACCGCACCGATCGGGCGACGCCGCCGCCCGACCGCAGCCTTCGCCGGCTTCATGTCGACCATGACGAACCCGAAGGTCGGGCTCTTCTACATTGCGGTGCTCCCCCAGTTCGTGCCGCACGGCGACGACGCGCTCGCCCACACGATGCTGCTCGGAGCGATCATGGCGGCGATCGGCCTCGCCTATCTGTGCCTGGTGACGTTCATCGCGGACCGCGCCAACCGTCTGCTCCGGCGACCGCGCGTGACCCTGTGGCTGGAGCGCGCATCCGGCGGCATCCTCGTGACGCTCGGCGTCGGCACGGCGGCATCCACCGTGCTCGACGCCTGAATCCACCCGAGGCCCAAGCCTGACCCGACGCTCAGATCAGGGCGAGCACGCTGCCCGGATCGGAGAGCACCCCTCCCACATCGGTCAGGAATCTCGCCGCCTGCTCACCGTCGACGACCCTGTGGTCGAACGACACGCACAGCGACACCACGTCGCGCAGTGCGATCTCGCCACGGTGCTCCCACGGCTGCCTCCTCACGGCGCCGAGCGCGAGGATCGCGGCCTCACCGGGGGTGAGGATTGGCGTGCCCGTGTCGACCCCGAACACGCCGATGTTCGTGATCGTGAAGGTGCCGCCGCTCAGCTGCGACAGGGTTGCGAAGCCCTCCTTCGCGGTCGAGCTCAACTCTCCGAGGGCGTCGGCGAGCTCCGGCAGCGACAGGCCTCCGGCATCGCGGATGTTCGGAACCAGCAGGCCGCGAGGGGTCGCCGCGGCGATGCCCAGGTTCACCCGCTCGAACTCGACGATCTCGCCGGCGTCGCCGTCCCAGTGCGCATTCACCTGAGGCGTGCGGCCGATCGCGATCAGAACGGCCTTCGCGACGATGGTGAGGATGTTCACGCGGCGCCCCCGGAACTCGGGCCGCAGCCGCAGACGCTCCAACAGTTCGAGCGACGGGGTCACATCCACCGTGAGCGAGACGCTCGCATGCGGCGCCGTGAACGCGCTCGCCACCATCGCCTCCGCCGTGCGTCTGCGCACGCCCGAGATCGGCGTGCGCTGCTCTCCCGTGCCGGGAACCGCCTGCTCCGCTGCGGCGGGCTGCGGGTGCGCCGCAAGCCATTCCGCGCGGCGGTGGCGTCGCCTGGGGCGGTCGCCGCTCTCCACGCGCGGACCGTAGCCGACGAGAACCGAGGTGCGGGCTTCGGATGCCTGCCGGTCGCCCGCAGGCGGCGTTGCTTCCTGCGGCACCTCCTGCGTCGCCTCCCGCGCCGTCGCATCCGGAACCGGGGCATCCGGTGTCGATGCTTCGCCGTCCTCCAGCTCGAACGAGACGATCGGCTGGCCAACCTTCACCGTCGTGCCCTCCTCGACGAAGAGCCGGGAGATCGTGCCTGCGAACGGCGACGGAAGCTCGACGAGAGCCTTCGCCGTCTCCACCTCGGCGATGACCTGGTTGAGCTCGACGGAGTCGCCGACGCTCACCTGCCACGTCACGAGCTCCGACTCGGTCAGACCCTCGCCCAGATCGGGCAGGGTGAATTCGCGTGTGCTCATGCCGTCCATCCCGTGAGCGAGTTCTGCCGCCCCATCACACGATCCACGGCATCGAGCATCCGGTCAAGGCCCGGGAGGAAGTGATCCTCCAGGCGCGCCGCAGGGTACGGGGTGTCGAAGCCGGTCACCCGGGCGGGCGGTGCCAACAGCTCGGCGAAGCAGCGCTCGGTCACGCTCGCCGCGATCTCCGCGCCGAGCCCGCCGTACTGCTGCGCCTCATGGGCGACGACCAGGCGGCCCGTCTTGCGCACCGACGCCTCGACCGTCTCGAAGTCGAGCGGCGAGAGCGAGCGCAGGTCGACCACCTCGACCGACAGCCCGTCGTCCTGGGCGGCGAGGGCCGCATCCAGCGCAGTCGCCACCAGCGGCCCGTACGCGACCAGCGTCACATCCGTGCCCGCGGTGACGATACGCGCCCGATCGAGTGACGGAGCCATGCCCATGTCGTCGTCGACGTCGCCCTTCATCCAGTAGCGCCGCTTCGGCTCGAAGAACACGACCGGGTCATCACAGGCCACCGCCTGCCGGATCATCCAGTGCGCATCCTGCGGGTTGGCACAGCTCACAACCCTCAGCCCCGAGGTGTGCGCGAAATACGCCTCGGGTGACTCGGAGTGGTGCTCGACCGAGCCGATGCCGCCGCCGAACGGCACGCGAATCGTGATCGGCATCCGCACCGTTCCCCTGCTGCGATAGTGCAGCTTCGCCACCTGCGCCACGATCTGGTCGAAGGCCGGATAGATGAAGCCGTCGAACTGGATCTCCACGACGGGCCGGTAGCCGCGGTAGGCGAGGCCCACCGCCGTGCCCATGATTCCGGCCTCCGCGAGCGGCATGTCCATGACGCGGTCGGTGCCGAAGTCGCGCTGCAGCCCGTCCGTCACGCGGAACACGCCACCGAGCTTGCCGATGTCCTCGCCCATCAGCACGACCTTCGGGTCGTCCTCGAGCGCATGTCGCAGCCCGCTCGTGATGGCCCCGGCGAGTGTCACGCCATCCCTGACGGTCATCGCGTTTCCCCCTCGAACATGTCCAGGTAGGCCGTGTACTGGCTGCGCTGCCGCGTGAGCCATGGCGTCGGCTCCGTCAGCACGTGATCGAAGACGGTCAGCGGCTCCGGGTCCTGCAGGCCCATGCAGGCGGCGCGCAGCTCCGCGGCCACCTCGTTCGCCTTCTGGGTGACGGATGCCCGCACCCCGTCGTCGAGGATTCCTGCGGCCTCGAGCATCCGCTCCATCCTGAGGATCGGGTCCTTAGCAGCCCACGCCTCCCGCTCGGCCGGATCGACGTACCTGCTCGGGTCGTCGCTCGTGGTGTGCGGGCCCATCCTGTAGGTGACCGCCTCGATGTAGCTGGGGCCGCCGCCGGAGCGGGCCCGATCGAGCGCGATACGCATGGCCGCCATGACGGCGAGCACATCATTGCCGTCGACGCGCATGCTCGGGATGCCGAAGCCGGGAGCGCGGTCGGCGATCGGCAGCTTCGCCTGCAGGCCGACCGGCTCGGAGATCGCCCAGTGGTTGTTCTGGCAGAAGAACACGACGGGGGCATTGAAGGTCGCCGCGAACACCATCGCCTCATTGACATCACCCTGGCTGGTCGCCCCGTCGCCGAAATAGGCGACCGCGACCGAATCGACGCCATCCTTCGCGCAGCCCATCGCGTAGCCGGTCGCGTGCAGGGTCTGAGCGCCGATGATGACGGCGGGCGGGGCCATGCCCACGCTGTACGGGTTCCAGCCGGAATGCGCGACGCCGCGCCAGGCGGGCATCATCTCCGGCAGGCTCACGCCGCGACAGTACGCGACGGCGTTCTCGCGGTAGCTGGTGAAGACGAAGTCGTCAGAGCGCAGGGCGCGGGCGGAGCCGATCTGGGCGGCCTCCTGACCGAGCAGCGGCGGCCACAGACCCAGCTGGCCCTGGCGCTGCAGGGCGGTCGCCTCCGTGTCGATGCGGCGCACCACAACCATGTCCTCATAGAGAGACACGAGCTGCTCGTCGCTCATGTCGGCGACCCACTGCTCGTAGGCGGGGTCGTGGCGACGCGATCCGTCGGGGGCGAGCAACTGGATGAGCTCGGCGTCTGAACCATCGGATGCCCGGGGCCGGTCGATCGGCCCGGCCACAGCATCCGGGGCCATCTGCTGCCCTGCGGGCTGCGCCTCCGGGGGCCGTGCCGCGTGGGCTGCGGGCGGTTCGACTGCGGGAACCTCTGCCGCGGACGCTTCTGCCGTTGGGGCGATCAGACGCCGGTCGGCGCCAGAAAGGACGGTGTGCACGTTCACTCCCTCGATCGGTGCCGACCTCGGTGGATAAACCTCGAGCGGGCACGATCCTCACGCCTTGACTTGTGGCCTGGGCGCCCGGGCGGCTCTGCCCGGTACTGGCGACGCTACCCACGGCATCCCGTGAAATCAAGCACAGCGATAGTGTTTCCTCACCCGATCCACCCGATCCGCCCGACCCACCCGACGACGAAGGAGTCCGGATGCCCAGCAGCACCCTGCAATCAGATGCGATCGTGATCGGCGCAGGCCTCGCGGGCCTCGTCGCCGCAGCCGAACTGCTCGAGGCGGGCAAACGGGTCACCATTCTCGAGCAGGAGCCGGAGGCCTCCTTCGGCGGGCAGGCGTGGTGGTCGTTCGGCGGGCTGTTCCTCATCGACTCGCCCGAGCAGCGGCGCATGGGCGTCAAGGACAGCCTCGAGCTGGCCCGCGAGGACTGGTACGGCAGCGCCGGATTCGACCGCGACGACGAGGATGCGTGGGGTCGCCGCTGGGCCGACGCCTACCTGGACTTCGCGGCCGGCGAGAAGCGCGCCTGGCTGCACGGCAAGGGGGTGCGCTGGTTCCCCGTCGTCGGCTGGGCCGAACGCGGCGGGTACACGGCGACCGGCCACGGCAACTCGGTTCCGCGCTTCCACATCACCTGGGGAACCGGCCCCGGCATCCTGGAGCCCTTCATCCGCGCCGTGCGCGACGGCGCCGCCCGCGGACTCGTCACGCTCGCCTTCCGGCATCGGGTCGACGAACTGGTGGTCGAATCGGGTACAGTCGTCGGCGCACGCGGAACCGTACTCGCAGTCGATGGCGCAGGGCGCGGCGAGGCCAGCAACCGGAACGCAGCCGGCGAGTTCGAGGCGCGCGCCGCATCCGTCATCGTCTCCAGCGGCGGGATCGGCGGCAACCACGACCTCGTGCGGCAGCAGTGGCCGGCCCGCCTCGGCGAGCCACCGAAGTCGATGCTCTCCGGCGTGCCCGCACACGTCGACGGGCGGATGCTCGGAATCACCGAACAGGCCGGCGGGCGCCTCGTCAACGGCGACCGCATGTGGCACTACGTGGAGGGCATCGACAACTGGGCGCCCGTGTGGGCGCGGCACGGCATCCGCATCCTCCCCGGCCCGTCGAGCATCTGGCTGGACGCGACCGGCAAACGACTCCCGGTGCCGCTGTTCCCCGGCTTCGACACCCTCGGCACGCTCGAGCACCTGCGCACGACCGGCCACGACCACAGCTGGTTCGTGCTCACTCAGAAGATCATCGAGAAGGAGTTCGCGCTCTCCGGCAGCGAGCAGAACCCCGACCTGACCGGCAAGGACATCGGGCTGCTCCTGCAGCGCGTTCGCACGGGAGCGCCGGCCCCCGTCGAGGCGTTCAAGGAGAAGGGTGCCGATTTCATCGTCGCCGACACGCTCGACGAGCTGCTGCGCCGCATGCAGGAACTGACCCCGGATGTTCCCATCGACGCGGAGCAGGTGCGTCGCGAGATAGAGGCCCGCGACCTGCAGCTGGCGAACCAGTTCAGCAAGGATTCGCAGGTGAACGCGCTGCGGCAGGCCCGCCACTACCTCGGCGACAAGCTCATCCGGGTCGCGTCGCCGCATCGCATCCTCGACCCGAAGGCGGGGCCGCTCATCGCGGTGCGCCTGCACATTCTCACCCGAAAGAGCCTCGGCGGGCTGCAGACCGACCTCTCGGGGCGCGTGCTCGGCGCCGATGGCGAGCCGATTCCCGGCCTGTTCGCGGCGGGTGAGGCATCCGGTTTCGGCGGAGGCGGTGTGCACGGCTACCGCTCACTCGAGGGCACCTTCCTCGGCGGCTGCCTCTTCACGGGCCGAACAGCCGGCCGCGCGGCGGCCGCGCTCGCCTGAGCCGCCCCGGAGCCGGCTAGCGCTGGAGGGTCCAGCCGCGGCGGCGCACGAGGGTGTGGCCGCGCGGAGTGCTCAGTCTGGTCCAGGGGCCCGTCTCGAAGAGGGACACGGATGCCACGCGGCCGCCCGACTGCGCGTCACCGTCTGTGCCGAGGAAGCCGAGGCTGTACGCGGCGAACGCCGCCCCCGCGGGAACATATTCCAGCCCGGGAATGCCGCGCCCCCACACCTCGGAGCGCACGCGGTGCACGATCTGCTCCCCCATGCCCGTCGGTACGGCCTCTGCGACCTCTTCGATGCCGGCACGGGCGGTGCGCTCGATCATCGCCGCGTCAGCCTGCGGCAGGGCATGCCAGCCACCACGGGGAGGCGAGATGGCCGCCCAGGTGGCGGTGTTCACCTGAATGGGCAGGCCGACGGTGACCGGGGCATCCGGTTCGGGATTCTGGCCCTGCAGCCGCACGATCCGCTCCATGAGCGAGCGCATGGGCACGACGGCGTCGAAGCTCGCGTCATCGGTGAGGGCGAAGGTGCGCAGGCCGAGAACGGTGGGGCTCTCGTCGAGCAGGCCGACCGGGAAGAGCACGCCCACGTACACGGCGAGCACGCCGGAGCCTGCGATCAGGCGCACGGAACCGTCCTCCACCCTGCCCGCACGGCTGAGGAACACGTGCAGGTCGTTCAGGGAGAGGGAGTCTACGAGGGAGAATGTCTGGCTCATCTGCAATCTAAACTACCTACATCGCCGCCCCTTGTGTGCCACGGGTGGGGCCACTTCGTCGACTCGACCGGGAGATCGCATGACTGAACCGCTGCAGGGTCTGCTTGAGACGCTGAATCTGACCGACACGGGTGCTCGCACCAGCTACGACATCTTCACGGGGCCGAGCCAGTGGCAGCCTCGCGGTCGCGTCTTCGGCGGGCAGGTTCTGGCGCAGTCGATCGTCGCGGCGATGCGCACGGTTCCGGATGACCGGGTCATCCATTCGATGCACGGTTACTTTCTGCGTCCGGGCGATGCGAGCCAGCCGATCACGTTCTCTGTGGCGCGCATCCATGACGGTCGTTCTTTCGCGGCGCGAAGCGTGCAGAGCTACCAGAACGGCGTTCCGATCCTGTCACTGATCACGTCCTTCCAGGAGGTCGATGAGGGGCTCGACCACCAGATCGACATGCCGGGCGATCTGCCTGATCCGGAGTCGCTGCCGGATGCGCGCGCCTCGATCGGTGACCTCGACCATCCGATCGCCCGCAATTGGGCTGAGGGCCGCCCCTTCGACATGCGTCATGTTCCGTCGCCCATCTACCTTTCGGTCGAGGGCGGGCATGTCGCCCATCAGGCGGTGTGGATGAAGGCGATCGGAACGATGCCGGATGACCCGAATCTGCACCGCGCGGCGCTCGCCTATGCGAGCGACTATTCGCTGTTGGAGCCGATTCTGCGTCGGCACGGCCTGCCGTGGGTCACTCCGGGTCTGAAGATCGCGAGCCTCGACCACGCCATGTGGTGGCACCGTTTCGGCCGGGTGGACGAGTGGATGCTGTACGTGCAGGAGTCGCCGAATGCGATCGGCGGGCGCGGCCTGTCGCTGGGCCGCATCTATTCTCGTGATGGCCTGCTGCTGGCGAGCGTCGCGCAGGAGGGCATGGTGCGCGTGCCGTCTCCTGGCGGCGAGTCGGCGTAACGCATCCGGGCTGTGACGGTGCCGGTCTGTGACGGGGTGGATCAGCCGCGCTGGGAGAAGGCGACCGCGTCGCCCAGGTACGGCTCCCAGGCTGCCCTGACCGTGTCGGGGATGCGCCGTGGCCTCATGCTGGCGGCATCGACGAACACGAGGGTGCTGCTGGCGCACGCGTAGAGCGTTTCGTCGTCGCGGATCTCGTAGCCGATCTCGGCGCTGGCCCCGCCGAGCCTGCTGAGCCAGATCTGCACGTCGAGCGGTGTTCCGCGGTAGTCGATGGGGAGCAGGTATTCGATGCGGTGGCCGGCGATGAGGCTGAGCAGGCCGGAGTCGCGTTCGAAGACGGCGGTTGGCGGCCGCTCCTCCTGGGGGTTCTCGGGCGCCCAGAATGCGCGCACCCGCGCCTCCTCGAGCAGGCGGAACACCTCGACGTTGTTGACGTGGTTGTAGGCGTCGAGGTCGCCCCAGCGCAACTGAAGAGAGATGTGGATGCGCAAGAATTCCTCCGAATGGGCAGCGTTCCGGGCGCCGCCGGGTAACAGCTTCACAACGACTGTAGTGCACCGCTCTGGCGGCGATCGGGGCGCTTTCTGCCACGTATCGGCGGGCCGTAAGGGGTCGCATCCGGCTAGTGGAATTCGCCCGATCCGCTCACTTTTGTTAGTCTGTTAGACGGCCCTTGCCCGCCAGCTCAGTTCGCGGTGGGTGTGCGGGCCACAGTTTCAAGCCAAGGCCGCGGGCGTCGTCGGCCCTGTTTCCCAACGGTTTCCTGGGCGACAGGTGCGGTGGCGAACGTATGGTCGCATGTTCGTGGAACCGCCCCATGGCGGAGTCCCCGAGGCCCTGTCCCCCTCCTCAGGAGTGGCTGAGGCGAGCCCCGGTTTCATGTGACCCGGACCGTAAACCCGAAGGACGAGCGTTCCGCTCCCTAGTCGCGGAATGTGGTCGTCGCAGGATGACGTGACCGAAACCAATGTGACTGACACTGTCGCTGTTCGTGCCGAGAACCTGTTCAAGGTCTTCGGCCGCAGGGCTCAGGATGCCGTGAAGCAGCTGAAGGACGGCGCAAGCCGTGCCGATGTGGCCCCTCTGGGCACCGCTGCTGTCATCGACGCATCATTCGAAGTGAAGAAGGGCGAGATCTTCGTCGTCATGGGGCTTTCGGGCTCCGGCAAGTCGACGCTGATCCGGATGCTCAACGGGCTTCTCGAGACGACGTCTGGCCAGGTGACCATCAACGGCAAACAGACCACGGATGTCCCCATGAAGGAGTTGCGCAAGGTTCGCCGCGACGATGTGTCGATGGTGTTCCAGCATTTCGCGCTGCTGCCCCACCGCACCGTGCTCGACAATGTCGCGTACGGCCTGGAGATCCAGGGTCTCCCCAAGGCGAAGCGTCTCGAGCAGGCCCGCCGCACGATCTCACTTGTGGGCCTCGACGGCTGGGCCGACAAGTTTCCGCACGAGCTGTCGGGCGGCATGCAGCAGCGCGTGGGCATCGCCCGTGCGCTGACGGCCGATACCGATGTTCTGCTCATGGATGAGGCGTTCAGCGCTCTCGACCCGCTCATCCGTCGTGAGATGCAGGAGCAGCTGGTGGAGCTGCAGGGGCAGCTGGGCAAGACCATCATCTTCATCACGCATGACCTGAACGAGGCCATGTTCCTGGGCGACCGCATCGCCGTCATGCGTGACGGCCGCATCGTGCAGATCGGCACGCCGGAGGACATCCTCACGGATCCCGCCAACGACTATGTCGCCCAGTTCGTGCAGGATGTCGACCGCGCCCGCGTGCTGACCGCGTCGAGCGTGATGGAGCCCGCGCGTTCCGTGGTGTCGGCGACGGCGGGGCCGCGTGCCGCGCTGCGCACGATGCGCGACCTGCAGACATCCGCCGCCTTTGTCGTGGGCCGCAACCGCACGCTGCTCGGCGTCGTGCGCGACAGTGCCGTGCTCAAGCAGGTGCGCGCCAATGAACGCGACCTGGCACCGATCAAGGGCGACGAGTTCCCCTCGGTGACGGGCGACACCGCCCTCAGCGAGCTGTACGAGCTCGCGGTCTCGAGCGATCTGCCGATCGCCGTCACCGGCGAGAACGACAGGCTGCTCGGGGTGATCCCCCGCGTGACGCTGCTCGCAGCCCTCGGCAACGTCACGACCAACACCGATGAACTGCCTGTGATGGAGCCGCCGGCCACCGTGCCCGTGAACATCATCACCGAGACGCTCGCGGCGACCGCTGCCGCCGCCGGAGTCGCCGACCGGGCGCAGGCCACAAGCGAAGGGAGCCAGTCATGAACGACTTTCCCCGTCTTCCGCTCGGCCAGTGGGTCAAAGCGGCCGTCGATTGGGTGACCGAGTATCTCGGCGTCGTCTTCGATGTGATCCGCACCGTCTTCAACGGTCTCTTCGATGGCGTCGACTGGGTGCTCTCCGCCCCACCGTTCTGGGTGATCATCATCATTCTGGTTGCGCTGTCGTGGTATCTGCGCGGCTGGCGCTTCGGCGCCGGCGTCGCCGTGGGTCTCCTGGTGATCCAGTCGGTGAACCAGTGGGACAACTCGATGGACACGCTGGCCCTCACCCTCGTCTCCGCGTTCATCGCTGTGATCATCAGCGTTCCGTTGGGCATCTGGGCTGCGCGATCGGATGCCGTCTCGCGCGTCATCAAGCCGATTCTCGACTTCCTGCAGACCATGCCCGCGTTCGTCTACCTGATTCCGGCGATCATCCTGTTCCGGGTCGGGGTCGTCCCCGGCATCGTGGCGACGATCGCGTTCGCCATGGCCCCCGGCGTGCGTCTGACCGAGCTGGGCATCCGCGGTGTCGACAAGGAGGTCGTCGAGGCGGGCTACGCCTTCGGCGCGTCGCCTCGTCGCATCCTGTTCCAGATCCAGCTGCCGCTGGCGAAGCCGAGCATCATGGCCGGCATCAACCAGGTCATCATGCTCTCGCTGTCGATGGTGGTCATCGCGAGCATGGTCGGGGCAAGCGGTCTGGGCCGCCCCATCATCCAGGCGCTCAGCCGGATCGATGTCGGCCTCGGCGCCGAGGCGGGGCTGGCGGTCGTGATCCTCGCGATCATGCTCGATCGACTCACGGCAAGCCTGGGCGCCGGCAAGACCGCGTTCGGGCGCCTCCTGGACCGCAGGAAGGCCTCGGGCAAGCCAGACCCCGAAGACCCGGCGGATGCTTCGGCCACGGCCGATGCGAACGTCGACCGGCGCGAGCCTGCCGCCGTCTGAAGACTCGCGGATGCTTCAGCATCCGTGGAACTCGGTGCGGCTACCCCGTACCGACCAATCGCCCGATTCACAGCATCGGGAGGAAAGGAACGAAACATGAAGAAGCGTTTCATGACATCCATCGCAGTCGGAGCAGTCGCACTGCTCGGGCTGACCGCATGTGCGGGCAGTGCCGACACCGGCGACAACGGCTCCGGCGACGGCGACAGCAAGTCGCTGACGGTCGGCGTCTTCAACGGCTGGCCTGAGGGCGAGGCCGCCTCGTACCTGTGGAAGGCCGTTCTCGAGGAGAAGGGCTACGACGTCACGCTCGAGTACGCCGACGCCGGCCCCGTCTTCGCGGGCCTCAGCACCGGTGACTACGATGTGGCGTTCGACGGCTGGCTGCCGCTGACGCACCAGTCCTACATGGACGAGTACGGTGACAGCCTTGAGGATCTCGGCTCCTGGAACGACGACGCGGTTCTCACCGTGGCCGTCAACGAGGATGCCCCGATCACCTCTCTCGACGAGCTCGCCGACCACGCGGACGAGTTCGGCAACCGCATCGTCGGCATCGAGCCCGGCGCCGGCCTGACCAAGGCCGTCGGCGAGCAGACCATCCCGACCTACGGTCTGGACGGCATGGAGTTCCTCACCTCCTCCACCCCGGCCATGCTCTCTGAGCTGAGCGCGGCACTCGACGCCGGCGAGAACGTGGCCGTCACCCTGTGGCGTCCGCACTGGGCCTACGACGAGTACCCGATCAGGGACCTCGAGGACCCGGAGGGCACGCTCGGCGCGTCTGAGGGCATCCACTCGATCGCCCGCAGTGGTTTCGGGGATGAGTTCTCTGAGCTCGCCGGATGGATCGGTGACTGGAAGCTCGATTCGGAGCTGCTGTACTCGCTCGAGAACGCGATGTACAACAGTGGTGCTGACGCCAGCGAGTACGAGTCGATCGTCGCTGACTGGATCGCAGAGAACCAGGAGTACGTGGACGGCCTCACCAGCTGAGTTCGCCCATGACATGAAACGGCGACCGCCCCTCGGGGTGGTCGCCGTTTCGCGTTCAACGCTCGAAAACGCTCCGGTCGGATGCGCTCCGCACGAATACGCTCAGTCGCGGGTGAGCTTGCGGTAGGTGGAGCGGTGCGGCTTGGCCGCATCCGGGCCGAGGCGCTCGACCTTGTTCTCCTCGTACGACTCGAAGTTGCCCTCGAACCAGTGCCAGTACGACGGGTTCTTCGCGGTGCCCTCCCAGGCGAGGATGTGAGTGGCGATGCGGTCGAGGAACCACCGGTCGTGGGTGATGACCACGGCGCAGCCGGGGAACTCGAGCAGTGCATTCTCGAGACTCGACAGCGTCTCGATGTCGAGGTCGTTGGTGGGCTCGTCGAGCAGGAGGAGGTTGCCGCCCTGCTTGAGGGTGAGCGCCAGGTTGAGGCGGTTGCGCTCACCACCGGAGAGCACGCCGGCCTTCTTCTGCTGGTCGGGCCCCTTGAAGCCGAACTGCGACACGTACGCGCGTGACGGGATCTCGGTCTTGCCGACCTGAATGAAGTCGTGCCCCTCTGAGACGACCTCCCACAGTGTCTTGTTCGGGTCGATGCCACCACGGCTCTGGTCGACGTACGAGATCTGCACCGTCTCGCCGATCTTGAGGTCGCCGCCGTCGAGCGGCTCGAGGCCGACGATGGTCTTGAACAGGGTCGTCTTACCGACGCCGTTGGGGCCGATGATGCCGACGATGCCGTTGCGGGGCAGGGTGAAGGAGAGCCCGTCGATGAGCACGCGGTCGTCGAAGCCCTTCTTGAGCTTCTTCGCGTCGATGACCTGCGAGCCGAGACGCGGGCCCACGGGGATGACGATCTCCTCGAAGTCCAACTTGCGGGTCTTCTCCGCCTCGGCAGCCATCTCCTCGTAGCGCGCGAGTCGGGCCTTCGACTTCGTCTGGCGGCCCTTCGCGTTGCTGCGCACCCACTCGAGCTCCTCGGCCAGGCGCTTGGCCAGCTTCTGGTCCTTCTTGCCGGCGATGTTCATCCGCTCGGCTTTCTTCTCCAGGTAGGTGGAGTAGTTGCCCTCGTAGGGGTAGAGGCGCCCGCGATCGACCTCGGCGATCCACTCGGCCACGTGGTCGAGGAAGTACCGGTCGTGGGTGACGGCGATGACAGCACCGTGGTACTGCGCGAGGTGCTGCTCAAGCCACAGCACACTCTCGGCGTCGAGGTGGTTGGTGGGCTCGTCGAGGAGCAGCAGGTCGGGCTTCTGCAGCAGCAGCTTGCAGAGTGCGACGCGGCGCTTCTCACCGCCGGAGAGGTTCGCGACCGACCAGTCGCCGGGCGGGGTGCGCAGGGCGTCCATGGCCTGCTCGAGCTGCGAGTCGAGGTCCCACGCGTCGGCGGCGTCGATGGCCTCCTGCAGGGTGCCCATCTCGGCGAGAAGGGTGTCGAAGTCGGCGTCGGGCTCTGCCATGAGCGCGGAGATCTCGTTGAAACGGTCGACCTGACGCTTGATCTCGCCGAGGCCTTCCTGCACGTTCTCGAGCACCGTCTTCGACTCGTCGAGCTCCGGCTCCTGCATGAGGATGCCCACGCTGAAGCCGGGCGTCAGCTTGGCTTCGCCGTTGCTGGGGGTGTCGAGCCCGGCCATGATCTTGAGGATCGTCGACTTACCGGCACCGTTCGGGCCGAGCATTCCGATCTTCGCCCCCGGCAGGAACGCCATGGTGACGTCATCGAGGATGAGCTTGTCTCCGACCGCCTTGCGGGCGCGGACCATCGAGTAAATGTATTCGGCCATGCGAAGAGTTTAGTTGGCCCCCGCTGACAGCCGAGCCACTCCCCCGCAAGTGATGATTCGGGCGCGACTACCAGTCGATGGCGCGAGTCGTTCCGACGAGGCAGGCGCCCGTGCCGAGCGCGGGCGCGACCGAGTGGGAGAAGCCCCCGGGGCCCCACTGGCCGATGATGCAGTCGGCACCGAAGCTCACGGAGAACAGTACCGAGTCGACGGCACCGCCGGTGGGCGTCGCATCCGGGGTCACCTGCATCGCTGACTTGTCGAAGCCGGCCGCGACGAGCGCGTCGATGAAGGAGCGCCCGTCACCCGATCCGCCGGCGTCGAGATGCTCGTCGACCGTGGCGACGAAGAAGGGCAGATTGTCGGATGCGGTCCCGTCGACGACAAGCTCCGGAGGTGGTGGCGCCACGCTCGCCTCGATCGACGCCGACGGTTTCGGTGTGCCTGTCGGGGCGGGCTCGGCTGCTGGGGTGCAGCCTGCGAGCAGCCCTGCGCAGAGGAGCACGGCGGCAGTCGCCACGAATCGCATCCGTGTCGTGGTGGGGCGTTGCCGCACAGCGATGTCCTCTCAACTGCCCGGGGCCCGCGTGCGCGGTGCAGCATCGGGAGCGTGCTGCGGATTGGCGTCACGATTCTAGGTGAGTTGCGCACAGGGGGCGGCGCCCGCCGCAGCGGTGGGCGCCGCCCGTTCGATCAGAACGGCACGTCCGCGAGCTCGGCATCCGCCCGCTCGGGAGCAGTGGGCGCCTCGGAAGCGTCGGTCGTGTGGGACTGCTGTGATGCATCCGCAACCTCCGAAACAGCCCAGCCGCCGGAGTCGGCGTCTGAACCGCTGCCGCCCTGTGACTGCGTCGCCTCGGCATCCGACTCCCGCGAGGCCGCAATGCTGCGGGTGAACGAGGACGTGCCCCAGAGGAGGTCGTGGCCGATCGACTCGGCCTCGACCTCGACGGAGATGCCCTTGCGCTGGCCGTCCGCCCACTCGCGCACGCGCATCCGTCCGGAGATGAGCACCCGCTGGCCCTTGACCAGCGAGACGGAGACGTTGGTGGCGAGGCGCCGGAACGCGGTCACCGTGTACCAGTTGGTGTCGCCGTCGACCCACGACTGCTTGGAGCGGTCGTAGCGTCGTTGGGTCGACGCGAGCCTGAAGCTCGTGATGGAGAGTCCTTCGCCTGTCGTCAGGTGTTTGGGGTCCGTGGCGACGAGGCCTGTGAGTGTGATGGTGTCAGTCATGACGCCAGTCTGCTCAGCCGATGACCGCTGTGGCGGGCCGTCGGGCGATCAGGGGACAACCGCTCGCAGCGACCGCCGGTTGAGGAGAAGAGGCCGAGCTCAGTGTTCCTTGAACTCCGGCCATGGCGTGCCCGGCAGCAGGCTGGCGTGCAGGGCGCTCTTCGCCACATCGAGCGCGGGGAACACTCCCCTGTACTCGCTGTCGTCGAGCAGCTTGTAGGTGTAACCGCCCTCGACGGAATGCACCGTTCCGACAGCACCGGCCTCGCCGAACGCCACCCAGGTCTTGCCTGTCAGAGTCACATCACCCATGATGATCTCCTTCTCGAATCGAGACGAACTGCGTACTGATCCGACCCTATGCCGGTGCACCGACAGGGTCGAGGGCTTGTCGGCACATTACGAGGCGACCGGCCTCGACAACGGCATCAGAACCGCGGATGCGACAGCCACATTCGGTGCCCTGCGGCCCTAGGCTGGTCTGGTGACTGTTCCCAGCGACTACGCCCCCGCATCCGACCGTTATGACTCCACCGAGTACGCGAGGGTGGGCCGCAGCGGTCTCAAACTCCCGACGATCTCGCTCGGGCTGTGGAACAACTTCGGAAACGACCGCCCGATCGACACGCAGCGGGCCATCATCCGCCGCGCCTTCGACCTCGGCATCACCCACTTCGACCTGGCCAACAACTATGGCCCTCCCGGAGGCTCCGCCGAGAGCAACTTCGGGCGCATCCTGCACGAAGACCTGCTGCCGTACCGCGACGAACTGATCATCTCGTCGAAGGCCGGCTACCACATGTGGCAGGGCCCGTACGGGGAATGGGGTTCGCGCAAGAACCTGCTCGCCTCCCTCGACCAGAGCCTCGGACGCCTCGGCCTCGACTACGTCGACATCTTCTACTCGCACCGCCCCGACCCCGACACCCCCATCGAGGAGACCATGGGCGCTCTGGCGACCGCCGTCACCTCCGGCCGTGCACTCTATGCCGGCATCTCCAACTACAGCCCCGAGCAGACGCGGGCGGCCCATGCCGCCATCGCCGAGCACAAGGTTCCCCTGGTGATCCACCAGCCGCGGTACAACATGTTCGACCGCCACATCGAGAACGGCCTGTTCCCGGTGCTCGACGAACTCGGCATGGGCAGCATCGTGTTCTCCCCGCTCGCGCAGGGCATGCTCACCGACCGCTACCTGAAGGGCATCCCGAGCGACTCCCGCGCCGCTGAGGGTCGCTGGATCAGCGAGAGCAACATCGACGAGACCTACCTGCAGCGGGTCAGAGGCCTGGGCGAGATCGCAGCCGGCCGCGGCCAGAGCATCGCGCAGCTCGCGCTCAGCTGGGTGCTGCGCCAGCCGCAGGTGACCTCGGCCCTCATCGGGGCGAGCAGCGTCGCCCAGCTGGAGAACAGCTTCGCCGCAGCATCCGCCCCCGCCCTCACCGACGACGAACTGGCCGCGATCGAGCCGCTCGCCGTCGACGGCACCGCAAGGGCCTGATACCCCCTTGGGCTACGTCTACGCGCTGCTCGCGGCGGTGCTGTTCGGGGTCAACGGGAGCGTCACCAAGGTCGTCGTCGATGCGGGGCTCGACCCCGCCCAACTGACCCTGTTCAGGGTGGCCGGAACCGCTGTGATCGCCGGAGGCATCCTGCTGGTGATGAACCGTGACGCGTTCAGGGTGAGCCTGCGGCAGCTCGCCATCCTCTCGCTTCTCGGCGTGACCGGGGTGGCCCTCCTGCAGTACTTCTACGCGGTCGCGCTCAGCCGGCTGCCCGTGGGTATAACCCTCCTGATCGAGTACACGGCCGTGCTCATGGTCGCCGTCGTCGCGTTCTTCTTCTTCAAGGAGAAGGTGCGGGCCCGGCTGTGGGTGGCGATCGGATGCGTTCTGGTGGGCCTCGCCGTCGTGGCCCGCATCTGGGCGAACGAGCTCGACCCGTTCGGGGTTGCGATGGCGTTCGGCGCGGCGGTCGCGCTGACCATCTACTTCTTGGGCGGCGAGCGGGAGGTCGGCAAGACATCGCCCATGGCGGTCGCCTTCTGGGCGATGTCGGCGGCGACCGTGTTCTGGCTGCTGTTCAGCGGATGGTGGACGCTCGACCCCGGCATGTTCGGCGAGGCCGTGTCGTTGGGCGGCAATCTGGCCGACGCGGTGGTGCCGCTGTGGGTTCCGCTGCTGTGGAACATTCTGCTCGGGTCGTTCGCGCCGTTCTTCCTGTCGCTGCTTGCGCTCAGATATCTCAGTGCGACGGCCGCCGGCGTCGTGGCGACGGCCGAAGTGATCTTCGCGTTCCTGTTCGCCTGGCTGTGGCTGGGTGAGGGTCTGGATGCCGTGCAGATGCTCGGCGCCGGCGTCGTTCTCGTGGGCATCGTGCTCGCCCAGACGGCACGCGTCGACAAGGTCGTGGATGCCGACCTGGCCCTCATCGACGACCCGGATGCCGCGCTCAGCTGAGTCCGCCCGGGTCGCGCTGTCAGCTGTTCCGCACCATCAGGGCATCGGATGTCGGTGGTCGCGCCTATCGTCACAGTGACAAGTCCGGGGCCGGCCGGAGAAGCCACCGTATTTCAGGAGAAACCGATGATCACGCTCGACTTCGCCCCCGGCACCGCATCCGCCGCGCACAGCAGCACCTCCGGCATCGTGCTTGTACCCCTTGCCTCGGGCATGTGGCGCGTGACGCGGCCCGACGGTGAGGTGCTCGGTTACGTCGACGCGGTGCAGGCTGCGGATGGCGAGAGGTTCAGGGCCAAGCGCATCAGCGCGCGCCTGCGTCGCTTTGTTGTCATCGGTGAGTTCTGGCGCATGGACGAGGCGCTCGAGTGCTTCACCATGGGCTGAGCCGGGCTTCTGCGGGCGCCACAACATGAGCGCCACCCAGTTGAGCGACACGCGCCGACGCCACCGATATGTACCCCATACGGGGATAACATCACCCCATGCAGTGGTGGAATGATTTCGTAACCTGGTTCAACTCCGATGAGGGTTGGCAGATCGTCTCGACGGCGATCATTCCGTTCGTCGCGATCGTCGTCGCCGGCCTCGTCGCAGCCCTGATCGGGCGCGCGAGCACCCGACGGGTGATCTCGCTGACCGATCGCGAGCGTCGCATCGCCACCGTGACCGCGCTGATCAGCGCAGCACGGCGTGCCTCCAAGTGGAACACGCTTTCGGTGCCGGAGCAGCAGCATGCCGAGCATCTCGTGCACGAAGCGGACACGCGCATCCGTCTGCTCCCCATCCCGGGCACCGCGCTTGCGGCGGACTGGGCCGCGCATGAGATCGCGCAGATGAAGAAGAACTCCGTCAACTTCAGCTTTCAGGCCGATCAGTCGCTGATCGAGTTCCGCGACCGGCTGGTGGAGTGGCAGGCGAAGCCGAGCCGCGCGAAGAAGCTCTTCAAGGGCGATCTGGACACGTGGGCGTACGAGTCGACACTCGTCGATCAGGATCTCGTCACGAAGCAGCAGGAGTGGGCTCGCCGTCAGGTCAACGAGACCGGCCCGATTGCCGTCAGCCCTGCCTCGCCTTCGACGACGCCCGCCGTCGCTCCCCCCGCGGTGTCACCTGCGGTGACGCCTGCCGCGTCATCCGGCAGCGCCGCTCAGGCAGGCTTCGAGCGCCCTGCAGCTGTCGCCACCGCGGAGTCGTCCACGCCTGCTGCGGAGCCACGCAAGCCCTTCAGCTGGGGCGCATCGCGCACGTCAGCGGCGTCGCCTGTTGCCACTCCCCCGGCGTCGACGCCCGAGCCGGCTGCTCCCGCGACGCACAGTGTCGACGTGCCCTCCAACCCGGATGACACCTCGTTCACGGCTCCCGGCCCCGTGTCGGCGGAGACGGTGCGCAAGCGCATCAACCCCGACGACGCCTACTGATCCGCAGCTGCAATAAGCACTCTCCGCTTAGTACGGCTGTGTTTTGTCGCGACGGCGGCGAAATTTTCCACAGCCGTCGCGACAAAGTACAGCCGTCGGGTCAGGAACAAGATGTGCCCCCGGCAGGATTCGAACCTGCGACCAAGAGATGAGAAGCACCGCGAGATCTTCTCCAAAGTGCCCCCGGCAGGATTCGAACCTGCGACCAAGAGATTAGAAGGCTCCTGCTCTATCCCCTGAGCTACGGAGGCGTGGGGCGCTTCAACGATACAGCAGCTGCCGTGTCGCTTTCGTGGCGTCAGATGGCCTGCGCGAGCGCGGTGAGCACCTGGTTGAGGGTGGGCACGCCTTCTGCTCGGAACACCTCTTCGTCGTTGCCGTCGAGCACGACGATGGTCGGCGTCACCCGGATGCCGGCACGTTCTGCCTCCGCTGAGTTCTGGGCGACGTCGAGGTCGGCGATCTTCGCGGCGGGCACCAGCTTGGATGCCTCATCGAGCACCGCCCTCGTGTGGATGCACGGGTCGCAGAAGGCGGAGGAGAAGAGGATCAGTTGCACGTTGGGGTGCAACGACGCAGGGGCCGCAGGGATTCCCGATGCGAGGTCACGTGTGCCCGGGGCATCCGCTCTCCTGCTGCCGGTGCGTCGTTTCAGTCGCGGTCTTCGGGATCTTCGACTGCTTCGCTGTCCTTGGCGTCGTAGCTGTAGGTGACATGGTAGACGCCGCCCACTTCACGCCAGCTGGCGGCGTCGTAGTTGATGAGTGTCTCGTTGCCGGCCTCGGCCGCGAGCACGGTCAGCTCGTCGTCCCAGCTGCCGTCTGTGCTGATCCTGCGGTCGGTCTGCCCGTCGCTGGGTCCGCCGGAGTAGATCACGATGTATTCGTCGCCTTTGGCGAGCTTCGGCTTGGCTTCACTCATGGTCTTGTTCTACCACCTCGGGGGCGCTGCTGCGAGAAGCTCGCCGCATTCGTGTGCTGCGCACAGCCACGCGCGGCGGCTCGTGTCGCCGCCCGACTGTAGGCTGAGGGGATGGCTGGTAGCACGGATCGTCTCGTTTGGATCGACTGCGAAATGACGGGGCTCGATCTCGTCAACGATGAGCTCGTCGAGGTGGCGGTCGTCATCACCGACTATGAGCTGAGGCTGATCCATCCGGGCTTCTCGATCGTCATCAAGCCAGACCAGTCGGCGCTCGACAACATGGGCGACTTCGTGCGCAACATGCACACCGAGTCGGGGCTGCTGGAGGAGATCCCGAACGGGGTCAGCCTGGCGGATGCCGAGTTCGCGGTCAACGAGTACATCCTCGAGCATGTGCCGACCGCGGGGGTTGCCCCTCTCGCCGGCAACACCATCGGCACCGACCGCGCTTTCATCGCCAAGTACATGCCGCGGGTGGATGCGCACCTGCACTACCGCAGCGTTGACGTGTCGTCGATCAAGGAGCTCGCACGCCACTGGTTCCCGCGCG
The DNA here is from genome assembly GCF_006716125.1 of Homoserinimonas aerilata. Taxonomy (NCBI): domain Bacteria; kingdom Bacillati; phylum Actinomycetota; class Actinomycetes; order Micrococcales; family Microbacteriaceae; genus Homoserinimonas; species Homoserinimonas aerilata. Next base: position 794,605 of record NZ_VFOM01000001.1, on the reverse strand, counting down.
TGTACTTCAATGCGCCGGCCAAGAACGGCGGCCACAGGGCCCTCGCCGACATCTTGGAGTCGATCCGCGAGCTCGGGTATTACCGGCGCGCGGTGTTCGTCTCCGAGCCGGGCCCGACCACGGAGGAGCTCGTGCGGGTGTCGTCGTCTGTGGTGGAGGAATTCAGCTCCCGTCTGTAATAGACTCCTCTGGTGGCTCCGCACCTTGCGTGCGGGGAGACATGGTGGGCGTAGCTCAGTTGGTAGAGCGCTGGCTTGTGGTGCCGGATGTCGCGGGTTCGAGTCCCGTCGTTCACCCCAATGTGATGTCTCAGGACATCCCGATCGGCCCGGGTTGGCATGTGTGCCAGCCCGGGCCGATTCTGTTTTCTGCGCCTGCGGCACTGTGACAGGCTGGTTGCATGCCCCAGACGCTTGAACGCCACGACACGGAAACGGTGACGACCCCCGAGTCCCCGTGGGCGGCGCTCGTCTGGAACGACCCCGTCAACCTCATGTCGTACGTCTCCTACGTCTTCCGCAGTTACTTCGGCTACGCGCCGGCGGAGGCGGAACGGCTGATGCTGCAGGTTCACCTCGAGGGCAAGGCGGTCGTGGCGACGGGCGGCCGTGAGCAGATGGAGCGCCACGTTGAGGCGATGCATGATTTCGGTCTGTGGGCGACACTCAGCAGGGTCGATGGCTGAGGTGCGAAAGTGAGACGATTCGAGCGCGCCGACGACGGCACCATGGTGGCGGTGGCGGATGCAGATGAGCGGGCGCTTCTGGAGAGCCTGGTCACGCAGGTGGGCGGCCTGGTGATGGAGGGCGGCGATGTCGCATCCGATCCGGCGCTGCTCAGGCTTCTGCCGGATGCCTACCCGGATGACGCGGAGGGCTCGGCGGAGTTCCGCAGGCTGACCGCGGCGGGGCTGCTGCAGCGCAAGTCCGACAACGCGCGCACCGTGTTGCGAACATTGGAGGCGGCATCCGACTCTGGTGAGGTGCGGCTCGATGCGCAGGAGGCCGGCGCGTGGCTTCGCGTGCTCACCGATGTGCGCCTCATCGTGGCCACCCGCCTCGGCATCGACACGGAGGACGACGATGCGGGACGTGACGTCGACCCGATGATGCGCGATGTCTACGACTGGCTCGGCTTCATTCAGAATTCGCTCGTGGAGGCCCTCGACTCGCCTGCGGGCGGCGTCGATGCTTGAGCTGAGCGCGGAGGAGTTCGAGCGACTCGTCGTCGACGAGCTCGACCTGCTGCCCGACGACATGGTCGACGGCCTCGACAATGTGGTGTTCGTCACCGAGGACCGCCCCGAAGACGGCTCACTCGATCTGCTGGGGCTGTACGAGGGCGTCGCGCTCACCGATCGCGGCCAGTACGGCTTCGGCGAACTGCCCGATCGCATCATCCTCTTTCGGGAGCCGCTGCTCGCCATCTGCGCTGACATCGACCAGCTGAAGGAGGAGATCCACGTGACACTCGTGCACGAGATCGCCCACTTCTACGGCATCGACGACGCGCAACTGCACGAGCTCGGCTGGGGCTGACGCCTTCGCTCAGGCGGGCCGCTCGGGCGGTGCCTTGCTGAACAGCGAGGCGGGGCGCAGCGTGTCACGACCGAACTTCTGGGCGACGCCGTCGATCGTGCGCTCGGCCTCGCGCCATCCGTCGTGCTCATCCCACAGCGCGAGCGCCTCGCCGCCCGCGGGGGCGAGCTGCTCGGCGCGCACACCGATGAGACGCACGGGCGGATGCTCCCCCAGCGCCTCGAGACTGGATCGCGCCTCCGCGTAGATGGCCCGGCCGAGATCGGTCGGTTCTGCCAGTTTGCGCGAGCGGCTGAGGGTGGTGAAGTCGGCGTAGCGGAGCTTGAGCGCGATGGTGCCGCCGGTGAGCCCAGCGGAGCGCAGGCGCACGGCCACCCGGTTCGACAGGCGCAGGAGTTCGCGGTGCAGAATGGCGTCGTCGACGACATCCGTCTCGAATGTCACCTCGTGGCTGATGCTCTTCTCCTCGCGGCCGGGGGTGACGGCGCGCGGGTCGATGCCGCGCGACAGCTCGTAGAGCCTCAGCCCGAGCGCATCACCGAGCCCGCGCTGCAGCGAGTCGAGTGGGGTCACGGCGATGTCGCCGATCGTGTGCAGCGCCCTGCGGGTGAGCGCCTGCTCCGTCGCCGCCCCGACGCCCCACAGGGCGGAGACGGGCAGCGGGTGCAGAAAGGAGAGCGTCTGCTCGGCCGGGATCACGAGCACGCCATCAGGCTTGGCCCGACCGGATGCGAGCTTGGCGACGAACTTGGTGGCTGCGGCGCCCACAGAGCAGGCCAGCCCTGTCTCCTCCCTCACCCTGGCGCGGATGAGCCGCGCGATGTCGGCGGGCGAGCCAAGCACCTTGCCCGCGCCGGAGACGTCGAGGAAGGCCTCATCGATGCCGAGCCGTTCCACGGATGGCGTCATCTGGTCGAAGACATCCATGACGATGCTCGAGAAGTGGCGGTACTTCTCGAAATGCGGCTCCAGAACGACCGCGTGCGGGCAGCGTCGCAGGGCCTGCGCGAGCGGCATCGCCGAACGCACCCCGAACTTGCGGGCAGGATAGTTGGCGGCGCTCACAACCGAGCGGGCCGAGTTGTGCGCAATGACGACGGGCCTGTCGACGAGCTCCGGCCGCTCCAGCAGCTCGACGGAGGCGAAGAAGGCATCGAGGTCGACGTGCAGGATGGGCGCACTCCAGCTGTCGACGGTGTCGGCGCTGACCTGCCGCGCACTGCCATCCTGCTTGCCCATCAGTTCAGGCTAGTCGGCGCCACCGACATCCCTCGGCACCGTCTGATGGTCATGTGTCAGTCGAGCGCCGGCGTGCGAGCGACGAGCGCACGCGCCCTCTGGTCGACCGTTCGCAACGTCTTGGCGAAGGGGTAGATCGCCAGGAACACCCACATGGGCGCGCGCAGCACCGGGTTGCTGAGGCCGTGTCGGGTGAAGGTGCGGTCGAAGCGGTGCGCGTAGTAGTGAAAGTCACTGGGCGAGTCCTCGAGACGGCGGGCAGACATCCCACTGACCATCGTCGGCACGTAGGCGATGGTCAGTTCGTGCGCCCGCAGGTGCAGCGAGAGGTCGATGTCCTCGTGCATCACGTCGGCCTCGTCGATGCAGGCCTCGTGACGGATCTGCTGCCATGCCTCCCGGCGGATGGCCATGTTGCTGCCGAACAGAAAGCGGTAATCGCCGAGGATGCGCAGCATGAGCCGCCGCACGCTGTCGTCAGCTTTGAGGCCGAATCTCTTCATCGGCATGTCGTAGTAGAGCACGGGGCCCGTCGCGGCCGACACACCCTCATCCTGGAACGCCTTCTGCACCTCGTCGACCCAGTTCGGTTCGACGACGGAGTCGGCGTCGATGCGGCCGATGACGTCACCGCGGGCGCTGTCGATGCCGAAGTTGCGGGTGGGCACGAGCCCCTGCGTCGCATCCTGCTGAAGATAGATGAGTGAGCTGCCGTCGAACTCCTTCTGGAGTTCGCGCACGATCTCGGCCGTGCGATCCGTCGACCTGTTGTCGACGACGATGACTTCGAGGGCGGGGCGCGTCTGCAGGAGCGCCGCGGTGACACAGGCCCGAATGCTGGCCTCTTCGTTGTAGGCGGGGATGACGATTGAAACCGAAGGGTTTGGTGTCATGGCCTCAATCTACTGGCAGAGCGCTCCCGACTACCCGATTCGGGCAGCGATCCACGCATAGGGGTTGACCGAGGCTCCCCCGCCGGGGTGCAGCTCGAAATGCAGGTGTGCCCCCTGCGCGTTTCCTGTCGCACCGACGGCGCCGATCACCTGGCCAGCCTCGAGCTGCTGGCCGGCGCTCAGATTCATCGAGCCGGCCTGCAGATGCGCGTAGACGGCGGTGACGAGCTGCCCGTCGATCACATGGTCGATCACGAGGTGCACGCCGAAGTCTCCGCTCGTGGAGGCCTCGCGCACCGTGCCGGCGGCGATCGACTGGATCGGCGTTCCGGCCCCGGGGAATATGTCTATTCCCTCATGGAATGTGGAGTGGCATCCGGAGCATGAGCGCGGCCCGTAGCCGCTGGCGATCCCGATGCCGGGGGCAACCGGGTACACGAGGGTGGGCAGCAGCGTTGCCGTGTAGCTGTCGGGTGCGAGCGGTGCAATATCGGGCACGGATGCGATGACGAGCGACTGCGACGGCACCTGCGGTTCGCCCACGACCCCCTCGATCGTCTGCGCTGCGGCGGGCAGCGCCGCTCCCAGCCCGGTCGCGAGAACGAATGCGCCCGTCACGAGCGCGAAACGGGGCCTGAGTCGCTTGACGCCGTGCACATAGCCGATCCTGCGCTGCAGGGCGGGTGGGAGGCTCGGCAGCGTATCGCCACGATTCTGGTGCACAGCATTCTGGGGCACGCCAAGGCGTGGGGATGTAACGATTGGGGGCACGCGGGCTTTCCTTTATCTTTGCCCTGTGGCTGCGGTCGGGCCGCTGCCGGGCATACTTCGGGATGCACTCGCTCATGCCTGATGTCACGACATGGCGCGCTGGTCATCAATGGGGGGGGGTGTGGTTTCTGCGCGGAGCACTTCGCTCGGCCATCTGGGCCTGAGGGAAGCCGGGGCATCCGCGAACCGACATTTCAGTAAACCCGAGGAAGCTCCGCGCAAGCTGAGAACACCGTCAGCGGCGCGAAAACAAACATTCAGGAAATTTTGCGCAAGATCAGGAATATCTCCCATTTGCATGCGGTTGCATGGAGTCATGACCATCACCACTGAAACCCACCCCCAGTACATCGCCGGCACCTGGAAGCTCGACCCGGCGCACTCCACGGTGTCGTTCAGCGTCAAGCACCTCATGATCAGCAAGGTCCGTGGCACCTTCGACATCGTCGACGCCACGATCGTCACCGCTGAGAACCCGGCCGACAGCACGATCGAGGCCACAATCGACCTCGCATCCGTCAACACCAACCTGGCCGACCGCGACAACCACCTGCGCACAGGCGACTTCTTCAAGATCGACGAGTTCCCCACGGCGACGTTCCGCTCGCACGGGCTCATCGCCAACGGAGACGACTTCACCCTCGAAGGTGAACTCACGCTGCGCGGCGTCACCAAGCCGATCACCCTCAAGGGCGAGTTCGGCGGCGTCATCACCGACGGCTACGGCCAGACCAAGGCGGCCGCAAGCGCCACCACCAAGATCAACCGCCACGACTTCGGCGTCAGCTGGAATGCGGCCCTCGAGGCCGGCGGCGTGACCCTCGGCGACGACGTCACCATCTCGCTCGACCTGCAGGTCGTGCTGCAGAAGTAGTCCCCCCTGAAGACAAGGGCCCCCGCCGATTGGCGGGGGCCCTTTCACATTTGCAGACGGCGACATTCGCAGACGGCGACATTCGCCGACGGCGGCTATGGGTGCTGCAGCGGCTCGTGCGCCGCATGCTCGGCCGGTTCCAGCTGGAACGTCGAATGCTCCACGTCGAAATGTTCGCTGAGGCATTCGCCGAGCGCGTCGAGCAGCGCGCCGGTCTCCCCCTTCGCGAAGACGGATGCCTCCACCACGACATGCGCCGAGAACACGTTCTGCCCCGGTGTCAGCATCCAGACGTGCACGTCGTGCACGTCGACGACGCCGGGCCGCGACAGCACATGCTCCCGGATGAGCGCCACATCGGTTCCGCGCGGCGTCGCCTGGCTGAGCACCAGCACCACCTCGCGGAGCAGGCTGTACGCGCGCGGCAGGATCAGGATGGCGATGGCCAGCGAGGCGATCGCATCCGCTGCAAGGAAGCCCGTGGTCATGATCACGATGGCCGCGATGATGACGGCGACTGAGCCGAAGAGGTCGCCCAGCACCTCGAGGTAGGCGCCGCGCATGTTGATCGTGGAGTTCGCCCCGCCGCGCAGCACCAGCAGCGCGGCGAGGTTCGCGAGCGCTCCGATCACGGCGACGACGAGCATCAGCAGTCCTTCAACATGCTGTTCGCCCGGCTGGAGCAGGCGCGAGAAGGCCTCCACGACGACGTACACGACGACCCCGACGAGGATCGCCGCGTTGATGAATGCCGCGAACACCTCCACCCGCCGGTGACCGAACGTCTGCCGGTCGCTGGGCGGCCGTGCGGCGATGACGGTTGCGACGAGGGCGATGACGAGCGCCGCAACATCCGAGAGCATGTGCCCGGCATCGGCGAGCAGCGCGAGGGAACCAGAAAGGATGGCGCCGACGGCCTGCACGACGAAGACCGTGCCGATTATGGCGATCGCGATCACCAGTCGGCGGCGATTCGCCGTTCCGACGTGGTCGTGCCCGCGCGAGGGGCCGTGCGCATGATCGTGGGTTGCCATCACCCCAACTCTAGGAAGCCACGCTCGACAACTCCAGCGGCCTGCTCGCGGCGCGCCGTGTCACGCCGATTTCTTGCGTGTGCCCTTCGAACTGCCGCTGGTGGCAGGCTTCTTGCGTGTCTTCGCGGCCGGTGCCTTCTTGCCGCGGCTCTTCTCGACGCTCCTCCGCAGGGCTTCCATGAGGTCGAGTACCTCTCCATCGGTGTCGTCCTCGCCCTCTTCCCCGAACGTCGCATCCGTGTCGAGGGCCTCGCCCTTCTTCAGCTTCGCCTCGATCAACTCGCGAAGCTGCTCCTGATAGTCGTCGCTGAAACGGCTCGGATCGAAGTCGTTCTCGAACGACTCGACGAGTTCGGCAGACATCTCGAGCTCCTTCGCCGATATCCGCACGCGCTCGTCGAGGGAGGGGAACGCCGCATCCCGTACCTCGTCGTCCCAGAGCAGCGACTGCAGCATCAGCACATCACCACGCACCCTCAGCGCGCCGAGGCGCGTCTTCTGACGCAACGCGAAATGCACTATCGCCGTGCGATCGGTCTTCTCGAGGGTGCGACGCAGCAGCACATACGCCTTCGTCGACTTCGAGTCCGGTTCGAGAAAGTAGCTGCGCTCGAACATGATCGGGTCGAGTTGGTCTGACGGTACGAACTCGACCACGTCAATCTCACGGCTCTTCTCCTCCGGCAGCGAGCTCAGATCGTCTTCCGTGAGCACCACGGTCCGCTCGCCATCGTCATAGGCCTTGTCGATGTCGTCATAGTCGATCGCCTTGCCACAGATCTCACAGCGGCGTTGATAGCGGATGCGCCCGCCATCCTTGTCGTGCACCTGGTGCAGCGAGATGTCGTGGTCTTCGGTCGCGCTGTAGACCTTGACCGGAACGTTGACAAGGCCGAACGCGATGGCACCCTTCCAGATGGCTCTCATGGCAGCCATTCTGGGCCCGAATCATCCGCATGAGCAGCTTTCGGAGAGAACGTGGAGGTGGGGCGACACGTTACCGTGGCGTATGAGCCATGAGAGCAGCACGGCACGACAGCGGCGCGGATTCTTCGTCACCGATCGGCCACACACCCCGGCTGGCACGGTCGCCATCGGGCTGTTCGGCGGTGCGCTGCTCGGCGCGGCGGCCTGGTGGTTGCACGGTGCGCTGCCACAACCGTGGAACACGCTCGCCAACACGAGCGCGCTCTGGGGACTCGTCGCCGCAGCCGCCGTGCTACTGCAGCGGGCGCATGGCCTGCTCGCACTCGTCACGGGGATGGCGTCGCTGCTGGGGATGACCGGGACGTTCGGTGCCCTCGATGCCGCGTCGCCGAGAGAGGTCACCGAACGTCACGGGGATGGCGTCGCTGCTGGGGATGACCGGGACGTTCGGTGCCCTCGATGCCGCGTCGCCGAGAGAGGTCACCCTCTACCTCGTCGTCGGGGTCGTGGCCGGCGCGCTGTTCGGCCTCGCCGCATCCGTCGTCGACTCCGATCGGTGGCAGTACCGCACATTCGCAGCCGGGGTGCTCGGTGGCGTCATCACCGGAGAGGGCCTGTACGGCATTGCCGTCGTCGACGTGTCGGGGCCGCAATGGTGGCTGGAGTTGACCCTCGGGCTGCTGATCGCCGCGCTCATCGGGCGCGGATGGATGTCACGGATGCTGTCGCTCGGTACGGCCGCGATCGTCGCGCTTTCACTCCTCAGCGCATACGCGCTCTACGACGCCGCCATGCTCGCATAACTCCGCTTGTGATGTGAATCCCTCCGAAGCGCAAGAAGGCGGCGCAGTATGGGGGCATGGCGACAGCACAGCGGGCCGACGGCAGCCAGACGGTCACGATCGACGGTCACAGGCTGAAGCTCACACACCTCGACAAGGTCATCTACCCCGAGACCGGTACGACCAAGGCCGACGTGCTCGACTATCTCGCCCGGATAGCTGATGTGATGATCCCCCACATGGCGAACCGACCGGCGACGCGCAAGCGCTGGGTGAACGGAGTCGGCACGGCAGAGAAACCCGGGCAACTGTTCTTCCAGAAGAATCTCGACGAGTCGACGCCGAAGTGGGTGAAGCGTCGCGACATCCAGCACAAGGACCATGTCAACTCCTATCCACTCGTGAACGATCTGGCGACGCTCACGTGGCTGGGCCAGATCTCGGCGCTCGAGATCCATGTGCCGCAGTGGCAGTTCGGCCGAACCGGCGTGCAGAAGAACCCCGACAGGCTCGTGCTCGACCTCGACCCGGGCGACGGCGTCGGACTGCAGGAGTGCGCGGAGGTGGCACGCCTGGCCCGAAGCATCCTCCAGGGCATGGGACTCGATCCGCTGCCGGTGACGAGCGGCAGCAAGGGAATCCACCTGTATGCCGCCCTCGACGGCAAGCAGACATCGGATGACGTCAGCGCGGTCGCCCACGAACTCGCGCGCGCCCTCGAGGCCGACCATCCCGACCTCGTCGTCAGCGACATGAAGAAATCCCTGCGGACGGGACGTGTGCTCGTCGACTGGAGCCAGAACAGCGCCTCGAAGACAACAGTCGCGCCGTACTCGCTGCGAGGACGGCTGCATCCCATGGTGGCAGCGCCGCGCACCTGGCGGGAACTGGCATCCGCCGACCTTCGGCAGCTCGACTACACCGAGGTGCTCGCGCGAGTGAAACGGCGCGGAGACCCCCTCGCAGGGCTCACGGCCGGCCATCTGCAGTCGCTCGAGCCGACGAGCGAGCGGATGGACGGCTTCGACGCGACCGAAGAGACGGAGCGCCGCCTGGCCATCTATCGCAGCAAGCGCGACGCGTCGAAAACGAAGGAACCGATGGGTGAAACGGCCGCAAAGGGCACGAAACGCGCGAAATCGGGCAATTCTCCTGCGTTTTCGGCGGATCCCACGTTCGTGATCCAGGAGCACCATGCGAGCCGGTTGCACTGGGACTTCAGGCTCGAGCACGAGGGCGTCCTCGTGAGCTGGGCCCTCCCCACGGGCGTTCCAACCGATACGAAATCGAACCATCTTGCGGTGCAGACCGAGGACCATCCGCTCGAGTACGGCGCGTTCGAGGGCAGCATTCCCGAAGGCGAATACGGTGCGGGTGATGTGACCATCTGGGACGCCGGAAGCTACGAGCTCGAGAAATGGCGCGACGACGAAGAAATCATCGCGACCCTCCACGGTGAGAAGCACGGCACGAACCGATACGCGCTCATCCATACCGGCGGCGACGGCCGAGCCGCGAACAACTGGCTCATCCACCTCATGAAGGCACAGCCCGCAGAAAACGGCACAGACGCCGAAACCACCGGCAAGAAGACACCGGCGAAGAAGACCAAACCCCATGCGAAGGGTTCGTGGAGGTCCCCCGCAGCCATGCTCGCTACCCTGGGAGGACCCGGCGATCTCATACGCATTCGCGAAGCGGATGCCGAGGAGTGGGCGTTCGAGATGAAGTGGGACGGCATCCGTGCCATCGCCGTCGTCGAGGGGAATGTCGCGCGGCTGATCAGCCGCAACGGCAACGACCTCACGGTGAGCTACCCCGAGCTCGCCGTCCTCACATCCGCCGTCGACGCTGATGCGATCATCGACGGCGAGATCGTCGCCCTGAACCGCCGCGGACGCCCCGACTTCGGCCTGCTGCAGACCCGCATGAAGCTCACGCGTAAGGCGGATGTCGAGAAGGCGATGACATCCGCCCCCGTACAGTTCATGGCGTTCGACGTTCTACAGGTCGCCGGCGAGAGCGTCATGAAGAACGACTACGACCACCGTCGCGAGATCCTCGAGAACCTCGTACGAGAGAAGGGGCCGATCGCGGTACCGCCCGCGTTCCCGGGGGACCTCGACACGGCGATGGCGAGCAGCCTCGAACTCGGCCTCGAGGGTGTCATGGCCAAACGCCGAGACGGACGCTATCAGCCCGGGCGGCGATCGAGCGGCTGGGTGAAACTGAAGCACCACCGCAGCCAGGAGGTCATCGTCGTCGGTTGGCTGCCCGGAGCTGGTTCACGATCGGGAAGGATCGGTTCCCTCCTGCTGGGGGTGCCCGACGGAGAGAGCCTGCGCTACGTCGGCCGTGTGGGCACCGGCTTCAGCGAAAAACAGCTCGACGAGACGCTCGTGCGGCTGCGCCGAATCGAACGCAAGACGCCGGCGCTCAACGACGTACCGGCATCCGACGCCCGCGACGCCCATTGGGTGACACCCTCGCTCGTCGGCGAGGTCGAGTTCGCCGAGTGGACCCCGACGAGACGACTTCGCCAGCCGAGTTGGCGCGGCTGGCGACCCGACAAGGACCCCGTCGACGTCGAAGCCGAAGGATGAGGGTCGGTATCCGGCTCCCGGCTCAGCCGAGCTTGCCGCAGGCGCTCTCGAAGCTTGCGTATTCGCCGACGACCTGCCCGTGACAATCCGTCACGCGGTAGCCAGCACCCCACAGTTTCTCCACGAGGCCGGCGAAGTCCTGTTCACGCCGTGCCAGCCACACCCCGGATGCCATCTCCGTCCAGGCGAGAGCGACCGCAGAGTGCGTCGTGCCCATGTCGACAACAGAAGTCATAGCAACACTCCCTATCTCACCCGAGAGCGCCGTACGCGGTGGGACCGTGTGCCCCTGTGCGGCGCCCTTCCCCGGCGTCCTGACCCGATCCGGTCCGGTTCGCCTAAGGCTCACGGTACCCCTGAACGGGGTACATGACAACAGGGAGAACGCTGACAGGCCGGTGCCCATATCAGGGGTACCGTGACGGGCGGAAAGGACATCGCCATGACGCCCAGATCGAAGGACTCCCACCTGAAGAAGCCGGAGATGTACGAAGAGCTCCGCGACGACGGAATGAGCAAGCAGAAGGCAGCCCGAATCTCGAACGCAGCCGCGAAGGAGGGAGCATCCGCCGTCGGCCGCCGCGGCGGCGAGGCAGGTTCGTACGACGACTGGACAGTTCCACGGCTGCGGGAGAAAGCGAAGGACATCGGCCTGCACGGCTACTCGAAATGGAAGAAGTCGAAGCTGATCGACGAACTTCGCAACAGTTGAGAGGCCTCCAGACGGCTGGGAGCGTGTGAAACCGGATGCCATCGGCACGCTAGCGTTGAGAAGGTGACCTCCGCCCGCCGCACCGCCTCGAGCATCCGCGAATCCATGCTCACCACCGCGACAGATTCAGGGCTCACCCTCGACGTCGAGCAGTTGGCCGCCGTTGATGCGCTCGCACAGTTCGGCGCCACGGTGCTGCGTCACGCGGGCGACAGCGAGCGGCAGCCGAGCGGCCTGTACCTGTGGGGAACCGTCGGCCGCGGCAAGACCTGGCTTGCGGATGCATTCTTCGCCGCGATCGCGGTCGAACCCAAGCGGCGCCTCCACTTCCACTCCTTCTACCGCCAGCTTCAGCGCGACCTCTACCGGGGCGACGGACCACCGCCGCCCGGCGCGATCGACACCGCCATCGACGAGCTGCTCGACGGGGTCGAACTGCTCTTCTTCGACGAATTCCACCTGCACGATGCCGGCGACGCGACACTCGCCCTGCGGATGCTCAAAGAACTCGCCGACCGGGGCGTCCCCCTGCTCGCAACCTCCAACTATGCACCCGCAGCCCTGCTGCCCGACCCCATGTACCACCACCTCTTCGCCCGCGGCACAGCGCTCATCGAGGACGTGTTCACGGTGGTGCCGCTCGGCGGCGACACCGACTACCGCCGCATGGAGCAGCCCGACGAGGTGCGCAGCGGCTTCGCCCGCGGCAGCTGGCAGGTTCCCGGCCTGAAGCCGCGCCCCGAGCCGGAGGAGAGCACGCAGCTACACTCCGGCGGGCACACCTTCATCGCCAGCCGCGCAGACCGCGACGAGCTGTGGTTCACCTTCTCTGAGCTGTGCGAGTCGCCCACGACTGCGGGCGACTACCTCGCGTGGGCGGAGCAGTGGCGCCGCTGGGTCGTCGAGGCCGTGCCACGCCTCACCGACTGCACACCGCAGGCCAGGCAGCGCTTCCTCAACCTCATCGATGTGCTCAACGACCGCGGCGTCGAGACGACGTTCATCAGCCACCTCAGCCCAGAGCAGGTGCTCGAGGGCGGGCGGGCGCCCACCGCGCGCGGCGCCGCCGCCGATCGCGAGGAGCTCGGGCTCGGGCTCGACGGGCTGCCCATCGACGTGGCACGCACGGCCAGCCGCCTCGCCCTGCTGCGCCGCATCCTGTAGCCCGCAGTTCCCCAAATGTCCTTGATGGGGCATCCGGATGCCCGTAGGGTCGTCGGCATGGACGAACGCACCGAACATGGAGAGCACCCGGTGCAAGGACCTCCCGTCATGGCTCCCGCGACAGAGGCCATGCCCGGCAGCGCCATTGGGGCCGTCACACTCGGAGCGATCGGCACGCTGCTGATCCCGCTCGCTCTCGTCCCGGTACTCCTCGGCATGGCGGGGCTCGCCGCGGCGGTCACTGCTCGTGGGGAGATCGTGCGGAACGGTCGCCGAGGCGCCGGGCTGTCACTCGCCGGGTTCATGCTGTCGCTTGCGGCGACCGCTGGCGGGCTGCTCGGCCTTCTCGGCTGAGCCGATCCCGCCGTTAGAGTTGCTGCGTGACCTCTGACGCCCTGCCCATCAGCACGCCCCGCCCCTGGTTGGGCAGCTACGCCCCCGGTGTACCGCACGACATCGAGCTGCCGAGCGGCAGCCTGCTCGACATCGTCGAAGGCTCCGTGCGGGAGTTCCCCGACAATGTCGCGCTCGAGTTCTTCGGCGGCACAACCACCTACGCGCAGCTCGGCGACCAGATCGATCGCGCCGCGCGCGCCCTCAGCGCGCTCGGCGTGAAGAGGGGCGACCCCGTCGCGCTCGTGCTGCCCAACTGCCCGCAGCACATCGCCGCGTTCTATGCGGTTCTGCGCCTCGGTGCCATCGTCGTCGAGCACAACCCCCTGTACACGCCCGGCGAGCTCCGCCACCAGTTCGAGGACCACCGCGCCCGCGTCGTGATCGCCTGGGACAAGGTGGTCGCGACCATCCAGGACTTCCCCTCCGACCTCGCCGTCGACACGATCGTGTCGGTCGACGTCACCCGGGCGATGCCGCCCCTGACCCGCTTCGCTCTGCGCCTGCCGATCGCGAAGGCCCGTGAGGCGCGTGCCACGCTCACCACCAAGGTCAGCGGCACCGTGCCCTGGCACGAGCTGCTCGCCGGAGACCCGATCAGCCCGGATGTCCCCAAGCCGTCGCGCGATGACGTCGCCGTCATCCAGTACACGAGCGGAACCACCGGCCACCCGAAGGGTGCCACGCTCACCCACCTCAATCTCAGCACCAATGCGGCGCAGGCCCGCGCCTGGGTTCCGACGATCCCGCGCGGTACCGCCGTCGTTTACGCGGTGCTGCCCATGTTCCACGCCTACGGGCTCACGCTGTGTCTCACCTTCGCCATGAGCATGGGCTCACGGCTGGTGCTGTTCCCCAAGTTCGACCCGGAGCTGGTGCTCAAGGTCATCAAGAAGCATCCGCCGACGTTCCTGCCCGCGGTGCCGCCCATCTACGACCGGCTGCAGGCGGCCGCGAAGGAAAAGGGCGTCTCGCTGGAGGGCATCCAGATCGCGATCTCCGGTGCCATGCCTCTCAGCGCGGCCCTCGTCGAGCCGTGGGAGGCGGAGACGGGCGGCTACCTCGTCGAAGGCTATGGCCTCTCCGAGACGAGCCCCGTTCTCATGGCCAACCCTGTGCATCCGTCACGCAAGGCCGGAACGGTGGGCCTTCCCCTGCCCAACACCGAGGTGCGGGTGGTCGACCCCGAGAACCCGACCGTCGATCGGCCGACAGGTGAGGCCGGAGAGCTGATCGTTCGCGGCCCCCAGGTGATGAGCGGCTACTGGAAGAAGAGTGAGGAGACCGCGGCGGTGTTCGTCGACGACCCTGACGGCGGCATGCCCTGGTTCCGCACGGGTGACATCGTCACGATCGACGGCGACGGCTTCGTCTCCATCGTCGATCGCATCAAGGAGCTCATCATCACGGGAGGCTTCAACGTCTCCCCCAGCGAGGTCGAAGACGCGCTGAAGAACCATCCCGACATCGTCGACGCCGCAGTCGTCGGGCTGCCCAGCGAGCACAGCGGCGAAGATGTCATCGCCGCCGTCGTGCTGCGCCAGGGCGCCACCCTCGATGCGGATGCCGTGCGCGAGCGGATGCGTGAGCAGCTGACCGCCTACAAGGTGCCGCGCCGAATCGTCGCCGTCGACGAGCTGCCGAAGTCACTCATCGGCAAGACGCTTCGCAGGGTGGTGCGCGATAGCCTGCTGGAATGAGCAGCGACGCCACAAGCCAGGACACCGGATACATCCTCGCCATCGACCAGGGCACCACCAGCTCCCGGGCGATCATCTTCGACCATGACGCGAGCATCGTCAGCGTCGGCCAGAAGGAGCACGAGCAGATCTTCCCGAGGCCCGGATGGATCGAGCACGACCCTGCCGAGATCTGGGGCAATGTGCGCGAGGTCATCGGGCAGGCCCTCTCCAAGGCGAATCTGACCCGCCACGACATCCGCGCGGTCGGCATCACCAACCAGCGGGAGACGACCGTCGTCTGGGACAAGGCCACCGGCGAGCCCGTCTACAACGCGATCGTCTGGCAGGACACCCGCACCCAGGGCATCGTCGACCGCCTCGCCGCCGACGGCGGGCTCGACCGTTTCACACCCGTCACCGGGCTGCCGCTGAGCACCTACTTCGCGGCAACCAAGATCGCCTGGATCCTCGAGAACGTCGACGGGGTGCGGGAGCGCGGCGAACGCGGCGAACTGCTGTTCGGCACAACCGACACCTGGGTGTTGTGGAACCTCACCGGCGGCCCGCAGGGCGGCGTGCACGCGAGCGACGTGACGAACGCCAGCAGAACCCTGCTGCTCGACCTGCGCACACTCGAATGGGATGACGACATCCTGGCGGCCTTCGACATCCCGCGATCGCTGCTCCCGGAGGTGCGATCATCCTCCGAGGAATACGGCCGCGCCGCCTCCTCCAGCCTCCTGCGCGAGACCCCCATCGCCGGCATCCTCGGCGACCAGCAGGCGGCCACCTTCGGGCAGGCCGCATTCGCCGCAGGCGAAGCCAAGAACACCTACGGCACCGGCAACTTCCTCATCATCAACACGGGAACGGATGTCGTGGCCAGCACGAACGGCCTGCTCACCACCATCGCGTACAAGCTCGGCGACGGCGATACGCACTACGCGCTCGAAGGCTCCATCGCGGTGACCGGCTCGCTCATCCAGTGGCTGCGCGACAACCTCGGCATCATCTCCTCCTCGGAGGAAGTCGAGAAGCTCGCCCTCTCCGTCGACGACAACGGCGGCGCCTACTTCGTGCCCGCATTCTCGGGGCTCTTCGCCCCCCACTGGCGACCGGATGCTCGGGGCGCGCTTGTGGGCCTCACCCGTTTCGTGAACAAAGGCCACATAGCCCGGGCCGCCCTCGAATCGATCGCATTCCAGACGCGCGAGGTGCTCGACGCCGCGACCGCAGACATGGGAACACCTCTGGAGGAGCTGCGGGTCGACGGTGGGGCGACCCAGAACGACACGCTTCTGCAGTTCCAGGCAGACATCCTCGATCTGCCCGTCGTGCGGCCCGTCATCGGCGAGACCACGGCGCTCGGCGCCGCCTACGCGGCCGGACTCGCCGTCGGCTACTGGAGCGGACTCGACGAGCTACGCGAGAAGTGGCAGGAAGACCGGCGCTGGGAGCCGACCATGGATGCGGACGAACGCGGACGGCTCACCCGCAACTGGTCGAAAGCCGTGGAGCGGACGCTCGACTGGGTCGACGACGACGTGCTCTGAGCGTGGAGTCGCCCGTGGGCCGGGTTTCGAGACTGTCTCGGTAGACCGCGACACCTCAACCCTCGGGATGGCTGCCGCGGGACGGCTACTGACCCGCAGGGGCGCTCAGCGGTCGATGCGCTTGAGCAGGTGCGCGGGAATCGCCACCGCGACGCCCACAGCGAGAATGCCCCCGAGGAACATCACCAGCTCAACACCGGGAGTCGAGAACGAGAACCCCATCAGCAGCAGCCCGCCCACGAAGACGATGAAGGAGATGACGAAGGCGACGATGTTCATGCCTCGACTTTAGCCGTTTTCGGCACACGGCGTGGCATCCGTCGACCCGGAGCTAGTAGCCCTCGGGCATGAGCACCCACAGCAGTATGTAGATCAGGATCGGCATGCCCGCGAACAGCACGCAGAGCGCGAAGATCCAGCGCACAAGGGTGGGAGACAGATCGAATCGGAGCGCGATGCCGGCGCAGACGCCAGCGAGCACGCGACCATCGCGGGGCCGTTGAAGAGTTGACATGCTCCCATCCTGCCCACCGAGCACCCCCGGCGGTATGGGGGATCTCCCTGATTTCGGCAGGGCCGGCTGTCACTCCGGTTCGGTGACGAAGTCGATCAGCTGCTCGACACGGCCCAGAAGTGCGGGCTCCAGATCGGCGAAGGTCTCCACCCGCCCGAGGATCCGCTGCCAGGCGCGGGCGATGTCGGCCTGCTCCTCGTGCGGCCAGCCGAGCGCCTCACAGATGCCGTGCTTCCATTCGATGCCGCGCGGGATGACAGGCCACTCGCGCAGCCCGATCCTCGCCGACTTCACCGCCTGCCACACGTCGATGAACGGATGCCCGACGACGAGCACGTGGGCTCCGTACGGGCCGCGCGCCACCGCATCCGCTATGCGACTCTCCTTCGAGCCGGCCACGAGATGGTCGACGAGAACGCCGATGCGGCGGTCGGCCGAGGGCGCGAACTCGCGCACCACGGCGTCGAGGTCATCGACGCCCTCAAGATATTCGACGACGACACCCTCGACGCGCAGGTCGTGGCCCCACACCTTCTCGACGAGCTCGGCGTCGTGCCGGCCTTCCACGAAGATGCGGCTGGCGCGGGCGACCCTCGCCGTGTGATCGGTGACGGCCACGGATCCGGATGCGGAGCGCAGCGGGCCAGTCGCCTTCTGCTTCGCCGGCGCCGCCAGCACGACGGGCTTGCCCTCGAGCAGAAAGCCCGGGCCGAGCGGGAACACCCTGATGGCCCCGCCGAAGTCCTCAAGCTGAACGTGGCCGGACTCGGTGCCCACGACCGCACCGCAGAACCCGGTGTCGGCCCACTCGATCACGAGCTCGTGCTCGGCTTCAACCGTCGGCACGGGTTTCGGCCTGCGGCTCTGCCGAAAATCGGCCAGAACGTCGGCGCTGTAGCGGTCGGGGCCGAAAAGATCATCGCTCACCGCATGAGGCTAACGGGCGGGCCCACAGAAGACACGGCGACGTGCCGGGATCGAGCGCGGCCCATCAGAACAGCGCCGGCTGCTCGATCGCCCGCGCAGCGATGCCCGGCGGCAACTCCTCGGCGATGAGTGAACGCGGGGCGTTCTCGCCGCCCTCGAACCGCGGTCGTCCGAGGGCCGTTGACCGCACTCCCCCGGTAGCCGGGTCTTCGCGCCCGCGCTCGAGACCGTGGTTCCTGATGAGCGGCTTGAGTTTCGCGGCGAGCCACTGCCGGTACTCCTTGGGCGCGTAGGCCCCCTTCGCGTAAAGCTCGCGGTATCTGCCGACAAGCTCCGGATGCACGCGCTCAAGCCACTGGAAGTACCACTCCTTGACACCGGGCCGCAGGTGAAGCGCCGAATAGATGACCGAGGTGGACCCCGCATCCCTCACCTGCCGCAGCGCCGTCTCGAGATGCGCGCGCGTGTCGGTGAGGAAGGGCAGGATCGGCATGAGGAACACCGTGCAGTCGAGGCCAGCCTCCCGCACCGCACTCACGGTCGCGAGGCGCGCCTTCGCCGTCGGTGTGCCCGGCTCGACCGACTGCTGCAGTTCGTCGTCGTAGACGGCGATCGACATGGCCAGATCAACGGGGACATGCTCGCTCGCCTCCGCAAGAAGCGGCAGGTCGCGGCGCAGCAGCGTGCCCTTCGTGAGGATCGACAGCGGCGTGCCCGTCGAGGCGAGGGCCGAGATGATGCCGGGCATCAGCCGGTAGCGACCCTCCGCCCGCTGATACGGGTCCGTGTTGGTGCCGAGGGCCACCGGATGCCGACCCCACGACGGCTTCGACAGCTCCTTCGCGAGAACCTCGGCCACATTCACCTTGACGATGATCTGGGTGTCGAAATCACGGCCAGCATCGAGGTCGAGATAGTTGTGCGTCGGCCGCGCGAAGCAGTATGTGCACTGGTGCAGGCATCCGCGCATCGGGTTGATCGTCCAGCCGAAAGGCATACGGCTCTGCCCCGGAACGCGGTTGAGTGCCGACTTCGCCAGCACCTCGTAGAACGTGACGCCGTCGAACTCGGGCGTGCGCACCGTGCGCACCAGATTGTTGAGGCGCGCGAGCCCCGGCAGGGCACCCTCCTGCTCCTGGTTGATCTCCTGCCCGCTCCACCTCATCCCGACATTCGAACACATGTTCGAACACAATGCAATCTGCGGATGCTCGGGGCAGGATGGGAGCATGACCAACGCAATCGTGGAACGCGACGACAGCATCCACCACTACGTCCTCACCCTCGACGGCACCGAGATCGGGCACATCAACTACCGCGACGACGGCGGACGCCGCGTCATCCTGCACACGAAGGTCGACGACGATCAGACCGGCCACGGCTACGGAACGCAGCTGATCGTGGCCGCGCTCGATGACATCCGCGAGCAGGGGCTGCGGGCCGTCACCCTCTGCCCCATGGCCGCCGCATACGTCACCAAGAACCGTGACTACGACGACATCGTCGACCCGCCGCACGTGCTCGAGCAGGGCCGCAGCTAGCTCGTACGGCTGGAGGATTTCGATACGCTCGGGTCACTCAGCTGGCGACAGCAGCACCCCTGCGAGAACCAGCTCGCGCACGCTCGGCAGCAGCTCCTCAAGCAGCGCCCCGCCGTCCACGTCAAGCAGTTCGGCGATTGCGCCAGCAATGGCCCGGATGCTCAGCTCGCCATCGCAGGCACCCACGAGCGCGGCGACCGCTGTGTCGAGTGGCAGGCTCCTCGCGAAGCCCCCGCCCTGTCGCAGCGTCATGACGGTGGGGTGCTCGTCGCCCGGCCAGTAGTGGCGCTCCTCGGTGACGTCGCCTGCCAGGGTGAGGCGGGCATCCGCGAGCCCTTCTTCACCCACGGTCGTGAGCCAGTCGTGCGCACGAAGCGTCGCGGCGATGTGACTGCCGTGCGAGTCGTTGCCGAGCGGGCCGTCGAGCCGTTCGAGGCGCCTCAGCGTCGGCGATCCCCGCTCGGGCATGCGCAGGGTCATGTAGCCGAAGCCGACGCGGGTGACCCCTCGGGCGGCGAAGTCGTCGAGCCACGCGCCATAGAGCCGATCGAACTCGGCTGTTCCGGAGCGCGTGCCGCCGTCGCGGATCCACGTCTCCGCGTACTGTTCGACGCTCTGCACCTCACGCTCCACAATCCACGCGTCGAGACCGGTGCCGTCGAGCCACCCGTCGAGACGGTCGAAGGCGTCGACGCCGCCGCGGTACTCCCAGTTGCCGAGCAGCTGGGCGACCCCGCCGGGCGCGAGATGCTCCGCCGCATCCTGAACCACCTGTGCAACGAGCGCGTCACCCACAAGCCCGCCATCGCGGTACTCATACGCGGGGACGCCGTCGACGCGCGGCGTGATCACGAACGGCGGATTCGACACGATCTGGTCGAAGCGCTCCCCCGCGACAGGTTCGAACAGGCTGCCGAGACGGAACTCGATGCTGTCGATTCCGTTCAGCTGGGCGTTGAGCGCGGCCAGATCGAGCGCGCGCTGCGAGATGTCGGTGGCGACGACGCGACGCGCATGCCGGGCCGCATGCAGGGCCTGGATGCCGCATCCGGTGCCGAGATCGAGCACGCTGTCGACGGGCTCGTCGATCATGAGCCCGCTGAGAGTCATGGATGCCCCGCCGACGCCGAGAACATGATGCGGCGGGATCGCATGGCCGAGCGCGAGCTCGCCCAGATCGCTCGCGATCGTGAACTCACTGGCACCGTGGGCGTCGACGAAACTGTAGGGGCGCAGGTCGAGCAACGGTCGCAGCACAGGGGCAGCATCGCTGCTCCCCTCGACAAGCTCGACAAGCCCCAGCTCGATCGCACCGTCGACCCCGAGGCTCGGCAGCGCGGCCTCGAGAGCGCCGCGTTCGACGGCAAGACCGAGCACGAACGCCCGGGCCAGCCTCGCTGCGGGCGCGACGGAGTTCTCGAGCCCGCGGAGGGCCGGAACCCGCTGGCCGCGGAACAGCCCGGCATCCGCCTCGACACCCCACAGGGCCGTGAGCGTCTCGACGCCGTAGCGGGCCGCCGCGAGATCGTCTCGCAGCCGGGCGATGAGGGCGCTATTCACCGGAGGCCGGGCCCAGCAGGGCCACCATCTCGGGCAGGCCGAACTGCTGCGCGATCGCCAGCGCGGTGTGCGAGCCGAGCTCCGGGTCCGCACCGGCCGCCAGCAGCGTGGTCACGATCGCGCCGTTGTTGCGGAACACCGCGCACGACATCGCCGTCTGGCCCATGTCGTTGACCCTGTCGACATCCGCACCCAGCGCAAGCAGGGCATCCACCGTCTCGGCATGCTGGTGGTAGGCGGCGAGGATGAGCAGCGAGTCACCGCGCGCGTTGGTGAGGTTGACGGGCACGCCCGCGGCCACAAGCTGCTTGACCTTCTCGACATCGCCGTCGCGGGCCGCCTCAAAAACGGTTTCGGCGAACGCGAGCGTCTCCTCGTCGGGGGCCTGCTGTTCTGCGTTCTTCTCTTCAGCGTTCTCACTCATGCTGCTCCTCGCGACTGTGTGCGCGTCAACGCTACCCGTTCAGATTCTCCTGCGGCGCCGCCCAGCGCACCATGTTGCCGCTGAGGCGACAGTTGGCGACATAGGTGTCTGGTCGTAGCTGTCGCCTAAGTCGCCAAGTGTCGCGCGAAGCAGAGTGCAGCGCGCGGCACCTCGGCGTCGGGGGTGCCGAGTAGCGTTGCCGCATGGTCGCTCACAATGACAAGCCGATCCTCTACCTCCACACACCGACGGAGTGGGAGGCGTGGCTCGACGAGAACGGAGCCACACATCCGGGCGTGCGGCTGCAACTCACCAAGAAGGCGTCGAAGCAGCCCGGCTTCCGCTACCCCGAAGCGCTCGACGTCGCGCTCTGCTTCGGCTGGATCGACGGTCAGACGGGCAGGCTCGACGACGACTTCGTGCTGCAGTCGTTCACGCCGCGCAGGCCGCGCAGCGTCTGGTCACAGCGCAACCGCGAGTACATCGAGCGACTCACAGCAGAGGGGCGGATGCGCCCGGCCGGCATCGCGCAGGTCGAAGCCGCGAAGGCCGACGGCCGCTGGGATGCCGCGTACCGCGTCGCCGACAAGACCGTGCCCGACGACCTGCAGGCCGCCCTCGATGCCTCGCCCCGGGCATCCGAACTCTTCGCAACGCTGTCGTCGCAGAACCGCTTCGCGATCATCTTTCGCACGAACGGCGCGAAGCGGCCCGAGACCCGCGCCCGCCGCATCGCCGGCTTCGTGGAGATGCTCGAGCGCGGCGAGACCCCGCACTGACGCCTCCGCGAGTGGTCAATCCTCGCCCCACAAGCGCGATCTTGGGGCCGAAACTGACCACTCGCGGGCAGCTCAGGCGGTGACGCCGAGCAACGCTGGCTCCTTCGGCGCGAGCATCCGGCGCAGGATGACGCGCTCGACGAGAGTCCAGGTGGTGCTCGCCGCAAGGTACAGCGCCGCCGCCAGCGGAACGATCGCCGCGAACACGACCGTGATGAACGGAAGCCAACTCAGAACCGCCGCCATGTTCTTCATCGCCGGCGCAGCATCCGGGGCACCCTCCAACCGCGGGGCGGTCGCAGCAAAGCGCAGTGACGTAACCCGCGAGAACCACGCCGTCACCGCGACCACAACAAGAACCGCGCAGTGGACGAGCAACGACGCAGGGTCGGCGAACGACGCGAACAGCGAATCACCCAGCCGCGCCCGGAACAGCTCAGCACCCAGCAGATCGTTGCTGTGCCCATTGATGCTGCCCACAATGAACAAGCCGTACACGATCGACAGCACGGGGGCCTGAATCAGCGCCGGCATCATGCCCGCGAACGGCGACGACTTCTCGTCGCGATAGAACTCCATCATCTTCTGCGAGAGCACCTCAGGCCTCTTCTTGTACTTCTGCTGCAGCGCCGCAAGCTTCGGCGCGAGCCGCCTGCGCGTGAACTCGGTGCGCACCAGCGACACCCCCAACGGCACGAGCGCAGCCCGCACCAGCACCGTGACAAGCACCACCGCGAGAGCCGCAGAAGCAGCCCCCACCAGTGGCTCGAGCAGGGCCGCGAGGCCCGTGACAAAACCGTGGGCCGCGTCGAGAACGGCGGCGATCGGGCCAAAATCGTAAAAACTCATGACAGAACTCCCTCAGAGCGAAGCGGATGCCGATGGCCGGATGGCCGCGGCAGTCTGGCCACGCAGGCACCGTCACCGAAGGCACCCGCTGAGGGGTGTCAACTGAGGCGAACGCTACGCGGCCGAGGACGGCCGCGCCGGGGCGCGCGAGCGGGGGCGACCCGCCGTGTCAGGATGCTGCGGAGACGGCATGGAGCTGAGCACGTTCCTGTGCTCGCGGGCACGCCCACCGACCGTGAGCTCATGGATGCCTACAGCCGCGAGGGTGGCGTGGCGGGCGGCCAGAATCGCCGCAAATGCGACAGCGGCAACAGCGGTCGCGATGAGCGCCGACTGCTCAGACTGCGCGGCAGCCACCACCAGGAACGACAGGGTCAGCATCATGATCAGCCGCTGCTTCAGCATCGTCATCATGAGCCTCCTCCCGGTTCTTCGACCATCGTACGCTCTCGCGCAGCTTCGTTCGCTGAGCGGGCCCCCGCATCCGTAGACTTCATGCATGCGCGCTACTGTCATCCACGGCGAACGGGATGTTCGCCTCGAAGAGGTCCCGGAACCACGGCTGCTGGCCGCAACAGATGCGATCGTGCGGGTCGTCGCAGCCTGCGTCTGCGGCTCCGACCTGTGGCCGTACCGCGGTGTCACTCCCACCCACGAGCCGCGCCGCATCGGGCACGAGTTCGTCGGCGTCGTCGAGCAGCTCGGTGACGAGGTGAGCACCCTCTCCGTGGGCGACTTCGTCATCGCGCCGTTCTACTTCTGCGACAACACGTGCGCCAACTGCCGCAACGGGGTCAGCACCAGCTGCCTGCACGGCGGATGGTGGGGTGCGGATGACCGCAACGGCGACTTCGTCGACGGCGCGCAGGGCGAGAAGGTGAGGGTTCCGCTGGCCGACGGCACCCTCGTCGCCACGCCGGGCATGCCCGACGACTCGCTCGTTCCGAGCCTGCTCACCCTCGCCGATGTCATGGGAACCGGGCACCATGCGGCCGTCTCCGCCGGGGTCACCGCCGGCAGCACGGTCGCGGTCGTCGGTGACGGAGCCGTGGGCCTGTGTGCGGTGCTCGCCTCGAAACGGCTCGGAGCATCCAGAATCGTCGCCATGTCGCGGCATGCCGACCGCCAGGCCATCGCCCGCGAGTTCGGCGCGACCGACATCGTGGAGGAGCGCGGCGATGAGGGCGTCGAGCGCATCAAGGAGCTCTTCGACGGCATCGGGCCCGACTTCGTGCTCGAATGCGTCGGCACGAAGGAGTCGATGGATCAGGCGATCCGCTCCGCGCGGCCCGGCGGGATGGTCGGCTACGTCGGCGTTCCCAACGGCGGGCCCGAGCTGCCCGTGCGCCGGCTGTTCAACACGAACGTCGGCGTCAACGGCGGCGTCGCATCCGTGCGCGGCTACGTCGAGGAGCTGCTGCCCGAGGTGCTCTCGGGCGCGATCAACCCGGGCCGCGTGTTCGACCTGCAGTTGCCCCTCAGCGACGTCGCCGAAGCATACGCGGCCATGGACGAGCGCCGCGCAACGAAAGTGCTGCTGCGGCCGTAGAACTTTGGCGGCAATAGGGTTGTGCGAGTGACCGTTCTCGCCGTCCTACGCAACCCCCGCGCCCTCAGCACCGAGGTGCTCGCCGGCATCGTCACGACGCTCGCGCTCATCCCGGAGGTGATCTCCTTCTCGATCATCGCCGGGGTCGACCCACGGGTCAGCCTCGTCGCATCCGTGGTGCTCGCGATCTCCATGTCGTTCCTGGGCGGCCGGCCCGCGATGATCACCGCAGCCGCCGGCGCCGTCGCACTCGTCGTGGCGCCCCTCGTGAGGGATCACGGCGTCGAGTACCTGCTGCCGACGGTGATCGTCGCGGGGCTCGTGCAGGTGCTGTTCGGGGTGACCGGCATGGCCCGCATCATGCGCTTCATCCCCCGCTCGGTGATGATCGGCTTCGTCAACGCCCTCGGCATCCTGATCTTCGTCGCCCAGGTGCCGCACCTGCTGGGCGTGCCGTGGCTCGTCTACCCGCTGTTCGCCCTGACCGTGCTCATCGTGCTCGTGCTGCCGCGCTTCACCACCGTCGTGCCGGCCCCGCTCGTCGCGATCGTGGTCGTCACGGCGATCACCGTGGTCGCCCACCTCACAGTGCCGACGGTCGCCGATCAGGGAGCGATCGGGGGCGGGCTGCCGGGCATCACACCCCTGCTGGTGCCGCTGAACCTCGAAACCCTCGGCATCATCTGGCCGACCGCTCTCAGTGTCGCCTTCGTCGGCCTCATGGAGACCCTGCTCACGGCGAAGCTCGTCGATGACATGACAGACACCCGCTCGCACAAGGGCCGCGAATCGTGGGCGCTCGGCGTCGCGAACATCATGGCGGGCCTCTGGGGCGGCATCGCCGGATGCGCGATGATCGGCCAGACCGTCGTCAACGTGAAGCTCGGCCGTGCCCGCACCCGCGTGTCGACGTTCGTCGCCGGGGTCTTCCTGCTGCTTCTCGTGACCGTGCTCAGCGAGATCATGGAGCTCATCCCCATGGTCGCCCTCGCCGCCGTGATGATGGTCGTCGCGATCAAGACCGTCAACTGGCACAGCGTGCACCCTTCAACACTGCGCCGGATGCCTCTGCCCGAGACGCTCGTCATGCTCACGACCGTGGGCACCGTCGTCGCCACCAACAACCTCGCGATCGGTGTCGCTGCGGGCGCCGTGCTCGCCATGGTGCTGTTCGCGCGACGGGTCGCCCACGTCGTGCGGGTGACTCGTACCGCGACCGACACCCGCGCGCACTACACCGTGACGGGCCCGCTGTTCTTCGGCAGCAGCAACGACCTCGTCGAGCAGTTCTCCTACGGCGAAGACCCGGGCCAGGTCGTCGTCGACTTCAGTGCCGCCCAGATCTGGGATGCCTCCACGGTGGCGGTTCTCGACTCTGTGCAGGCGAAGTATGCCGAGCACGGGGCATCCGTCACCTTCATCGGGCTCGATGAACGCAGCACCGCGCTGCACGGGCGTCTCTCGGGGTTCCTGTAGTGGTGCCCCGCAGGTGAGTTGCCCCTAAGCGTTCTTCGCATGGGTCGTGAAGAGCACTTCGAGGCAACTCATCGCGCTGATGGTCAGATGGCGAGCTGCCCGCCGTCGACAACCAGCTCAGTTCCGTTGACATAGGACGAGTCGTCTGAAGCGAGGAACACGACCGCGCTCGACACCTCATCCGGCTCCCCGAAACGAGCGGCGGGGATGCTGTCGTTCGCGATCTGGGTGCGCAGCTCCTCCGGCACCGTGTCGATGAGCATTGCGGTGAGGATTCCGCCCGGGTGGATCGAGTTCGCTCGGATGCCCTGGGCCCCGTATTCGGATGCGACCGCCTTGGTCATCCCCCGAACAGCGAACTTGGCGCTCGTGTAGGCGAGGTTCGGCGTGCCCGGCTTGTGCTGGAACCCGGCCGTCGACGAGATGTTGATGATCGAACCCTTGCCCTTCTCGAGCATGCCCGGGATGACCGCGCGCATGCCGTAGAAGACGCCATGCTGGTCGATCGCGATGGTGCGAAGGTAGTCCTCGCCCTTGAAGTCGGCGGCCTTCGCCTCTGGGCCGGCGTAGCCCGCGTTGTTGACCAGGATGTCTGCGGACCCGAACTTCTCCTCCGTCGCCGCCACGACCTCAGCCCACGACTCGGGGCTTGTCACATCGTGCTTGACGAAGAGCACGTCGCCGCCGATGCTGTCGGCTACCTTCTGGCCGAGTTCCGCGTTGAGATCGGTGAGCACGACCTTCGCCCCCTCGCCGGCCAACCGATTCTGAGAGGGTCAACCGAACGTCACCCCTCCGTCGTCGCCGATCGACCAGCCGGGGTTGTGGGCGACCTCCCACACGATGCCGTTCGGGTCGCGTACGAGCCCGTGGAAGATGCCGCCGAAGGCTCCGACCTGAGCAGGCTTGAGAAGCTCGGCACCGAGGGATGCAAGGCGGTCGATGGCAACGGAGACCTCCTCGGCGCTGTCCACGTTGTGCGACAGCGTGACCCCGGCGACCGGCGCCGGAGAAGGCATCCCCGCATCCTGCGCGAACTTCTCGGCATCGAACAGGCCGAGAACCGTGCCGGGGGCGACCTGAAAGAAGATGACCTCACCCGCCACGTCGACCAGCGGATGCCAGCCCAGGCCTTCGCGGTAGAAGGCGCGCGCCGCATCCAGATCCGGTGTCGAGAACGTCAGGAAGTGAACTCGCTGCTGCATGATCCGACGACAGTCGTGCGGCTTATTTCTTGAGCGCCCTGATGACGGCCGACAGCGCCTTGCCACCGCAGTAGACGAGCGGGATCGACACGACCATGAGCGCGATAACGTTCGGCACGAAGCGGGCGCCGAGCGTCGACCCCACGTAGACGCCGAGCGGCACGCTCGCGCCACCACCACCGCCCCCGCTGCCCGAATCACCCGGCGGTACGCTGTCACCGTCCGCGGAGCCGCCGCCGAAGCCGAACCAGATCAACGAGACGGGCATCGTCTCGCCCTGCTCGAGCATGACCTTCTCCCCGTAGTTGACCTTCGCGCCGAGTGACGACGTCACCTTGTCTGCAATGTTCTCCACCATGTTCGCCATGCCTCGACCCTAGGCAGAACAGGCTGCCGGATGGCGAACATCCGGCGAACTCCAAGGCTGCGGCGACGCTGTGGCACGGCCGAATGGGGTGCCACGCACCCTGCCGCGAGTGGCCATGGCGATGCGCCCTGTCAGCGGTGGCCCGTATGCTGGCATCCGCTGCTGTGCCCCAGAAAGGGGGCATGCAGACCGACCGGAAAGAGAAGGGCATCCGTATGGCTGAAGCAAGCGAGGGGCGTGTCGCCGTCTACATCGACTTCGACAACATCGTCATCAGCCGCTACGACCAGGTGCACGGTCGGGGGCACTTCCTCAAGGAGCATGTTCGCGCGATCACGAGCGAATCGGCCCGCGGCGACAAGGAGTTGGCGACGCGGCTCGAGAAGGCCACCGTCGACATCGGTGCCGTGCTCGACTACGCGTCGTCGTTCGGCTCGATCGTCATCAGCCGCGCCTACGCTGACTGGTCCATCGAGATCAACGCGAGCTACCGCGACCAGCTGATGGAACGCGCCGTCGACCTGGTGCAGATGTTCCCGGCCGTGAAATCCATGAAGAACGGGGCAGACATCCGGCTCGCCGTCGATGTCGTAGAAGACCTCTTCCGGCTGCCCGACCTCACCCATGTGGTCATCGTCGCCGGAGACTCCGACTACATCTCGCTCGCGCAGCGCTGCAAACGCCTCAACCGCTACGTCGTCGGCATCGGTGTGGCCGGCTCCACCAGCAAGTTCCTCGCCAGCGCCTGCGACGAGTTCGCCGACTACGACGCCCTGCCCGGCATCAGTGATGATGCGGCACCGGATGCGACAGGAGACGACAGCGAGACCGCACCGGAGGGCGAGCAGAAGGTCGGGCGGCGTGCAGCAGCCACGAAGAACACCGAGCGCGTGGACTCGGCCCCCAGCAAGCGCTCCAAGCAGGCCGCCCAGCAGGCGGCATCCGCGCTCCTCACCCGTGCGCTCAGGCTCGGCCACGCGAAGGACGATGCGGAGTGGCTGAGCAGTTCGGGCGTGAAGAACCAGATGCTGCGCATGGACCCGTCGTTCCAGGAGTCGGCGCTCGGCTACAAGAACTTCACCGACTTCATCAAGTCGCGCGGCGGCATCGTCGAGCTGCAGGAGGATGGGCAGGTGCGGCGGCTGCGGCTTCGCGGGAGTGTCGCCGATCAGAAGCCAAGCAACAATTAGCGCAGAGCTTATCTTTTGAGTAAATAAGCGTTAGGCTTATGGCATGAGCGAAAATGTGGATGCCGTCGCCGTCATCGTCGACGTCGCCAAGTCACGGGAGCACGCCGATCGCGAAGCCCTGCAACGCGACATCGCCGAAGCCTTCGCGCGGGTCAACGCGCTCGCCGAGGCGACCCAGCCGCTCGCCCCCACCATCGGCGACGAGTTCCAGGCCGCGTACCGCGACCTGCCCACCGCCCTGCGTGCCACCCTCCTCGCCCGACTGCAGCTCCCCGATGGCGTCGAATGTCGCTTCGGAATCGGCAGCGGCCGACTGCGCACCGTCGGCGAAGGCCTCGCCGGCCCCATCCAGGACGGCACCGCCTGGTGGTCGGCGCGCGAAGCGATCGACGAGGCGCGCGAGCGCGAATACTCGCGACTTCCCTTCGTGCGCACCTGGTATCGCGACGGAGAAGACCGCGCGGGGACAGCATCCGCTGACGCCGTCAACGCCTACCTGCTCACCCGCGACCACCTCGTGAGCGCCATGAAGCCGCGGGAACGTAGGCTGCTTCTCGGGCAGCTGCTCGGCACCACCCAGTCGGAGCTCGCCAAAGCGGAAGGCATAAGCCAGTCGGCCGTCTCGCAGAACATCCGCCGCAGCGGCGCCCTGGCGCTGCTCGCCGGCGAAACCCTACTGCTCGGAGGTCGCTCATGATCGTGATCGCACTGCTGCTCGCCACCATCGGCGTCGCCGACCTCGCGCGGGAACGATTCCGTGGCCCGCGCGGAATCGTCACCGGCGGCATCCTGGGTCTCGCCGTCGCCGTTCTCGGCACGCTCGGCACGGGAATCACCTGGGGCTGGATGCTCGCCCTCGCCGCCGCGCTCGTCGCCTGGCAGGCGCTCACCGACTACCGCGCAAAGCCGCATGTCGGCTATTGGCCGCTGGCGCTGCTCGCCGCCACGGTCGCCGCCGCCTGGGCATTCCTGCGGGTCGATGCCACGCCAGACAGCACCCTCGTCAGCTGGTACGAGGCGCTGCCGTACGCGCTGCCCGGCACGGTCACCTTCGACACCTTCGCGCTGGGCCTCGGCGGGGTGCTGGTGCTGTTCGAGACGGCCAACGTGATCGTGCGGATCGTGCTGCCCTCCGAGAAGAAGCAGGCGGTTGTGGATGCGGCTCCCGCGGCCGCCCCGGCGGCTCGCCGCAGACGGTGGCTTCTCGGGCGGGCGCAGGTCGGCGCATCCGCCACACCCGCGCCCGTCGCCGACGCCGAGCTCGCGCCCCTCAAGGGCGGGCGCATGATCGGACCGCTGGAGCGTCTGTTCATCCTCGCTCTCGCCCTTGCCGGCCAGTTCACGGCCATCGGCGCCGTCATCGCGGCGAAGGGCATCATCCGCTTCCCTGAGATCTCGAAGGATGACGCCGGCGGGTCGAAGGCCGAGTACTTCCTCGTGGGCAGCTTCGCCAGCTGGGCGCTCGTGCTCGCCGTCGCAGTGCTGCTCCAACTCGGCGCTTGACCCCCCGGGGTGGTGCCCCGTTAGGCTTGCCGACGATGTCTTCTCGAAAAGCTCTCACCTGTCTCCCGCTTCTTCTCGCCCTCTCCCTGCTCGGCTGCACCGCCGCACCAGGCCTGGGCGCTTCGGGCCCCGCCGGTTCCTCGGGCAGTGGTGCCGAGTCAGGTGAGGCTCCCGCGCTCGGCGAGGGCGTCGACTTCGAAGACCTGCCCGAGTGTGAGGGGTTCATCCTGGACGAGGATGAGGATGTCGCCGGCAGTATCGTCGCGAGCTGCGTGATCGCGACAGCTGTCGCCCACAATCACGGCAAGATGACCGTCGAGACCGACGACGGAAACGGGCTCACCATCTTTCGCTACGAGCCCTACGCGGCACGGGTCGTGACCCTCGACGACAACCGGCTGTTCATCAGCGGTGACGAGATGTGGTTTCAAGACCAGATCGGCTGGGTGCGCGCGGAGAAGGACTCCAGCAACCCCAGAGCGATGATGGCGTACACGATCACCTCCGCCTTCCGCGCATTCAACGACCCGCGAGTGGCAGTCGCCATGCTCGAAACGGCGACCTCCTGGAAGATCATCGACGAGGAGGAGATCGACCGCCCGGACGGCAACTCCAAGAACGCCTGGCGGCTCGATGCGGAACCGTTCGACTTCATGGGGGTGCACATCTCGGCGCTGTCGCTCTGGATCGACAACAGCTACACCACGCTGCAGCAGGAGGCCGTGTCCTCCGCGCTGGGCATATCCACCGTCACGCTGAACCGCTACTACGACTGGGGTGTCGAAGAGGAGTTCATCGCGCCGGTGGGGTGACTGCGTGCCGCGCTTAGAGATAAGTTGAATGCTTATAATCGGTCGTTATCAGCCCTGTGCTGATTGTCGCGCGATGCAACTCATCCTCTCCTCAACAGCCCCCGAAACTGGGGCGCGAGATTCCACAGAAATCCTTCTCTGATCAGGTAAAAATGTCAGTGGCTACTGGCAGGGTGAAGGCATGGAAAGCATCCGCGCCACCCTCGAGCAGGCCATCGGCCTGCTCGTCGAGCTTGCGCGCGCGGATGTCTCGAGGCTGGATGACGAAAGCCTGTGCCAGACGGTCGGTGCGATCGAGCAGGCTGGGCGGCTCGTCGATACGCTGCGCACCCGCGGGGCTTCCGAGATCGACGCCCGGTCGGCGTACGAGGCCGGCAACGCGGGTCTGGCGCAGCGACACGGACACACGCGTGGCGCTCACCTGCTCGAGCAGCTGACGCGCATCTCCCCTGCGGAGGCTGCGCGACGAGCCCGACTGGGTGCCGCCATCCGACCTGATGTTGCGCTGTCAGGCGAGGCGCTGCCGGCGCGCTTCCCACTGCTTGCCGACGCGATGATCGCAGGAACAGTGGGCACGGATGCCGCGCGCATGATCATCACATGCCTCAGCCAGGCAGCCGCGACCGCCGCTGGTGGCAGCATCGACGCCGCCGAGCGCGCCCTCGTCGACACGGCCCGCGCCGAACCGGCGGAGATCGTCGCCGTCCACGCGCGGGTGTGGCGCGAAGCCCTCGACCCCGACGGCGCCGAGCCTCGCGATGAGGCCGTGCGCCGGCGCAGAGCCTTCCGGTTGGGGCGAGAGCGCGACGGCGTGACCCCATTCACCGGTGTCGCCGACCCGACACTCGCGTCGCTGTTTCGAACCGCATTCGTCGAGAGTCTCGCGCCCGGCGCGACACCCCGATTCATGGATGAGACCGACGCGCGTGCCGGTACGACAAGCAGCGTGACCCGTGACGGCGAGATCATCGAGAGCGTGCGCGACCCCCGCACGCCCGACCAGCGGCGACACGACATCCTCACCGGCATGCTCACCGCCGCCCTACGCAACGCGAACGCCCACGCTGAGACCGGTCAGATCGGCAGCCTCCGCCCCACCGCGACCGTCATGGCCGTCATCACACTCGCCGAACTGCGCGCCGGCCGCGGCGTCGGCTGGATCGACGACCACGACGAACCCATCCCCGCACACGCAGTGCGCAAACTCGCCTGCGAAGGCGGAGTGACACCCATCCTCCTGGGCGACAACGGCGAAGTGCTCCACCTCGGCCGCACACAGCGTCTCTTCAGCCCTGCCCAACGGCGCGCACTCGCCGTACGCGACGGCGGATGCGTGTGGCCGCAATGCTCCGCGCCGCCAGGCTGGTGCCACGCCCACCACGTCACCGAATGGGAGAACGGCGGCCGCACCGACATCGACAACGGCGCCCTGCTGTGCCCGGCGCACCACCACATGCTGCACGCATCCGAATTCACCATGAAGATGATCCGCGGCAAACCCCGTCTACTCGCACCACCCTGGCTCGACCCCGCACAACTGTGGCGCCCGCTCGGTCGCACCCGCGCCACCATGGCGGCGACACTGTGACGCGCGGTACCGTGCCACACATGGGCACGCCCTCAACTGAATGCAGAACGCCACGCGGCAGACCGATGGTGCCCAGAGCACCTCAACTCGCGCTGAGCACCGCCAGCACGTTGCCCGCCGGGTCACGGAACCAGGCAATGAAGCCCGCGCCGTCATCACCGCGCACGATGCCCTTCTCGTCGGTCTGCATCCCCGAAACGTCATCACCGTAGATCTTCGTCGTCACGCCGCGCGCATTCAGATCATCCACGGCCGCCTCCACATCGTCGACCACAAAATTCAGCACAGTGAACGTCGCCGGCACGTGATCCGGCTTCGGGTAGACGAAACCCTCACCACCACCCCCGAAATGCAGCGTCAACGTGCCCATCTCCGTCAGCTCGACCTTCAGCCCGAGAGTCTCGCCATAGAAGGACTTCGCGGCATCCAGATCATCCACCGAGAACGATGGCACCGCAGTCGTCGAACTGAACATGATCACTCCTTCGAACAGAAACAGGAACAGAAACGCACAAGGCCCGAAGCCCCGACGACGGCGACGCTACGCCCCCAAACCCGAAACCACCAGAGGAAACACGCCGTGGCAACACGGCTTCGAGACGGTCGCGCCAGAGCGCGACCCCTCACCCCACAGCGGATCTCACTCGGCGGCGAGCTGCTCCCGCACCATCGGTACGACCTCGCGGCCGTACAGCCCAATGGATGACATCAGCTGCTCGTGCGGCATGGTGCCGTTCGAGTACTTCAGATCGAAACGGGAGAGGCCGAGCCCGCGCACGGCACGCACGATCTTGTCGGCGACGGTCTTCGGCGACCCCGCGAAGAGGGCGCCATCCCTCGCCTCGTGCTCGAACTCCGCGCGGGTCACGGGAGGCCAGCCACGCTCGGCCCCGATGCGGTCGCGGTTCACCTTGAAGTGCGGGTACAGCTCCTCGAGCGCCTGCTCGTCCGTCGCAGCCACATGCCCGGGCGAGTGCGCACCGATGGGCAGCTCCGGCAGCTCGAACTGCGCGAGGGCCCGCTTGTACAGCTCCGCGTAGGGCGCGAAACGCAGCGGGTCGCCGCCGATGATGGCGAGCATGAGCGGCATGCCGTAACGCGCCGCGCGCACGACAGACTCGGGGCTGCCGCCGACCCCGACCCAGGTCTTCAGCGTGCCGTTCTCGATCGGCGGGAAGACGCTCTGCTCGGTGAGCCCGGCGCGCAACTTGCCCGTCCAGGTGACCGGCTCGTTCTTCAGGATCTCCGCGAACAGGTCGATCTTATCCTCGAAGAGCTGCTGGTAGTCGGCCATGTCGAAGCCGAACAGCGGGAACGACTCCGTGAAGGAGCCGCGGCCGAGGATGACCTCCGCGCGACCGTTGGAGAGCGCATCCACCGTGGAGAACCGCTCGAACACGCGCACCGGATCATCCGAGCTGAGCACCGTCACGGCCGAGCCGAGGCGGATGCGCGAGGTGCGGCTCGCAATGCCGGCCAGCACCACCTCGGGCGCGGAGACGGCGAAGTCGTCGCGGTGGTGCTCCCCCACACCGATGAAGTCGATGCCGAGCTCGTCGGCGAGCACCGCCTGCTCGACGATGTTGCGGATGCTCTGGGCGTGGCTGATACGTTCGCCGTCGAGACCCACCATCACGTCACCGAATGTGTCGAGTCCGAGCTCTACCTGCTGCGCCATGGGGCACCTTCCCTCAAGTTACATGTGTTCGCATATATCGCAACACGCATGGCCCCACAGCATATTCCCACCCGCCCAGAGCAGGCACAATGGAAGCATGCCCCCCACACCTCCCCGCCGCAGCTACGGCCGCCGGATTGGCGCGCTCGTCGTCGCCGTCATCTCACTGGTGCTCGTGTTCCTGTTCGTGACGGTCATCATCCGCGACCCCTCGATGGCGTCGGCCTGGGTGGGCCTCGTATGCTTCGCCTTTGCCGCGGTCGGCGCGATCGTCACCATGGAGATCGACAGGAGGAACCCCCGATGACGCTGCGGCCCCCGACCCCTGCGCCCTCCGCCGTCATCTCGCGCGACGGCACCAAGATCACCACCTTCGACTTCGGCGACCCCGACGGCGCCGTCGTGCTCGCCGTGCACGGCTTCGCCTCCAGTGCACTCGCCAACTGGAGTGTCACCGGCTGGATCCGCGATCTCACCCGCGCCGGGCTCCGGGTCATCGCCATCGACCAGCGTGGCCACGGCGGCAGCGACAAACCGCACGACCCGTCCAACTACACGATGGACCACCTCGTCGATGACGTCCTGGCCGTCGCCGACACGTACATGCTCGACACCGCGTCGCTGCTCGGCTACTCGCTCGGCGCGCGCGTCAGCTGGCGAGCGGCCATCGAGCATCCGCACCGCTTCGATCGCGCCGTGCTGGGCGGCATGCCCGCCGGCGACCCGCTCAGCCGCTTCCGGCTGGAGGAGGCGCGCGAACACATCCGCTCTGGCGTGGCCATCGACGACAAGCTGACGGCAACCTTCGTGGCCATGGCCGAGACACTGCCCGGCAACGACCTGGAGGCGCTCGTCTCCCTCGTCGAAGGGCTGCGTGGTGGCCCGCAGGCGTGGATCACGGACACGCCCACCCAGCCGCTCCTGCTCGCCACAGGCGGCGAGGACCCGCTGCTCGACGACTCGCGCCGGCTCGCTGAGGCCGCACCCGACGCCGAGTTCCTCGAGATCGCCGGGCGCAGCCACTTCAACGCGACAACCGCGAAGGAGTTCCGCGAGGCGGCGACAAGATTCCTCACCGCCCCGCGATAGAAGTCACTACTGCGCGGCACGCTCCAGAACGAGCTCGCGCACGCGGGCGGCGTCGGCCTGACCCTTCATGGCCTTCATGACGGCACCGATCACGGCACCGGCAGCCTGCACCTTGCCGTCACGGATCTTCGCGAGCACATCCGGCTGCGAGGCGAGCGCCTCATCGATCGCAGCGATCAGGGCGCCGTCGTCAGAGACGACAGCAAGCCCGCGCGCCTTCACGACCTCCGCGGGCGACCCCTCACCGGCGATGACGCCCTCCAGCACCTGGCGGGCCAAACGGTCCGTCAACTCGCCGTCCTCGACCATCGCCACCAGCTCTGAGACGTGCAGCGGAGACACCAGGGTGCCAGCATCCACGCCCTTCTCGTTCGCGACGCGCGCGATCTCGCCCGTCCACCACTTGCGTGCGGCCTGCGCTGAAGCACCGGCGGCGGTCGTCGCCTCCACCTCGCTCAGCAGGCCCGAGTTCACGACATCCTGGAACTCGAGATCGGTGAAGCCCCACGCCTCCTTCAGACGGCGACGACGGATGGCCGGCGCCTCCGGCAGGGCAGCCCGCAACTCCTCGATGAGAGCCTTCGACGGCTCCACCGGCAGCAGGTCGGGCTCGGGGAAGTAACGGTAGTCATCCGCGTCACTCTTGGGGCGACCGGCCGAGGTCTGGCCGGTGTCCTCATGCCAGTGGCGGGTCTCCTGGATGATCGTGCCACCCTTCGCGAGGATGGCCGCCTGACGCTGGATCTCGTAACGGATCGCACGCTCAACACTGCGCAGGCTGTTGACGTTCTTCGTCTCCGTGCGGGTGCCGAGCGGTGCCGGGTCCTCCCCCGGCGCCGTGCGCGGGCGCAACGAGATGTTCGCGTCGCAGCGCAGGTTGCCGCGCTCCATGCGCGCCTCAGAGATGCCGAGGCCGATCACGATGTCGCGGATCGTCGACACGTACGCCTTCGCCAGCTCGGGCGCGTCATGCTCCGCCCCGTAGATGATGTTCGTGACGATCTCCACGAGGGGCACACCGGCACGGTTGTAGTCGACAAGCGAATACTCGGCACCCTGGATGCGACCGGTCGCGCCGCCCACATGGGTCAGCTTTCCGGCGTCCTCCTCCATGTGCGCCCGCTCGATGGGGATCTCGAACATCCGGCCGCCCGGCAGCTCGACCTCGACGGAGCCGTCGAAGGCGATCGGCTCGTCGAACTGGCTGATCTGATAGTTCTTGGCCAGGTCG
Source organism: Homoserinimonas aerilata (assembly GCF_006716125.1). Taxonomy (NCBI): domain Bacteria; kingdom Bacillati; phylum Actinomycetota; class Actinomycetes; order Micrococcales; family Microbacteriaceae; genus Homoserinimonas; species Homoserinimonas aerilata. The sequence goes on along the minus strand of NZ_VFOM01000001.1, from coordinate 758,158 downwards.
GGGTAGAAGTAGTTCTTGCGCGCGAAGCGTGACGACGGCGCGATCTGGCAGCCGAGCGCGAGGCCCAGGCTGATCGAGTGGCGCACCGCCTGCTCGTTCACGACCGGCAGCGAGCCGGGCAGGCCCAGGCACACGGGCGTGATCATGGTGTTCGGTTCACTGGCCGGGTTCTCGGAGTTCGCCGGGTTGGGAGCATCCGAGAACATCTTCGTGCGCGTGTTCAGCTCGACATGCACCTCGAAGCCGAGAACCGGCTCGAACATCTCGAGCGCCTTGTCGAAGTCCATCAGTTCTGCCTTGGCCATCAGACGGCGCCTTCCTGTGCTGCGAACTCTTCACCCTGCGTCAGATCGGGGGCACGGCTGATGAGCGTGTGCCCCCAGCCCTGCTCCAGCAGCGCCTCGAGCGTCGCACCGACCTCGTACAGGCGGGCGTCCGCGCGGGCGGGCGCCATCAACTGGATGCCCGTCGGCAGGCCATCCTCGGCGGCGAGACCCATGGGGATGCTCATGCCCGGGATGCCGGCAAGGTTCGCCGGGATCGTCGTCACGTCGTTGAGGTACATGGCCATGGGGTCTTCGAGCTTCTCGCCGAAACGGAACGCCGTCGTCGGGGCAGACGGCGACACGAGAACGTCAGCCTTTTCGAATGCGGCCGCGAAGTCGCGCTGGATGAGCGTGCGCACCTTCTGCGCGCTGCCGTAGTAGGCGTCGTAGTAGCCGGCGCTGAGCGCGTAGGTGCCCAGGATGATGCGGCGCTTCACCTCGGGGCCGAAGCCGGCCTCGCGCGTCGCCCCCATGACGTCCTCGACCGTTCCGCCACCGGGCGGGTTGACCCGCAGCCCGAAGCGCACCGAGTCGAACTTGGCCAGGTTGCTGGACGCCTCAGCCGGGAGGATCAGGTAGTAGGCGGCGACCGCATACTCGAAGCTGGGGGTCGACACCTCGACGATCTCGGCGCCCGCGGCGGCCATCGTGTCGAGCGCCTCCCTGAAGCGCGTGTGCACGCCCGGCTGGAAGCCCTCACCGTCGAGCTCCTTCACGACGCCGACCCGCACACCCCTCAGGGAGCCGGATGCGGCGCCGGTGCGAGCCGCAGCGGCGAAGCTGGGCCAGACATCCTTCAGGGAGGTGGAGTCGCGCGGGTCATGCCCGCCGATCACATCGTGCAGCAGCGCAGCGTCGAGCACGGTACGCGAGACGGGGCCCACCTGGTCGAGCGAGGAGGCCAGCGCGATCGCACCATAGCGGGAGACGCCGCCGTAGGTGGGCTTCATGCCGACGGTGCCGGTGACGGCGCCCGGCTGACGGATGGAACCACCCGTGTCGCTGCCGAGCGCGAGCGGCGCCTCGAAGGCCGCGACGGCGGCCGAGGAGCCACCGCCCGAACCGCCGGGGATGCGCTCGAGATCCCACGGATTGCGGGTGGGGCCGTAGGCGGAGTGCTCAGTGGATGAGCCCATCGCGAACTCGTCCATGTTGGTCTTGCCGAGCGGCACGAGGTCGGCCTCGCGCAGGCGGCGCACGACGGTCGCGTCGTACGGCGGCACCCAACCCTCGAGGATCTTCGAACCTGCGGTCGACGGCATGTCCTGCGTGCAGAGCACATCCTTGATGGCGATGGGAACGCCGGCCAGCGGCGAGAGCTTCTCACCCGCGGCCCGACGGGCATCGATCGCCGCGGCCGTCTGCAGCGCAGCATCCGAGACGTGCAGGAAGGCGTGGATGTCACCGTCGACGGCGGCGATGCGGTCGAGGTGCGCCCGCGTCGCCTCGACGCTCGACACCTCACCGGAGCCGAGCTTCTCGCTGAGCTGTGCGGCCGAAAGCCGGGTCAGGTCGCTCACTGCTCCTCCCCCAGGATCGCCGACACCTGGAAGCGGCTGCCGTCGTGCTCAGGCGCGCCAGCCAATGCCTGCTCCGTGGTGAGCGTCTCGCCCACCACATCGGCGCGGAAGACATTCGACAGGGCGATCGGATGCGACGTGGCCGGAACATCCGGCGTCGCGATCTCAGAGACCTTGGCGATCGACTCGACGATCGTGGCCAACTCGCCCGTGAGCTTGTCGATCTCAGCCGGCGTCAACGAGATGCGGGCAAGGTTTGCGAGATGGGCGACCTGCTCGGTCGTTATCTGGGTGGTCTGTTCGACCTGGTGTGAAGACATGCGGCTCCGAAGGGGTCTGGCGGGGATGCAGCAATTCTAGCCGCGAAGCAGTGACACGATTCGTGGCGACCGCACGATCGTCTGAGGCTGTGCGAACGTTTGTGTATTCGACTGCCCTGAGGCGAGCACAGCCGCACCCGCATCGCCCATGACGAGATCGCCGGAGCCCAGACTGATCAGCGCAAGATTGCGCAGGCACTCGCTGCCCGGCACGAAATAGCCGTTGTGCCCCGTCGACGCGGCGAGTGCGATGCCCGTGAGATCGTCGGTGCCACCGGTGACACCGATCGGGCGGGCGCCGAAGGCCTCCCCCGCCGGGTCGTGGCCATAGAAGGTTCCCAGAACGACCGGATCCCAGCTGGCCTCGCCGACGAAGACATTGCCGGCCCGCACGGCCAGGTCGGAGGCCGAGGCGACGACGACACCCGGCGAGCCGACGATCGCCAGAGCATCGACCGCCGTCACCCCGTCGGAGAGGGCGATGGATGCGGCCGTCGAGCCGTAGGAGTGAGTGATCAGCGTCACGAACGGCTGGTCTCCTGCGCGCACCGCCCTCAGACCGCCGATCGCCTGCGCGATGCGATCCGCGCCCTCATTCGCAAGCGCCAGCTCCCCAACGGTGAACACCGTTGGGGTCTCGTAGCCCATCCACGCGACCGTCGCAATGGAACTATGCGTGACCGAGGCCGAACCATCCGGCTGCCGGATGCTGCCGAGAAGCGTCAACTCCTCGGAGTGGAGTGCCTGGGCCGTGGTGGTCCAGTCGACGATCTGCCCGTCGACGGTGAAGAACATGCCCGGCACCAGATAGCTGACAAAATCGGCGGTCGACAGGTCGCCGAGCGCCACCGCCGCCCTACCCGGCCACTCAATGTCGACCGCGATGAGCGAGCGTGCGGGAACCGTGCCCCTGTCGCCGAGCGCGAGCTCGATCTGCCTCAGCATGCGCAGCTGTGCCTGCAGCGCGACATCGGCCGCCCTGCCCGCGCCCTCGGCGACCGCCCGCTCAAGCATGACGATGGAACTCTTCAGATAGCTGCGGTTCGCGGCATCCCTCACCTCGTACGGCACGCCCTGCAGATTGCCGATCACACCGGGAACCGCCAGAACGAGGGCCCTGCGAGGCTCGGCGCCGATCTCAGACCACCACCCGGCCACATCATGGGCGAGAGGAGGCAGCGCGACGAGGGCCGACAGCTTCTCGGGATGCGCGTCGGCGAATCGCCCGATCGACACCTGGTCGAGTTCGCCCAACTGCCGCAGGAGTTCGACGCCGGAGCTGTCGGCGAGCCGATCGAAGTCGACCGGGGCGGAGAGTGTGGGCAGGCCCTGCACCACCGCGTTGTAGCGGGAACCCCCGAACCCTGAGGAGGCCGAGTTCTGCGTTCCCTCGCGTTCGGCAGTGGAGGCCGAGGTGCTGATGTGCTCGACGAACACCCCGGTGACACCGACAAGGACCACCAGGGTTGCGACGATCGCAATGAAGCGAGGCATCATATCGCGACGCACCCCAAGCACGGGCTGGAAAAACAGGTAAGTGCCTAGAGTCTAGGGCCACCAAATGGCCTGCCACCAGCCAGTTTCCGAACCCCGAATGAAGTTGTGGGCGAGCTCACCGCTAGCCGTCGAGGCCGCCCGGGCCCTTCGTCACGAGGATGGCGAACTGTGCGGCATCGAGCACCCGAATTCCGAGCTCCTCCGCCTTCGCCAGCTTCGACCCCGCGCCCGGCCCGGCCGCCACGAAGTCGGTCTTCTTCGACACGCTCGACGCCGCCTTGCCGCCCGCCTGGATGATCGCCTCCTGAGCGCCGTCGCGGGTGAAGCCGTCGAGCGAACCCGTCGCCACAACGGTCAGCCCGGCGAGCACGCCGCCCGCCGCGGCCGCCGCGCCGGGACCGGGATGACCGGGCGTCGTGAACTGCACACCGGCATCCGCCCACTGCTGCACGATGTCGAGGTGCCAGTCGACCGTGAACCAGTCGATGAGCGCGTCGGCGATGATGCCGCCCACCCCGTCGACCTCGGCCAGCTCATCACGGCTCGCCTTTCTGATCTCGTCGAGCGAACCGAAATAGTCGGCGAGAGCGCGGGCCGCGACCGGGCCGACATGGCGGATGTTGAGGCTCACCAGGATGCGCCACAGCGGCTTCGTCTTCGCCTTCTCGATCTCGTCGATCAGCTTTGTGGCACTCGACGACGGCTGCACCTCGGTGAGACCGTGCTTCTTCTCAGCCGCGGAGGGGTTGCGGCGGAACGGTGTGCGCACCTTCTCCGCACCGTCGTCGCCCTCCTTCGGCAGACCGGTCTCGTTGTCGCGCACGATCACCTCGATGGGCATGAGGTCGGCGACGGTGAGGTCGAAGAGCGCAGCCTCCGTGACGAGCGGCGGGATCTCGGGCACGAGGGGCTGCGTCAGAGCGGCCGCGGCCACCTCACCGAGCACCTCGATGTCGAGGCCTCCCCTGCTGCCGATGTGCTCGACGCGGCCGCGCACCTGGGCGGGGCAGCTGCGCGCGTTCGGGCAGCGCAGGTCGATGTCGCCCTCCTTCATGGGCCGCAACGGCGTGCCACACTCGGGGCACTCCGTCGGCATCACGAACTCGCGCTCACTGCCGTCGCGCAGTTCGACCACGGGGCCGAGCACCTCGGGGATGACGTCGCCGGCCTTGCGCAGCACGACCGTGTCGCCGATGAGCACGCCCTTCGCCTTGACCACATCCTGGTTGTGCAGGGTCGCCTGGCGCACCTCGCTGCCGGCGACGCGCACCTTCTCCATGACGGCGAACGGGGTCGCGCGGCCCGTGCGGCCAACACTCACGACGATGTCGAGCAGCTTCGTGTTGACCTGCTCCGGCGGGTATTTGTAGGCGATCGCCCAGCGTGGAGCGCGGCTCGTCGCACCGAGCTCGTCGTGCAGCGCCAACTCGTCGACCTTGACGACGATGCCGTCGATCTCGTGCTCGACGCTCGCCCTGTTCTCGCCGTAGTACTCGATGAATTCGGAGACCTTCGCCGCCGACGGCACGACCCTGTAGTACGTGCTCGTGGGCAGCCCCCAGCCTGCGAGCAGCTCGTACACCTCTGACTGGTTCTGCACGGGCGGATTCGGCCACGCCCCGATGCCGTGCACGAGCATCCGCAGTGTCGCCAGGCGCCGGTGCATCTGCGCGAGCTTCTCAGCGTTCTTGCCCTCGGCCTTCTGCCGCAGCGAGCCCGACGCGGCATTGCGCGGGTTGGCGAACACCCGCTCGCCCTGCTCCGTCTGCGCCGCGTTCAGCTTGCGGAACTCCTCGACAGGGATGAACACCTCGCCCCGCACCTCGACGATCGGCGGATGCCCCTCGCCCGCGAGCCGCTGCGGAATCGAAGAGACGAAGCGGATGTTCTCGGTCACGTCCTCGCCCACGCGCCCGTCACCACGGGTCGCCGCGCTCGTGAGCACACCATTCTCGTAGCGCAGGTTGATCGCGAGGCCGTCGATCTTGAGCTCGCACAGGTAGTCGATGCGGCGGCCGGCATCGCGCTCGACCTTCACAGCCCACGCCTCGAACTCCTCAAGGCTGAACACGTTGTCGAGGCTGAGCATCCGCTCGGCATGCTCGACCGGGTCGAACAGGGCTTGGGCCCGACCGCCGACCGTCTGCGTCGGGCTGTCCTGACCCTGCAGCTCAGGGAACAGATGCTCGAGCTCCTCGAGCCGGTGCATGAGCCCGTCGTACTCCTCATCGGAGACGAGCACCTCGTCACGCTCGTAGTACGCGTCGCGCAGTTCGAGGATGCGCGTCGTCAGCGCATCTGCCTCAGCCTTGGCGGCCTCCAACTCGGGAGGGGTAACGGTCTCTGCCACGGCACAAGCCTAAACGTCGCCACCGACAAGCGACCCCGGATGCGAAGACCCGGACGGCGCCTCAGGATGCGGAGACGGGCACCGCGCTCACGGTGCGGTCGATCGTGCACTGGCCGAGCACCCGCGTGCCCACGTAGATGACGGCGGTCTGCCCGGTCGACACCCCGTTCAGCGGCACATCGGGTCGGATCACGAGCTCGCCGTCGGCAACCCACGCCTGCGCCGGAACCGGATCGCTGTGGGCCCGAACCTGCACATGGCAGGCGAATGGCTCGAACGGGTCCGCCGGAGGCAGCCCAGCCCAGGTGAACCGCGCCCCCGCGACCTCAGCCAGATCGAGCGCCTCACGCGGGCCGACGACGACCGTGTTGTCCTTCGGCCGCACCTCGAGCACGAAACGGGGTCGCCCATCCGGGCTCGGAACGCCCAGGTTGAGCCCCTTGCGCTGCCCGATCGTGAACGCCGCGGCACCCTCATGCCTACCGACGACCTCGCCGGAGCGATCCAGGATGATGCCCTGCTCGGCGCCGACGCGCTCGGCCAGCCAACCGCGGGTGTCGCCATCCGGAATGAAGCAGATGTCATGACTGTCGGGCTTGCTCGCCACGCTGAAGCCGCGCTCGGCGGCCTCCGCGCGAACCTCCGCCTTCGACGGCGTCGCCCCCAGCGGGAACATGCAGTGCGCCAACTGCTCGGCGGTGAGCACACCCAGAACATAGGACTGGTCCTTGGCCCACGCGGCCGCACGATGCAGCTCCCGGTTGCCCTCCGCATCCGTCACCATCGAGGCGTAGTGCCCGGTGACGACGGCGTCGAAGCCCAGATCGATCGCCTTCTCCAGCAGCGCCGCGAACTTGATCTTCTCGTTGCAGCGCATGCACGGGTTCGGGGTGCGGCCCGCGCTGTACTCGGCGATGAAGTCGTCGACCACGTCGAGCTTGAAACGCTCAGAGAAATCCCACACGTAGTACGGGATGCCGATGATGTTCGCCGCACGCTGGGCGTCCATCGAGTCCTCAATGGTGCAGCATCCGCGGCTGCCGGTGCGCAGCGTGCCGGGCATCCGACTGAGTGCGAGATGCACGCCCACAACCTCGTGGCCCGCATCGACCGCGCGCGCGGCAGCGACCGCGGAGTCAACCCCGCCACTCATCGCCGCCAAAACCTTCACCGGAACAGTGTACGCGCCCTGTTCCGGGAGGCCGCCGAGGGCCGGCTACGGGATGTCGTTGAGCGTCTTCTCGACAGCGCCGAGACGACCATCGATACCGTCGAGGCGCTCGATGAGCTTCTCGTTGATGGCCGTGTTCTGCTTGAGTGCCTCTTCGACGCCCTTGTTGCGACCGCCCAGCGCGCCGATGATCGCGACGATGCCCCAGACGATGGCTCCGATGATCGCGATCCACGCGAACCAGGGGATGTAGTAGAAGAACGGGAGGGTCTCTTCGGCGGCGTGCAGCATTATGGGTTCTCGCTTTCAGTGGTGGCCGGCGTTGCGGCGACCGCGGCGACAAGCGCAGCGGGGTCGATGGTGAGGGTGAACGGAACGACCTCGAAATATTTGAGGGCCTTGCCGTCGTCACTGAGTTCGAGATGGCCGGCCACGAAGCCGGCCTCCTCGAGCTTGGTGAGGTGCATGTAGAGGAGTGCTCGCGACATGCCGACCCTTCTGGCGAGTTCGCTGACGTGCAGCTTCTCTCCGGAGAGCAGGGCGATGATGCGCATGCGCTGGGCGCTTGCAATGGCGGTGAGACGGATGCTGAGCTCGTCTGCCGAGATCGTCTCGCCGTTCATATCGCCTCCTTTGCTTGCACCTGTTAGAAGAAACTTACAGGTGAAAGACGTGGAGTGTCAAGCGCGTACGTCAGACGGCGCGATCGTTGTAGCCGGCGCGACGCGCCCTCTCAACGGCGGTGGGCAGCGCGGCGAGGAGCGCGTCTACATCCGCCTCTGTCGAATCGTGGCCGAGCGTGAAGCGCAGCGCGCCCCGCGCATCCGCGTCGCTGAGCCCCATGCCCAGCAGAACGTGCGACGCCTCGGGGATTCCCGCCTGGCAGGCGGACCCCGTGCTGACGGACACGCCCGCCGCATCCAGCAGGAACAGCAGCGAGTCACCCTCACAGCCGGGGAACGTGAAGTGGGCGTTGTTGTCGACCCTGTCCACGGGGTCGCCGCGCAGAACCGCCTCGGGAACAGCGCTGCGGACGCCGGCGATGAGCCGGTCGCGCAGCCCCTGAAGCGAGCGGTGCGGATGCCGAGCCGCCGCCCCGAAGCCGACCGCTGCGGGCGCATCCTGGGTTCCCGACCGCACCTGCCGCTGCTGCCCACCACCATGGATGAGAGGAACGACGGATGCCGTGCGAGACAGCGCGAGCGCCCCGATTCCGAGCGGCCCGCCGATCTTGTGGGCGGAGACGCTCAGAGCATCCGCCCCGCTCTGCCGCAGCGACACCGGCAGATGCCCGTACGCGGAGACGGCGTCGATGTGCACCGGCACGCCGTGCGCGGCGGCGAGCGCCGTCAGCTCCTCGACCGGCTGGATGGTGCCCACCTCGTTGTTCGCCCACAGGAAGGTGAGCAGGGCGACGTCGTCGAAGCGGTCGAGGGCGTCCGCGACGGCAGACACCTCGATACGCCCGAGGCTGTCGATCGGCAGCCATTCGACGATGGCCCCCTCGTGACGTTCCAACCATTCGACGGCGTCGACCGTGGCGTGGTGCTCACCGCGGGGCACGAGGATGCGGCGGCGCTGCTCCCCTGCCGCCCAGAAGAATCCCTTGACGGCCAGGTTGACGGCCTCGGTCCCGCCGGAGGTGAAGACCACCTCGATGGGGTCGCAGCCGAGCGAGGTGGCGACGTGCTCGCGGGCCTCCTCGAGCATCCGCTTCGCCCCCTGCCCCTGGCTGTGGATGGAGGAGGGGTTGCCGACGAGGTCGAGGGCCGCGATGTAGGCCGCGCGGGCCTCAGGCAGAAGGGGCGTCGTCGCCGCGTGGTCCAGGTAGACCGGCATGGGCGCTCCTCGTGTGTCTGTTCGAATCGGGCTGTCGTGACCCGTGTTGGGGCGGGCGGGTGGCCCCGACTGTCAACCGTCGTCAATTACTCTAGGACGATGTCTTCCGCCCTCCCCGATGATCCGTTCCGTGATCTCGGCGTGCGCGTCGGCGCGTCGGGCGGCGAGCTGCGCGTCTGGTCGTCGAGCGCGACCTCCATGGAGCTCGGCATCTTCGACCCCGATGACACCGACCGGCTCGTCGCGACCGCGCCGATGGTGCGCGATGAGCACGACGTGTGGAGCGCGATCCACCCCGAGCTGCGGCACGGCGCGCGCTATTCGATCAGGGCCGGCGGCGACGGGGCTCGCTTCGATTCGGCGCGGCCGCTCATCGACCCGTACGCGCGAGGTCTGGTGCGCAGCCCCAGCGGGCAGTGGCGCGGCTACGTGCAGGACGACTCCTTCGACTGGGGCGGCGTCGAGAAACCTCGCGTGCCCCTCGACCGCACCGTCATCTACGAGGCGCACGCGAAGGGCATCTCGAAGCTGAACCCTGCCGTGCCGGAGGAGTTCCGCGGCACCTACGCCGGCCTGGCCCACGACACGGCGATCGCGCAGCTGAAGGATCTCGGCGTGACGACGATCCAGCTGCTGCCCATCCACCAGTCGGTGAGCGAGGAGCGCCTCACACGTCTCGGCTTCACCAACTACTGGGGCTACAACACCCTCAACTTCTTCACCCCGCACACCGAGTACGCCTCCGCCGCTGCCCAGTCGGGCGGCACCGCCGCCGTGCTGCGCGAGTTCAAGGGCATGGTCAAGCTTCTGCACGAGGCCGGCCTGGAGGTCATCCTCGACGTCGTCTACAACCACACCTCCGAGGAGGGGCCGGGCGGGCCCACCACCTCCCTGCGGGGCATCGACGACGCCGGCTACTACCGGCAGGACGCCGACGGCAACTACATCGACGTCACCGGATGCGGCAACTCGCTGAACACGTCGAACCCGGCGGTGCAGCGAATGGTGCTCGATTCGCTGCGCTACTGGGCGAACGAGGTGCAGGTCGACGGCTTCCGCTTCGATCTGGCGGCCACGCTGGGGCGTGACGCCTCCCACGAATTCGACCCGGAGCATCCGCTGCTGAAGGCCATCGTCGAAGACCCTGAGCTGCAGGGCCTCAAGATGATCGCCGAGCCGTGGGATGTCGGTTCCGGCGGCTGGCAGACGGGCCGCTTCCCGCAGGGCTGGCTCGAATGGAACGACGGCTACCGCGACCGGATGCGCGACTTCTGGCTCACAGACATCGCAACGGAGCGCGCGCACGGCCTCGCCGAGGAGGGAATCGGCAGCATGACCCGCCGCTTCGCCGGCTCGGCGCATGTCTTCAGCGAGGAACGCGGGCCGCTCGCGAGCGTCAACTTCATCACCGCACACGACGGCTTCACCATGGCCGACCTGGCCGCCTACAACCGCAAGCACAACCTCGGCAACGGCGAGCAGGGGCGCGACGGCACCGACAACAACCACTCCTACAATCACGGCTTCGAGGGCCCCACCGACGACGCGGCGATCACGACCGCGCGGCGCAAGGCCATGCGCAACATGCTGGGCACCCTTCTGCTGTCGGCGGGCATCCCCATGATCACGGCGGGCGACGAGTTCGGCCGCAGCCAGCGCGGCAACAACAACGCGTACTGCCACGACGACGAGCTCAGCTGGATGCCGTGGGAGCACGAGGAATGGCAGCACGACCTGTTCGGGATCGCGAAGAAACTGCTGCGGCTGCGGCAGGCACATTCGGCACTACGACCGGTGCGCTTCGGCCGGGAGGGCGAGGCTGTTCCGTCGTCGAGTGAGATGTTCTGGTACAACTCCGACGGCGAGAGCATGTCAATCGAGGACTGGGATTCACCAGCTCAGCGGGCGCTGCAGTACATTGCGGCGTCGACCCCCGAGGTGGAGGATTTCAACCGCATCCTGCTGATCGTGCAGGGCCGGGAGGAGGACGAGGTCTTCACGCTCCCCCACCACGACGGCGTCGTCTCGTACACACTGCTGTGGGACAGCGCTCGCGACGAGATCAAGGCCGACGAGCATCCGCCGGGCGCCACCGTCAGGGTCGCCCCGACGTCGATGCAACTGTTCCAGGCGCACTGATGGCATACGGAACCCCCGCGACGGTTGCTCTGACGGCTGCCGGAGTTCCGTTCACCCCGCACACCTACGAGCACGACACTTCGGTGACGAGTTTCGGTCTGGAGGCGGCGGATGCGCTGGGTGTCGAGCCGGACCGTGTGTTCAAGACCCTGCTGGCGGATGTCGACGGACGCCTCGTTGTCGGTATCGTGCCGGTCACGGGAAAGCTGGATCTGAAGGCGCTGGCCACGGCCGCCGGCGGCAAGAAAGCCGTTATGGCTGACCCTGCCGTCGCCGAACGGAAGACCGGTTATGTCGTGGGCGGTATCAGCCCGATCGGGCAGAAGACGTCGCATCCGACGTTCCTTGACGAGACGGCTGAACTTTTCGACACGGTGTTCGTCAGCGGCGGGCGCCGCGGGTTCGATATCGAGCTGACACCGGCCGACCTGGTGCTGGTCACATCGGCGACGATCGCCGACATCGCGCGCTGACGCGATACCGGTCGTTCGGCTAGGCCGTCTGCTGGAAGATCAGTCCGATCTTGCTCAGGTCGAGTTGGGCGTCCATCGTGCCGTTGCCGGAGCCTGACGGGAAGGTGAAGGTCACGATGGCGGTGACCACCCCATCGACTCCTCCCGCCCCGGGGGTGATGGACAGGGTCTGGGTGGGGATGCCGTAGGCCTGGTCGGAGGTCACCGTGTACTGCGCCGCCGACAGTCCGCCGGCCGCGAACGCGAAACTCGGGTTCCCGGCGTTGAGGATGTCCATCCCGAGCGTGTTCCCCTGCGCGTTTCGCGGGACATCCACCAGCGAGTTGTAGTCGATGTGGAGATCTGCCTTCAGGTTGTCACCCTTGGCGATCACATGAAGCGGCTGCTCCAACACCAGGGTGTCGCCCGGAACGATGCGGAAGGTTGCGGGGTCGGTGATGGTCTGGTTGTTGACCTTCCACACGGCGCTGCCTGTGCTCTCGAGGCTGAGCTCACCGGCGGTCACGATTCCGGCGTTGACGGTCGCGCTGTCGTTCCAGTACGCGAGCGTGCCTGCTCCTCCGAGCAGCAGCGCGATTGCTGCGCCGCTGGCGATGGATGCCTTCGTGAACTTGTTCATGATTCCTCCTGCTCCTGGGGCTGCTCCTGGGGCGTGGTCTCGGCACGCCGCTTCCGCATCGATGTGGCGATGCCGCTGGCGAGCATGTATCCCGCGTACAGGAACAGTCCGACCGCGATTGCGGGCACGAGCCAGCTGCGGGCTTCGCCGTTGACGAAATTGTTGGCGTAGCCGATCCACGGCACGCTGTACCAGACCTTGCCCTTGAGTTGCACGGGCTGCACGGGCAGGGCATCCGCGGCACCGTTGGCGTCGCCCTTCGTGGTGAAGGCGAGCTCACCGTTGGTCGAGTGTGAGATGGAGATCACTCGGTGGGTGACGACGGCGGCCTTGCCGGATTCGATCTGGTACGTGATGGGGTCGCCGATGCGGACTTCCTGCGCGTCGAGCGGCTTGACGATGATGAGCGTGCCCGGCGGGTAGGTGGGCTCCATCGATCCGGTGAGCACGGTCATGGGGGTCGAGCCTGTGGCGGCTGGCACGACGATGACAAGCACGCCGATGAGCAGAACGAAGGCGAGCAGGCCTGCGCTCAGGCCGACGCCGATGTAGTAGATGAGCCCGCGGGGCTTCTTCTCCGCCTGGTCTCGGGCGGTGCGCCTCTCGCTCATGCTGCTTCCTCTGTTGGTGTCTCGGTGCGGCGTCGGCGTCGGCCGATGGCGGCGAAGACAAGCGCGCCCAGCACGGATGCGCCGATCGGGATGAGGATCAGGTATTCCTCGAACAGGTGCCAGGTGTTGGGGTCGATGCCGAGCAGCCCTGGCAGGTTGAGCACGGGCAGCTCGATGTCGCTGCCGTCGATGGTGGGCACCTGCGGTCCGAGCGCGTCGGAGAATCCGGCGCCGGGCGCGAGTATCGCCGCCGGGGTTCCGGTGGGTGTCGTCGGCGGAGTGCCGGGCGTCACGGGGATTGTGGTGCCTGAGCTGCACTGGGTGAGCGGCAGCGACATCATGGGCACACCGCTGAGGGAAACCTGGATGGCGAGGGATGCGGTGGCCGCCTGCCCCTTCTGCCCGTCGAGCTGGCCGAGAACGAGGGATGACTGCACGGGCACGACCTCGCCCGGTTCCACGCGCTGACCTTGGATGAGCACCCGGCACGGGGTCGCTTCGGACAGACTCGCCGGGCGCCCCTGTTCTTCACTGGTGAACAGGGCGACGGAGAGGGCATCCGCAAGATCCGCATCCGAGGCGACGACGTCGCGCATGGTGATGCGTAGGAAGCCGGGCTCGATGCTCGAGTTGCGCACATAGAAGGTGGCGGCCTGGGCGTCACCGGGCACCATCGTGTCGATGTCGTCGAACAGTGCGCCCGGGTAGCTGGAGCCGTAGCTGGTGCCATCACCGCTCACCTCGACGCCGCCGGGTGAGGCGTTCGCGGAGGTGACGGGTGCGAGTACGAGCGCAGCCCCGATGATGGCCACTCCGCACAGCTTGGACAGAAGATTCATCGTGCAAACACCTTGCGATTCACGCTGGGGGCATTGACATCGTCAGTGATCCGGAGGGGCTGCGAGATGACGAGGGTCGTTCCGTCGAAGATCTCCAGGACCTTGTTGCCGACAGACACTCCGACGAACTGCTCAGGGTAGAGCTGGAGACGATCCTTGGCGTACTCGTTCACGGCAGTAATGCTGAACGGCTGACCGTCGAGCAGAACTGTGTAGTCAGTCTTGGCGCCAACGACCTGAGCGTCCCACAACAGGCCGAGGAAGTATCCGTCGCTACCGCTGAGCGCTGCCGTCTTCGTCGGAGTTGTGGTCACGGGCGGCACGACAGAAGACGATCCTGAATCCTCTGGGGTGCTCGGCTGCGAAACGCCGGATCGCCCTGCGGTGATGCAGCGGAGCACGTGGGCGTCGTTGGTGTTGGCCCTGCCGCTCTTCGCGACCTCGATCGTGGCTGACTCTGTGCCGTAGCTCACGCGCAGGATTCTGGTTCCGTCCGCCCAGTTGTTGGCCGGTGTGACGGTGACGGATGTCGCCCAGCGGTTCGCCGTGCCTGCGGACGTCCAGGTGCGGTCCACGGTGAACAGGTCGACGTTGTAGGTGCCGAGAGCGGGGTGACCCCAGCCGATGGTGACACCGTTCCATCCGGAGTCGACGCAGCTCAGCGAGGTGAAGCTCGCGGTGGGCGCGGCGCACTGGAGCACATTGGCACCGTTCTGCGTGAGCTGACCCTTCCAGAGCGAGGTGATGGCTGAACTGAGTGCCGTCGAATTGTAGGTGATCCTCATGTTGAGCACTCCGGCGGACAACTGCGTGTTGTCGCTGGGCGAGAATGTCGTGGCGTCCGCGCTGGCCGTCCCCAGATCACGCCAGGTACCGTTGCCATTGCGTGCCTGGAAGACGTAGTTTCCGATCGCCGGCTCGGACCAGCTGAAGCTGAGGCCCGTGGGCGTGTTCACGCAGGCGATGCCGGCCACAGTGGCGGTGGGCTGGCTGCAGCGAAGACGGTGCTCGCTGCCGGTCGTGCCCTTCCAGATCTGCGACGTGATCAGAGTGGATGTTCCGTAGACGACTCGGATGGCCCGGTTGCCGTTGCTCCATCCGCTGTCGGCTGCCGGCATTGTGTACGAGGTGGATCCCTCGGTTGCCGTACCGATCGTGCCCCACGTGCCTCCGGATTTCTGCGCCTGGATCACATAGTCGCCGAATGCGGGCTGGCTCCAGCTGAGCGTCACCGACTGCGGCGTCACACCCGTGGTGTTCACGCAGTTCAGGGTGGAGATGACCGGTGTTTCCACGAGGCGGACGGTGAGGGTGTATCCCTGCCGCGTTGTCCCGTCGCAGGAGCGGAGTTCAAGGTCGATGCCCGTGGCAGGCGCCTGGAGGCAGAGCCCGCTCGCGCGATTGACGATCTGGTAGGTGTTGGTGCCGCCTGCATTCGAACGAAGCTGAAGCTGCCACTGCTGCGCCTCCGCGTTCGCGGTGCGCTCCTGCAGCTCGACGAGGCCGGTGCTCCGCGGCCCGATGATGAGCGCGTCGTTGTAGCGGGCGGCGATGGTCACGTAACGGGGGTCGTTCGATGCGGTGCTGAAGGACCAGTCCTGGTTGTAGGTTCCGGTGTCGGTTCCTGTCTTGCACGCGAAGTCGATGAGGTTGGTGCCGGCGCCGTTGTTGCCGCCGTTGACGTCAACGCACTGCGTCGTCGCTGCGTTCCTGATTTGGAACCAGGTGTGTGAGGACGGCTGGCTTGTGGCCGGGTAGATGTAGCTCGTCTGCTGTGTTGTGCTTGCTGTGGTGGTGACGGCGAAGCTGCCCACCGCGATTGACGCGGTGATGCGGGGGGCGATTGTCTGCGACCCGGATGCGGTTGCCAGCGTGCTGCGCTCTGCGACCGTGCTGTCGATGCAGTACTTGACCTTGGCGCCGGCCGGTAGAAGTGCTGTTTCAGTGAAGCCGGGGAATGATGCCCAGCTGCCCGTTCGGATGGTGCCTGTGGGGGCACCCGTCGCGCAGTCGGCGGTAAGTGCAACCCGCCACATTGTTACGGTGACGGCTGCGGCGATTGCGGCGCTTCCACTGGCGGAGTCGAGTCCGATGGTGAGGTCGGCGGCGGTAGTGCTGCTGGTGGCGGTGGTGTTGCTGACGGTGACCGAACTTCGCTTCGAAAGAGAGTCGTTGCGGAAGGTGAAGGCCGAGCTCGTGAAGTTCTCGGTCGTGAGCACCAGTGTTGCCGAGGATGCGCTCGAGGTTGCGACGGCTTGGGAATTCCAGAGCGCGAGCGTCTGGCCCACCCCGGCTCCTGTGACCGCAAGAAGTGTCACGAGCGCAGCTACCCCGGCGACGATGACGATGCGACCGGGGGTTGAGATGAAGTCCGCGAGCCGGCGAAACACAGAAGCGCGACCCATGTCAGCCAGCCTTCTGGGTCGCGACAAAGGTCAGCGTGAAGTCGGTGGTTCGCCCCTGGGCCGCGGCGGGGGCGGATGCCGGAAGCATGACCTCAACGCAGACTGTCGTGGTGTCCGTGGGCGCCAGCGTGCCGAGGTTCACGGGTGTCGCGCCGAGAGCGGAACCGGAAATGGCCGTTGTCGTGCATGCACCGGATGCCACCCTGACCTGGTGACCGTTGCCGCCGACCGTGCCGGTCACGGTGAGAGTGCTGGCGACGTTACCCGTCGTGGACAGGGTGACGTTCTGCGTCCTGCGATCTCCCGGGAGCATCCCCTGAAAACCTGCGGCGGGCAGGGCGACGCTCGTTTGCGAATTCACCTTCAGTGTCAGAGAGCCGGAGGTGATGATGCCTGCAGCGGCCGGGGCGGCGGCAGACCAGCTGGCGTAGCTTCCGCCGAACGTCGACACCGTCAGAAGGACGACACCGGCAAGGGCCGCAGCGCAGGCGTGGAGCGCCCAGGCAGCTGGTCGCCGCGTCACGCGTGTGGTGTTTGCGGACATGGCGTCACCTCCTGGGGCAAGAAGAATCGGGAATCTGTGAAACATGGAGGGCTCGGCGGGTGTGAGAATCGGGCCTCACACCCGCCGAGAGGGTTACTACTGGACCTGCTGGACCGTGACTGCTGCCGTGGAGAGGTTGAGCGTCTGGTTCTGACCGGTGAGGCCCGACACGGAGGTCGGGAAGTCCACTGCGACGGTGGCCTTGATCGTGTAGGTACCAGCCGGGAGCTTGTAGACGCCTGCGGTGGGCGTCTGGACTACCTGCGAAGCGTTCTGAACGACGACGGTGGGTGTGACGGTGGCGCCCGTGATGCTGCCAGCGGAGACAAGCGTCGCGACGTTGTCGCTGACAGAGAACTTGAGGTTGTCGCCTGCAACGGCGAGCGACAGGTTACCGGTGTAGGTGAGGCTGTCTCCGGGGACGATCTTGGCGATCGTCTTGTCCCAGGAGCCGGTTGCTGCGGTGATGTCGAGCTGGCCGGAGGAGATCGATCCTGCGCTTGCAAGCGTCTGCGAGTCGTTCCAGTAGGCGAGCGTTCCCGCGCCACCGAGGAGGAGGGCGATTCCGGCGGCGCCGGCGATGGAACCCTTGACGAGCTTGTTCATGGTGTTTCCTTTCGCGACATCGCGAAGGATGTCGGGTAGCGAACCCGAGCGCGGCAGGGCAGGACGGAACGCACGCCCGGTGAGGGGCGGGCGACGGCGCCTGCACAAGACAGATTCGGGTTGTCTTATGGGATGATCCGCGGTGGTTTCGGGCCACACGCGAAAGTGGGTAAAGCTGCGGTACTCGGGTTGATTCGGGGTTGTTCGGGGTTTCGGGAGACAGCCGAAGCAGCCCTTCCAATGGAAGGAGACGAGTCGGTACATCCCCCGATATACGAGCTTACTCAGCCGCGCGCGAATCACCAGCGTCACGCTGCCCCCAGTGATGGGGGTACAAAGCATGTCCCCCCTAATGCTGACACACTCGTACCCCGAAATGCAATACCTGTACCCCGAAATTTTCTGATGGGAACCGAGCCGCAGGCATCCTTCTGCGCAGGAGAAGGTACGGTCGGAATGTGGCAGCAGCGAACGCGAAACCATCCCAGTCCCCTGCGCGCCAGGCCGGCGCCTACCAGCCGCGCGCCGGGCGGATCGCGATACGCGATCTCACGCCCCGGCAGCCCGAGGACCTCTGGCCCGCCAAGGCCTTCGTCGGCGAGGTCGTGCCCTTCGGCGCGACCGTCTTCATGGAGGGCCACGAACTGCTCGCCGTGGAACTACTGCTCACCGACCCCGACGGCACGCAGCAGAGACACCGGATGTCGCAGGGCGCGCCGGGCACGGATCGCTGGCACACAGAGGTGCAGTTGGAGGCGCCCGGCACCTGGCTGTGGAGTGTGCAGGCCTCCGTCGACGCGTGGCAGACCTGGTTGCACAACGCCGAGATCAAGATTCCTGCCGGGATCGATGCCGTGCTCATGGCGGATGAGGGCGCTGCCCTGCTCGCCGCCGCTTCCGCCGCCGACCCGGGCAATACCGTGCTGATGGATGCGGCAGCCAGCATCGCCAAGCGCTCCAGCAGCCCGGCGAAACGTCTCGCGGCGGCGCGCGACCCCCGAGTGGCCGCCGAGCTCGAGAAGGCCCACGACGGAACCACCCGTCGACTCAGCACGCTCAGCCTGCCGAACACGCTGCGCGTCGAGCGCGCCCGCGCCGCCGTCGGCAGCTGGTACGAGTTCTTCCCGCGCTCCGAGGGGGCCAAACAGCGCAAGGACGGCAGCTGGAAGAGCGGAACCTTCCGCACCGCCACCCGGCGCCTACCCGCTATCGCCGGCATGGGCTTCGACGTCGTCTATCTGCCGCCCATCCATCCCATCGGCACCAGCTATCGCAAGGGCCCGAACAACACACTGGATGCCGGCCCGAACGACCCCGGCTCCCCCTGGGCGATCGGCTCCCCCGATGGCGGCCACGACGCCGTCCATCCCGATCTGGGCACCATCTCCGACTTCAGCGCCTTTGTTGCCGCGGCGAAGAAGAACGGGCTCGAGATCGCGCTCGATCTGGCCCTGCAGTGCTCGCCCGATCACCCCTGGGTCACCGAGCATCCGGAGTGGTTCACCACCCGCGTCGACGGTTCCATCGCCTACGCGGAGAACCCGCCCAAGAAATACCAGGACATCTACCCGATCAACTTCGACAACGACCCGCAGGGTCTGCGCGACGAGGTCCTGCGCGTCGTCGAGCACTGGATCGGCCTGGGCGTGCGCATCTTCCGGGTCGACAACCCGCACACCAAGCCGCTGCGATTCTGGGAGTGGCTGCTGCATGAGGTCGATGCGAAGCATCCGGGCGTCGTCTTCTTGGCGGAGGCCTTCACCCGTCCGGCCATGCTGCGCTCGCTCGCACAGGTGGGCTTCCACCAGTCGTACACATACTTCACGTGGCGCAACACGAAGCTCGAGTTGGAGGAGTACCTCGCCGAGCTGAGCCACGACACGAGCGACTATCTGCGGCCCAATCTCTTCGTCAACACCCCAGACATCCTGACCGAATATCTGCAGTTCGGCGGGCCAGCCGCCTACAAGGTGCGCGCGGCGATCGCGGCGACCGCCGCCCCCAGCTGGGGCGTCTACTCCGGTTACGAACTGTTCGAGGATGTGGCCCGCCCGGGCTCAGAAGAGAACATCGACAACGAGAAATACGAGTACCGACCGCGCGACTGGGCTGCGGCGGAAGCCGAGGGCAGGTCGCTTGCCCCCTACCTGGCCACGCTCAACAAGGCCAGGGCTGAGCATCCGGCGCTCCGGCAGTTGCGCAACCTCGAAGTGCACTGGAGCGACGATGAGGCCATTCTCGTCTACAGCAAGCACCTCGACGGGCAGTACGTGCGCAGCGGAAAGCCCGACGGCGTGATCGTGGTGGCCAATCTCGACCCGCACGCCGTGCGCGAGACAATGGTGCACCTCGACACGACTCGTCTCGGTATCGAGCCCGGAACGCCGTTCACCGTGACCGATCTGGTCACCAAGCAGAAGTTCCGCTGGGGTTCCGACAATTATGTGCGGCTCGACCCCTTCACCGAACCGGTGCACATTCTCAGCGTCGACTACAGCAGCATCGGCCGCGACAGCATGGGAGGCACCCGATGAACGCGCAGCCGAAGCCCATCACCGGCGACATCGATCTGCACCTGTTCGGCGAGGGCAGACACGAGGAGCTGTGGCGGATGCTCGGGGCGCGGCCAGTAGACCGCGACGGCACCCAAGGTACCGTCTTCGTCGTGTGGGCACCCCGCGCGCAGGCCGTTCGCGTCATCGGCGATTTCAACTACTGGGGTGGCGAGCAGCACGAGATGCTCCGCCTCGACGACACCGGCGCCTGGGAGCTGTTCGTTGCCGGTGTCGGCGCCGGAACCGCATACAAGTTCAGAATCCTCACGGCGGCCGGCGAATGGGTCGAACGCGCCGACCCCATGGCCCGCCACACCGAGACACCACCACGCACCGCATCCATCGTCATCGGCGCCAGCGGCCACGAATGGGGCGACGGCGACTGGATGAATACACGCGCTGGGCGAGACCCGCACGAGTCCCCCATGAGCATCTACGAGCTGCATGTCGGCTCGTGGCGGCCCGGCCTCGGCTACCGAGATCTCGCCGATCAGCTCATCGACTACGTCTCCGATCTCGGCTTCACGCATGTCGAGTTCATGCCGCTCGCGGAGCATCCGTACGGCCCCTCGTGGGGGTATCAGGTGACCGGATACTATGCGCCGACCAGCCGTTTCGGGCATCCGGATGACCTCAGATATCTGATCGACAGGCTGCACCAGGCGGGAATCGGGGTGCTCATGGACTGGGTTCCGGGGCACTTCCCGAAGGACGAGTGGGCGCTCGCCCGCTTCGACGGCGAGACGCTGTACGAGCACGGCGACCCGCGTCGCGGCGAGCAGCCCGACTGGGGCACCCTCGTGTTCGACTTCGGGCAGTCGCAGGTGCGCAACTTCCTTGTCGCGAACGCGCTCTACTGGCTGGAGGAGTTCCACATCGACGGCCTGCGGGTCGACGCCGTCGCCTCGATGCTCTACCTCGACTACTCGCGCGAGGACTGGCTGCCCAACGAGTTCGGCGGCCGTGAGAATCTGGAGGCGATCAGCTTTCTGCAGGAGGTCAACGCGACCGCCTACAAGCGATACCCGGGCGTCGTCATGATCGCCGAGGAGTCGACAGCGTTCCCCGGCGTGACCCGCCCCACGGGCGGCAACGGGCTCGGCTTCGGCCTCAAATGGAACATGGGGTGGATGCACGACAGCCTGCAGTACATGGCCGTCGACCCGATGTGGCGCTCGCACCATCACCACGACATCACGTTCAGCACGCAGTACGCGTTCAGCGAGAGCTTCCTACTGCCCATCAGCCATGACGAGGTCGTGCACGGCAAGGGCTCGCTGCTCGCGAAGATGCCGGGCGACCAGTGGCAGAAGCTCGCCAATGTGCGCGCCTATCTGGCGTTCATGTGGGGGCACCCCGGCAAGCAGCTGCTGTTCATGGGCCAGGAGTTCGGGCAGCCGAGCGAGTGGAGTGAGGATCGCGGCCTCGACTGGTGGATCCTCGACCAGCCGGTGCACCAGGGGCTCCATTCGCTCGTCGGGCAGCTGAACCGCGTGTACAGGGCCGAGCCGGCGCTGTGGTCGCGCGACAACGACCCGCGCGGCTTCGAGTGGATCATCGGCGACGACAGCACCAACAATGTGCTCGCGTTCATCCGGCGCTCCTCCGATGGCGAGCAGCTCGTCGTCATCGTCAACTTCAGCGGCGTTCCGCACGAGCACTACCGCGTCGGCCTGCCGGTCGACGGCGAGTGGACCGAACTGGTGAACACGGATGCCACGGAGTACGGCGGCAGCGGCGTCGGCAATCTGGGCTCGGTGACGGCGAGTGCGGGCCCCTCGCATGGGCAGCCGGCGTCGGCGTTCGTGACGGTGCCCCCGCTGGGTGCGCTCTTCCTGAAACCGCGCGCGTAGCGGCCCTCCCCTGAGCGGCAGCCGCCGCTTTCACCTAAACTGTATACCGGGCTGAGTACAGAGATTCAGCCCGCAGAAACGTCACAGGACGGATGTCCATGGCAGCATCGGCAGCAGGCTCGACGACGAGCGGCACGACAGGGGACTCCCCCGCGCCCGCCCGCCCCGCCATCGGCGTCTTCGATCTCTTCACGATCGGCATCGGGCCGTCCAGCTCGCACACCGTCGGCCCCATGCGCGCGGCCGCAGCCTTCACCCGCGAGCTGGCCGACGCCGGCCTCACCGAGCGGGTACACGGTCTCTCGGTCGATCTCTTCGGCTCCCTCGCCGCGACGGGTCGCGGCCACGGCACGATGCTGGCCATCCTGCTGGGGCTCGAGGGTGCCAGGCCCGACGAGATCATGCCAGCTGACGTGGAGGCCGGCCTGGCCCGCATCGCGAGCGGCGGAACCCTGCAACTGGGCGGCATCCGCCCCGTCTCCTTCGTCGAAGCCGACATCGTTCTGCACCCCTTCACGAGGCTCGAGCGTCACCCCAATGGCATGCGCTTCGCCGTCACCGCGGCCGACGGCACGGCGCTTCTCACCTCCACCTATTTCTCGATCGGCGGCGGCTTCATCGTGCGCGAGGGCGACGACGCCCCCGCAGAGCTGTCGATACCCGCCGACTCCCTTCCCCTGCCGTTCCGCACGGCGGAGCAGCTGCTGCGGCACTGCGACGAGAACTCGCTCAGCTTCAGCGGCGTCATGCTGCGCAACGAGCTTGCCTCGCGCACCGAGGAGCAGGTGCGCGACGGCCTTCTGCGCATCCGCACCGCCATGGACGAATGCAAGGACTCCAGCCTCAGCCGCACCGGCACCCTGCCCGGCGGGCTCAACGTGCACCGCAGGGCACCCGCCTGGCACGCACGCCTGCTGCTCGAAGACCCCGACCGCAGCCCCGCCTTCTGGCAGGAATGGGTGAACCTGGTCGCCCTCGCCGTCAACGAGGAGAACGCATCCGGTGGCCGCGTCGTCACCGCACCGACCAACGGCGCCGCCGGCATCATCCCGGCCGTGCTGTTCTACGCGACCCACTACATCCCGGGCATCGCGGATGCCTCACCGCAGCAGAAAGACGATGTGGTCGTTCGCTTTCTGCTCGCCGCCGGCGCCGTCGGCGTGCTCTACAAGGAGCAGGCCTCCATCTCGGGCGCCGAGGTCGGATGCCAGGGCGAGGTCGGCTCCGCCTCATCCATGGCGGCGGCAGGCCTCGCCGAGGTCATGGGCGGCACCCCGCAGCAGGTGGAGAACGCCGCCGAGATCGCCATGGAGCACAATCTGGGCCTGACCTGCGACCCCATCGGCGGGCTCGTTCAGATCCCCTGCATCGAGCGCAATGCGATCGCCGCCGCGAAGGCCATCAACGCCGCCAAGATGGCCCTGTGGGGTGACGGCACCCACCATGTGTCGCTCGACGAGGTCATCGCGACCATGCGCGAGACCGGCCGCGACATGGACTCGAAGTACAAGGAGACCTCGCAGGGAGGCCTCGCAGTCAACGTCGTCGAGTGCTGACGCCCCGCAACTCGGTGGTGGCGGCTGTACTTTGTCGCGACGGCGGTGGAATGTTCCGCAGCCGTCGCGACAAAGTACAGCCGTCGCGAGGAGCGCGCGCTAGAAGAGCAGCGTCGTGAGGCGACGGCGCGCCGCGACCACGCGCGGGTCCTCGACGCCGGCAATCTCGAAGTACTCGAGCAGGCGCGTGCGCACGCCGTTCTTCGCCTCCGCGTCAAGCGACGGGAACAGGTCGAGCAGCCGCCCGAACGCGTCCTCGAGGTGACCGCCCGACACGTCCAGGTCGGCGACCGCGAGTTGCGCCTCGATGTCGCCGGGGGCGTCGCCCGCTGCAGTGCGGATCTCGGCGGCCGTCTTGCCGGAGAGCCGGTTCAGCAGCGAGACCTGGGCGAGGCCCGCCACGGCCAGCTGGTCTCGGGGATCCTGCGCGATCGCCGTCTGGTAGGCGGCGATGGCGGCCGGGTAGTCGCCGCGATCGATCGCGTCGTACGCCTCCTGGTGGTGCGGCGGGAGTGGCTCCTCGACGGGCTCGGCGGGCTCACCCTCCTCGCCGTCGACCGTCACGGTACCGGTGACGCCGTTCTGCGCGGCAAGCGTGAGCACCTGGTCGAGCATCTGACGCAGCTGGTCGTCGGCGATCTCCCCCTCGAACAGCGCCAGGGGTCGCCCGCCGATGACGGCGGCGACGGTCGGCACCGCGGCGACGGAGAAGGCCTGCTGCAGCTGCGGGCTGCGGGTGGCGTCGACGCTCGCGAGCAGCAGGCGGCCGCCGTACGAGCGCACTGCTGCGGCGATTCCGGCCCACGCCTGCCCCGCATGGAACTCGACGATGATCGGCACCGTGTTCGAGAGCTCGAGCAGCCCCGTGAAGGCGGCGTCGTCGCTGTCGACGACGAGCGAGGGCACCGGGATGGGGCCGGATGCCTGCTGCGCGCCGTTCGCGGCGCCGGTGGCGGGGGCCGCAGAGGCCGCAGGCTGAGCCGCGCGCTGCACGAGGCCCGACAGGTCGACGGCACCGCGAAGGGTGGATGCGGATGGGGGGATCATGCTCATGGAAGTTCTCCTGCCGAAGTCGTGCCCTGCGTCGCGCCGAGCAGCCGCACCTTCTCGGAGCTGCCGGCCGGCGGAACGTAGAACAGCAGCTGATAGCCGTAGTTCACGAATACGCCCTTCTTGGTCGTGCTGAGCCCGGTGAGGAGGCGGGCGGCGTCACCGACGGTGATCTCGGCCTGCGCCTCCGTGGGGGCGACGGTCTCCCTGTCGCCGAAGCTCATCACGAGGATCGCGCCCGTGTCCTCCGTGGCGAGGGCAACACGGTCGCCCGTGCCCTCGACCGGTTCTGACGTGAGGGCTGCCGGACCGGTGACGGCCGAGACCCGGCCGGCCTTCGCATCCGGGCCCACCTGCGGCAGGAAGGTGTCGCTCGCCAGGTCGAACTCGTCGGCATACTCACTCGCCTCACCGTTTGCGATGATGTCGGCGTAGCCCTTCGCGACCTCCTCGGGTGCGAGCTTCAGCAGCTTGTTGTCTGGCGAGTAGCGAATCGCGCCGACGCTGGCGCCGGCGACCTCCGGGAACGTCGTCGCCTGCAGCATGACCACGTACTGGGCCTTGTAGTTGTCGCGGGGCGTGGCCTGCTTGAGCACGAGCGCCGTCGGCACCACCGCCTCGTCGGCCGGATCCTGCACGACGACGAGGACGTAGCGGGGCCAGATGTCGGTCTGCTGCGGCAGCGAGAGCGCGATCGGTTCTGCGGCGATCGCCGGCTGGCCCGGCTGCTCCGCATCGGCCGCGCGCTTCGTGTAGCTGGCCGTGCGCAGCTCGAGCGCAGGACCTTCGAACCGGGTCGCAAGGAGCTCCGCGTTCAGCTCGGCGTCGGCCTTGCCCGCGACATCCGCGACCTGCTTCATGATGCGCTTGAGCTGCACCTCGGTCACGGCGACGTCCTTGACGGCGCTCACAGTCTCCACCGTCGTGCCCGGCGACGCCGAAGGGGATGCCTCCGCGTCACCCGAGAAGTCGGGCCACGCATCCGCCGAGCACCCGCCCAGCACGAGCGCGCTCACCACGACGACAGGCAGCACTGCGGTCATGCGTCGCGTCGAGCGCCGACCCTTCGAACTCTCGATCTGCTTCGGAGCATCCGGAGACTTGATCGCCTTGGCGGCCTTGCGGGCGCTGTAGCGCGGCTGGCGGGGAAGCTTCGGCTGATTCGGCGGCGGGGTACGGCGCGGGCCGCGAGCCTTGCGCAGATGGTTGAACGCCCACAGATAGAGCCCGATGCCGAGCAGCAACAGGATGACCCCGCCCACGACGAGCGGGCCGGACCACGGCGTGCGGTTGTCGACCGGCCATGTGACGCTCACGGTCGAGGGCGCGGGGTCGACGCCCGTCGACATGATGAGAACCGACACGCCCTCCGGCACGTTCAGCGTGAAGTCGAGCGCCGCCTCACCGGCATACTCGCCCAGCCAGAGGTCGGAACCGATCGCATCCGGAACCTCCTGCTCGCTGCCCCTGACGAGCGACGACACAAGCTCGCCCGTCTCCTCATCGACGGTCAGACGGTTGTAGCTCGCATCGCCGACCCAGGCCTCGATGTCGCCCGTGCGACCGTAGACGGCTACGACACGCTCACTGCCGCTGACCTCGACCTTCTGGCGGCCATCATGCGCGTTCAGAGCCGACCCCTCGAGCACGCTCAGCACCGCATCGGAGTCTGTCGTGCTGGCCGCAACGACACGATCGGGCTCGGCGAACACGGTGCGCTGGGCGATACCGAAGCCGATGAGGATGAACGCCAGGACGAAGCTGACGATGGCCGCAACAAACCGCAAGAACTACTCCTCTCGTGTTGCCGACTCGACCGGACACCTGAGGGCTGACGGGCGCTTCCCACAGCCGACGGCCATACGGCTCCCGAAAGCGGACGCCGTGGACAACAGACAAAGACGATCAAGACTAGCGGAGCTAACTGAAAGCCACCTAATAGCGGGCTGGGGGCGAGCAGCCCCACAGTCACGAAGTGCCGAGACCGGATGCTGCGGCTAAACTCGGATGGCGCGAGCCGGCATCGCACTGCACCGGCCGACAACTCACGAGGAGATCAGCGTGGCAATTGACGAAGAAGCGTTCAGCACCGTCATGCGCGGATACAACCGCGAAGAGGTCGACGGCGCCATCCAGGCCCTTCGTCGCGAACTCATCAAGGCCAACGCCGACAAGGCGGAGGCGAGCAAAGAACTCAAGCGGCTCAAGGCGACCGTCGACGACCTCCAGGCGGAGCTCGACGAGACCGGCAGCCCCACCTATGCGGGGCTCGGCACGAAACTCGAGAACACGCTTCGGGTGGCCGAGGAGCAGTCGACCCGCCTGATCAGCCAGGCCGACATCGACGCCGAGAAGCTGCGCAGCACGGTGCAGGCAGAGGTTCAGGGGCTTCGCGCCGAAGCACACGCCCATGCCGAGCGCATCGTCGGCGAGGCGAGCACGAGGGCTGAGGCCCTCGTCACCGAGGCCCGCGTCGAGGCATCCGAATTCCTTGATCGCGCGCACATCGAAGCCGAGACGGTGACTCAGGATGCGGTGCGTGAGGCCGCCACCATCCGCGGCGCCGTCGCAACGGAGGCCGCGGAGGTGCGGGCCACCGCAAAGCGTGAGGCCGGCGCACTGCGCGCCGAGGCGGAGCGCGAGGCCGCCGAGCTGCGCGCCGTCGTCGACCGCGAATCCGGAGAGGCCCGCGAGCAGGCCGCAGCACTCGCCCGGGAGACCGAGCAGGGCAGGGCCGCCTTCGCCGCAGAGGATGAGAAGCTGCGCGGCGACCTCGAACGCGAGATCGAGCAGAAGCGCACCGACATCGACCGCTACGTGGAGACGACGCGCGCCGAACTGGACGCCACCGTCGAGCAGACCAAGGCGGCACTGAAGCAGGAGATCGACGAGGCCAGAACGGCCCTCGAACTCGACACCCGCGAGAAGCGCGGCAGCCTCGAACGCGAGACGACCGAGGCCCGCGGCAAACTCGAACGCGACACCCTTGAGGCCCGCGGCAAGCTCGAACGCGACACCAAGGAGGCATCCGACCGCCTCGCCCACGAGACCGCCACGACGCGCGCCGCCCTCGAACAGCAGGCGGCGCAGCAACGCGCGGCACTCGAGCAGGAGGTCGGCAGCCGCCGCCGCGAACTCGACCACGAGATCAGCGCGGCCCGCAACGAGCTGCAGCAGGAGCTCACGACGGCACGCACAGAGCTCGAGCAGGAGCTCACCGCACGACGCAGCGAGCTCGACCAGGAGATCACGGCGCGACGCACAGAGCTCGAGAACGAGATCACCGGCCGCCAGGCTGCCCTGCAGAACGACAGCCAACGCATCCGCACCGAACTGGAGCAGGAGGCCGCGCGCATCCGCACAGAGCTCGAGCAGGAGGCGGAACGCGTGCGTTCGGCCCTCGACATAGAAGCGTCAGAGACCCGCGCGACTCTCGAGAACGAGACGGCCGCCACACGCGGCGCACTCGCAGAAGACACGACACGGCTGCGCTCCGAACTCGAGGAGGAGACCACCCGGGCTCGCTCCGAGCTCGAGGAGGAGACCACCCGGGCACGCTCCGAGCTCGAGCTCGAGATCACCTCGCGCCGTTCCGCGCTTGAGGCCGAGCTCACCGCGGCGTTGAAGGCGGCCACGACCGAGGCGAGCAAGCTGCGAGCGGATGCCGCACGCGAGGTCGCGCAGGTGCGCGCGGCCCTGAAGCACGACGACGAGACGGTGCGCGCCCAGCTCGCCTTCGAGTCGGAGGAATCCCGCAGCACTGTCGCGCGCGAGACCGAACAGGCCCGCATCGACCTCGACGTCGAGCTCAAGGCGCGACGCGACGAGGCCGAGAAGGAGTTCCTCGCCCGCCAGCAGGAGGCGGTCTCCCAGACCCAGAAGTACCTGGACGAAGCCCAGAGCCAGCTTGCGGAGGCCATCAAGCGTGCCGGCGAGAAGCGTCAGGAGGCGGAGACGCTGGAAGCCGGCTCCAAGGCCGAGGCGCGTGCGCTGCGCGAATCGTCGTCGGCCACGGCCGCCGAGATCCTCTCCAACGCGGAGAACCGGGCCCGCTCGATCGTCGATGAGGCCGAGAAAACAGCCGCAACGCTTGTGTCTGATGCAGAAGACCGTCTGGCCAAGATTAGGATCGAGCGCGAAGCGGTCGCTGGCTACTTCGAGAACCTCCGGGGCATGCTCACGGAAGCCGAACGCATCACGAGCGACCACTGAACTGAAGACGAGCGCTGCGCACGGCAGCGTCGGATGCAGCAGGGAGCCGCATGAAGATCCAGAACGCATTCCGGCTGGGGCTGTTCGGTGGGCTCGGAGTCATCCTCGCCATCGCCATCGGTGCCGCCGTCGGCAACCTGGCAGCGATCCTCACGTACATCGGTGCCGCGCTGTTCATCGCACTCGGCCTCGACCCGCTCATCTCCTTCCTCGAGAAGCACCACTTTCCGCGCTGGCTCGCCACACTCACCGTGCTCATCGGGGTGCTCGCGGCGTTCACCGGCCTCGTGTTCGCCCTCATCCCAGTCATCACGGAACAGGTGGGCAAGCTCGTCGCCCAGGTGCAGGAGATCATCGTGCAGGCGCAGTCCGGTGACCTCGACCTCACCGAGTACCTGCAGGATCTGTTCCCAGATCTCAAGGTGTCGGTCATCCTCGACCAGCTCTCCACCTGGGTCGCCGGCCTCGACTTCTTCAGCATCGGCGGCGGCGTGCTCCAGGCGGGCATCAACATCGCCACCGCAGCGTTCGGCGGCGTCATCATCCTCATCCTGACCCTGTACTTCGTGTCATCGCTGCAGAGCATGAAGCGCGGGGTCTACCAGCTCGTCCCCGCCTCCAAGCGGGCGCGCTTCATCGACATCGCCGAGCAGATCACCGACTCCGTCGGACGCTACGTCGTCGGCCAGGCGACGCTCGCCTTCATCAACGGTGTGCTCAGCTTCATCTTCCTGTCGATCATCGGCGCCCAGTACTCGGTGCTGCTCGCCTTCATCGCCTTCCTGTTCAGCCTCGTTCCGCTCGTCGGAACCCTCACCGGCTCGACACTCATCGTGCTCAGCGTGCTGCTGTTCAACGGATGGCCGACCGTACTCATCGCCGCCATCTACTACCTGATCTACATGCAGATCGAGGCATACGTGATCAACCCGCGCATCATGAACCGCGCGGTGAAGGTGCCCGGCGTGATCGTCGTCATCGCCGCCCTCGTCGGAGGAAACCTGCTCGGGGTTCTTGGAGCGCTCGTCGCCATCCCCGTCGCGGCATCCGTGCTCATCATCGTCAAGCAGGTCTTCATCCCCCGCCAGAACGAACTCTGAGCCTCAAGGCTCTAATTCTCCGGGCGCTGCTGCTCTCTAGGCGAGCGGGCCCGTCCAGCGCGTCGGCAACGGAAGGGCAGCCGGGTTCAGACGCGCGACGATCTCGCTGAGCACACGGCGCGTCTGCTGCTCCCCCACCCACAGGTGCCGGCCGCCCTCGACCGCCACGAACTCCGTCTCCGGCACGGCCGCGAAACGCTCCGCCGCCTCTGCCGGCCGCAGGAAGTCATCGAGCTCCGGCACGACGGCGACAAGACGACGACCGCTGCCCGCCCACGCGGCAAGCTCAGCATCCGTAGTCCGGCGCAGCGGCGGAGACAACAGGATGGCGCCAGGCAGTTCGTGTGCGAGGCCGTGCTTGAGGGCGACCTCGGTGCCGAACGACCAGCCCACGAGCCACGGCACGGGCAGGCCCCTCTGCGCCACGAAGTCGACGGCCGCCGCGAGGTCGAGGCGCTCATCGACGCCGTCGCCGAACTCGCCCTCGGAGGTACCGCGCGGCGAGCTCACGCCACGGAAGTTGAAGCGCAGCATGGCCATGTCTGCGAGAGCCGGCAGCCGCGCGGCCGCCTTGCGGATCACATGCGAGTCCATGAAGCCGCCCGCCGTCGGCAGCGGGTGCAGGGCCAGCATCGTCGCGACCGGCGCCTTCTCGAGCGGCAGGGAGAGCTCCCCCACAAGGGTGAGCCCGTCGGCGGTGCGCAGCTCGATGTTCTCGCGGCGGGCCGGAAGCTCCACGGCCGCACGGATCTCGACTCCGGCCTCCGTCTCGCCGGCTGTCGCCGAAGCATCCTGCGCTGGTGTCTCTGACATGGGTCCTCCTCGGTCGACGCTCAGCTGATCTTCCAACAGTGCGAATGCCAATGCCTGCGGGCCGCCAGATCGTCGGCCTCACCCATGAGGCCGTCAGCACGCCAGGCGACGACATGCGCCGTGCCGGGCTCGATGCCGAGGCTGCACCCCGGGCAGATGTAGGACTTCACCGCGGATGCTCCGGAGACCGGCTGCACATTCCACGCCACACCACGCCGCGTCTCGGTTCGTGACGACCCGAACAGCGCCGACCTCAGATCGCGCTCCTCGACCGGATCCCGCCGCCTGCCGCGGGGGCGATTCGATCTGGGCATGCCGACGAGTCTACCCGGCGAAGCCTGCGGCCCCGCCGGAGCGGCTCAGTACCAGCCCTTGATCTGGCTGAAGCCGTAAGCGTCGCACGGGGTGCCGTAGCGGCCCCCGATGTAGCCCAGGCCCCAGATGATCTGCGTCGCCGGGTTCGTGGCCCAGTCGCCCGCGACCGAAGCCATCTTCGTGCCGGGAAGCGCCTGCGGGATGCCATAGGCACCGCTCGAACGGTTGTGGGCGTAGACGTTCCAGCCCGACTCCTTGTTCCAGAGCGCGACAAGGCAGTTGAACTGATCGTCGCCCCAACCGCGGTCCTGCAGCAGGCTGTAGGCGATGGCCTGCGCCGAACCCGGATCGGGGACACCAGCAGCGGGAGCCGCATGCGTCGTCACCACAGGAACGGGCTTCGACGCCTCATAACTGTCACGGGTGAACTCGACCACCGAAGCGCTCGACGAGATCAGAAGCGACTGCGTCACATCAGCCGACGCCGGAACATCCGAAGCCTCAGCAGCAGCCTGCTGAGGCAGCGCGTTCGGGGCAACGACAGAGACGAGCATCACCGCGGCCGCAGCCGTGAATGCGAAGAGTTGGAGGACGGTACGACCATGACCGCCGGAGAGCGCCGCCCGACGAGGCAGGGCGCGCCGCGCCGGGGTCACCGAAGACGCACCCCCCGAACGAACGATCAGCGCTCGGGACGCGCGATGACTACTTCGCCTGCCCACAGTGAGAAGACCTTAGCTCAGAATGGATCGAAACCCCAGCGATGAGGCGTAGTCGCCTCATCCGACCGCCAGAAGAACGTCGATCACATCATCCAGAAGCAGATCGACCTGAGACTCGCGGTAGCCGCCGCGGCGAGGATGGAATGCCGCCGTGCGAACCTCTGCGACCTCCAGCGGAGCATCGGACTGCAGATGCCCTGCGATTCGATCGGCGAGAGCATCCACCTGGGCCCGGTCGTAACCCTTGGCGAGC
This sequence comes from Homoserinimonas aerilata, assembly GCF_006716125.1. Lineage (NCBI taxonomy): Bacteria > Bacillati > Actinomycetota > Actinomycetes > Micrococcales > Microbacteriaceae > Homoserinimonas > Homoserinimonas aerilata. The sequence continues at coordinate 726,470 of NZ_VFOM01000001.1, read as the reverse complement.
AGACTCACCCGCTCGAATCTGTTGCCCTTCGGACGCGCGATCCGGTTCACGATCTGCTGGGCGGTATCCCGCATGCGCGCCACCAGCGCGTCCTCACCCTGCTGCGCGATGAGGCGCTCGCGTTCACGCGTCGCGAACGCATCCTCCAGACGCTCAAGAGCAGCATCCACATGCTCCGGTGCGTAGCCGCCCTTCTGCAGGGCGAAGGAGGTACGACGGATCGTCGCCGCATCGACCACCGAGACCTCGCCACGCTCAGCCGTGTACGCGCGTCGCGCATCCTCGAGGAAGTCCTCGACCTGCTCGATGCTGTACCCCTTGCGGGAGGGCCGGGTCTTCGGAAAAGTTGTGCTCACGGCTCTATTCTGCACCAAGAACTCAGGCGAAGAGGTGGAACAACACGTAAGCCGCCGCCGCACTGGGCAGGATCGAATCGAGGCGGTCGAGGAAGCCGCCATGCCCCGGAAGCCAGGTGCTGATGTCCTTGATGCCCAGATCGCGCTTGATGAGCGACTCGATCAGATCACCGACCGTCGCCGTGAAGACCATCGTCAGACCGAACACCACACCGAGCCACCACGGCTTGCCCAGCATCAGCGTCGACAGCAGGATGCCCGCGAGAAGCGCGGCAGCCACTCCCCCGGCGAAGCCCTCCCAGGTCTTGCCCGGGCTGATGTGCGGGGCCATCTTGTGGCGCCCGAAGCTCACGCCGCTCGCATAGGCGCCCACATCGATCGCGACGACGATGACGATGAACGCGAGAGTCCACCACTCGCCGCCGTCCTGAGCGGTCAGGAGAACGGCGAAGCCCGCCAGGAACGGCACATAGACTTGCACGAGGGTTCCCGCAGCCACGTCCTTCCACAGCTCCAGCGCGGTGCCGCGATGACTCGGGCGCACCAGCTCGGCCACACGCCACAACGCGACAAAGGCGATGCCCGCAAGCGAGACGAACCATTTGCCATCCGCACCCAGATAGAACGCCGCAGGAACCGTGGCCAACGCAGCCAGCACCGTCGGCAGCCGCGGCACATTGCGACCCGCGAAGCGCAGTGCGCTCGCCAACTCGAACGCCGTGAACGCGACAAGCGCGCCGGCGAAGAGCATGAACAGCTCCTTGACGACGATGAGGCTGAGCAGCATGAGCGCGCCAAGGCCCAGACCGATGCCCACAGCGGCAAACAGGTTGCGCCCCGCCTTGGCCTCTATCTTCTCGTTCGTGGCCTCGAACTGAGCCCGAGCCTCCTCGAACTGCGCCTTGAGCTCATCAGCGGTCTGGTGCGCGAAAGCCTCAAGCTCCTCACGCTTTCGCCTGCGACGCCCCCAGCGGGACGCACCCCTCGAACCATCCGGCGACTCAGCCATCTAGACCTCGAGCAGCTCGGCTTCCTTTTTCTTGAGTGCGTCGTCGATCGCATCCGTGTGCGACTTCGTGATCGCGTCGAGTTCCTTCTCGGCACGGGCCAGTTCGTCGTCGCCGATCTCGCCCTTGAGCGCATCGAGCTCGTCCTTTGCCTTGCGGCGGACGTTGCGCAGCGCCACACGCGCATCCTCGCCCTTGCTCTTCACGAGCTTCACGTACTCCTTGCGACGATCCTCCGTGAGCTCCGGCAGGATGGCCCGGATGATCGTGCCGTCGTTGCCGACGCTGGCCCCCAGATGCTGCGCAGCGGTGAGCGCCTTCTCGATCTCCTTGAGAGCCGACTTGTCGAACGGCGTGATGATGAGCATCCGCGCCTCGGGATTGCTCATCGTCGACAACTGACCGAGCGGCGTCGGCGTGCCGTAATAGTCAACGAGAACCTTCTGGAACAGCGCCGGATTGGCGCGCCCGGTGCGCACATTCCCGAAATCGTCCTTAGCGGCCTCAACCGACCTGTTCATCTTGTCTCTGGCTTCGGCCAAAACGTCGCTGATCACGGCAACTCCTTCATGTCTTCTGCAAGTTTATCGGCAATCGGGGGTGCTGCTCAGTTGCTGACGAGCGTGCCGATGCTCTCGCCACGAATCGCGGACGCCACGTTGCCGCCCGGCTCCATGCCGAAGACGACCATGGGCATCCCATTGTCCATGCAGAGACTGAAGGCCGTCGAGTCGACAACCTTGAGGCCCTGCACGAGCGCCTCCTGGTAGGTGACCTTCTCCAGCTTTGAAGCATCCGAATTCTTGCGGGGGTCATCGTCGTAGACGCCGTCGACCCCGTTCTTCGCGACGAGCACGACATCCGCACCGATCTCGAGCGCGCGCTGCGCCGCAACCGTGTCCGTGGAGAAATAGGGCAGGCCGGCGCCGGCACCGAAGATGACGACGCGGCCCTTCTCGAGGTGACGCTCCGCACGGCGAGGGATGTACGGCTCGGCGACCTGGGTCATCGAAATTGCCGACTGCACCCGCGTCGCTGCACCCGCCTGCTCCAGGAAGTCCTGCAGCGCGAGCGCGTTCATGACAGTGCCGAGCATTCCCATGTAGTCGGCGCGGCCGCGATCCATGCCGCGCTGGCTGAGCTCTGCCCCGCGGAAGAAGTTGCCGCCACCGACGACGATCGCGACCTCGACGTCGACCGCCGCCTCGGCGATCTCGCGAGCGAGCCCGCTCACCACATCGGGGTTGACGCCCAGCTGCCCGCCGCCGAACGACTCACCCGAGAGCTTGAGAAGCACCCTCCGCTTACCGGTCACTGATGTCATTTCTTCTCCCTCGATGGTCGTACTCACTACAGGCTAGGTGCTCACGCATCCGGATTACCCTCCCGGGCTCGGATACGCCCCCTCAGAAGGGCGAGCGGGCATGAAACGGCCCCCGCCTCACGAGGAGGCAGGGGCCGTTTCAACATTCAGAACGCGGATGCGTTGCTTACGCGCCGACCTTGAAGCGGGCGAAGCCCGTCACGGTGATGCCGGCATCCTGCGCGACCTTGGCGATCGACAGCTTGTTGTCGCGGGCGTAGTCCTGCTCGAGCAGGGCGACCTGCTTGTAGTAGGCGCCGAGGCGACCCTCGATGATCTTCGGCAGGGCGGCCTCCGGCTTGCCCTCACCGCGGCTGATCTCCTCGACGATGCGACGCTCGTTCTCGACATCGGCCGCAGGAACGTCCTCGCGAGAGAGCACGGTCGGGTTCGCGAAGGAGATGTGCTGCGCGATGCCACGAGCAGTCTCAGCGTCGCTGCCCGTGTAACCGAGCACGACACCGATCTGCGGCGGCAGGTCCCTGCTCGTCTTGTGCATGTAGATCTCGAATGCGTCGGCCTCGATGACCGTGACACGGCGAAGCTCGAACTTCTCACCGATGATCGCGGCCTCTTCGCTGATGGCGTCGGCGACGGACTTGCCGTCGGCCTGCGCCGCAAGGGCCTCCTCGACCGTCTTGGCACCCGCAGCGACGATCGCGTCGAGAACCTTCTCGCTGAGGGCGACGAACTTCTCGCCCTTCGCCACGAAGTCGGTCTCGCAGGCGAGCTCGATCATGGTCGCCGAGTTGCCGACAACCTTCGCCGCGACAATGCCCTCGCTCGTGGAACGGTCGGCACGCTTGGCGTTGCCCTTCGCTCCCTTGAGGCGAAGCAGCTCGGTGGCCTTCTCGAGGTCACCGCCCGCCTCGACGAGCGCATTCTTGGTGTCGATCATGCCGGTGCCGAGGCGCTCGCGCAGGATCTTGATGTCTTCCAGGCTGAAATCTGCCATGGGAACTCCTTTTTGCTCCGAAAGGGATGGGTGAGAAACTACTTCGACTCCGCGGCGGGCGCGTCGGCGGCGGCCCCGTCAGCGACGGGCGCGGTCTCCTCGGCGGCAGGCGCCTCGGCAGCGGGAGCCTCGGCCTCGGGCTCCGGCGTCACAACGGCAGCCTCGTCAGCCTTCGATGCCTCGTGACCGGCGAGCAGCTCGGCCTCCCACTCGGCGAGGGGCTCGACGGCGGAGACGTTGCCCTCTTCGGGCTTCTGGTGGCGCTGGATGAGGCCCTCGGCGGCAGCGTCCGCGATGATGCGGGTGAGCAGGCCGACCGAACGGATGGCGTCGTCGTTACCCGGGATCGGGTAGTGAACCTCGTCGGGGTCGCAGTTCGTGTCGAGGATCGCGATGACCGGGATGCCCAGCTTGCGCGCCTCATCGATCGCGAGGTGCTCCTTCTTGGTGTCGACGACCCAGATGGCCGAAGGCGTCTTCGTCAGGTTGCGGATACCGCCAAGCGTCTTGTGCAGCTTGTCGAGCTCACGCTTCTTGATGAGGAGCTCCTTCTTGGTGAAGCCCTTCGTGGTGTCGTCGAAGTCGAGCTCCTCGAGCTCCTTCATGCGCGCGAGGCGCTTGCTGACCGTCTGGAAGTTGGTGAGGAGGCCACCGAGCCAGCGCTGGTTGACGAACGGCTGGCCGACGCGCTGCGCCTGCTCGGCGATCGCGCCCTGAGCCTGCTTCTTGGTGCCGACGAAGAGGATGGTGCCACCGTGGGCGACCGTCTCCTTGACGTAGTCGTACGTCTTGTCGATGTAGGACAGCGACTGCTGCAGGTCGATGATGTGGCTGCCCGAGCGCTCCGTCAGGATGAAGCGCTTCATCTTGGGGTTCCAGCGGCGGGTCTGGTGTCCGAAGTGAACGCCGCTGTCGAGCAGCTGGCGAATGGTGACAACGGCCATGGCCGTCTCCTTTTCTTGCACGACGCCGTATCCGCGGCTCATCGCGCTGTTCTCAGTTGTCATCGCGCCGGTTGACGCAGATCCTGGTGCCCTGCAGGCATCCGCCCCCACCGTGAGGAGGGAGACCGATTGGATGGCTGCGTGGTCTGGGCACGCGTAGTCACCCCGAGTACACGGGATGCGACCCCAATCATAACATCGCGACGACGGCTTCGACGCCTCCTCCCCACATCGACATCCCGCAGCGTTCTCAACAGATTCTGGGTGTTCGAGAAGACCGGATGCCACGGCGCGCGACGCTGGAGGGGTGCTGCCTCCTCCCCCTCTCCCATCCCGTGCGTTCCGGCTGTATGCCCGGGTGGGCGGTGCGCGGATCGCCGCCGTGGTCATGGTGCTGGCCTCGGCGCTCCTCGCCGTCACCACGGCGGTTCCCGTGCAGGGGGCGGAGGCAGCCACGCACGAGCGCTGGCTCTGGCCCGTCGACAAGCCGCACCCCGTGCTGCGCGCGTACCTCGCGCCCGCAACCCCCTACTCGGCGGGGCACCGCGGCATCGACATCGGCGTGGCATCCGGGGCCGAGCCTGCGCAGCTGCGCGCACCCACCGACGGGATCGTGCACTTCGCAGGGGTCGTCGTCGACAGACCCGTGCTGTCGATCCGGCATGCGGGTGGACTCGTCGCGAGCTATGAGCCCGTCGTCACAGAGTTGGTCGCGGGCGACACGGTGCAGCGCGGCGACCTGCTGGGCGAACTGGCAGGGCCGGTCACGCACTGTGACCGACCCTGCCTGCACTTCGGGGTGCGACTCCACGGCGACTATGTGTCGCCCCTTCTCTACCTGGAGGGGATTCCGCGATCGGTGCTGCTGCCGACGAGGGCCTCCCCGGCCGGGCCCCCATGACCGAGCCTTCCCAGGCGGCTCGGCCACCAGATGCGGCGGCCGATGTCATAGGCCAGCGCCGGCACGAGTAGAGACCGCACCAGGAAGGTGTCGAGCAGAACGCCGAACGCGACGATGAACGAGATCTGCGCGAGGAACAGCACCGGCAGCACGCCGAGCGCCGCGAACGTCGCCGCCAGCACGAGACCCGCAGAGGTGATCACGCCGCCTGTGGAGGTGAGCCCGCGCAGAACGCCCTCCCGCGCCCCGTGCACGAGGGACTCCTCCCGAACGCGCGTCATCAGGAAGATGTTGTAGTCGATGCCGAGCGCCACCAGGAACACGAAGCCGAACAGCGGCACACTCGGGTCTGCACCCGCGAAGCCGAACACGCCGTTGAAGACGAGTGCCGAGACGCCCAGGGCTGCGAAGTACGAGAGCACGACGCTGCCAACCAGGAGAACAGGAGCGACCACAGAGCGCAGCAGGAGCATCAGGATGACCAGGATCGCGCCCAGAACCAGCGGGATCACGAGGGTGCGGTCATGGATGGCCGCGTCGTTGGAATCCAGCGCGATCGCCGTCGTGCCACCGATGAGGACCTCACCGTGGAGACCATCCGCTGCGAATCCGGCGCGCAGCTCCCGGATCACCTGCTCGGCCTCGGCGGAATCGCCTGCGTCCTCCAATGTCGCCTCGATCATCACGTCACCCTCCACGACGGTCGGGTCGGGGATCGGCGAGCCGGGAGCCCCCACCGACTGCAGCCCATCGGCCGTGAACCGGAGCGAACCACTCGGCGAATCCGCCGACAACACCGAGACGGAGGCCACACCGCGCGCATCCAGCACCGTCGACGCCACCCGATCGAGCTCGGCCTCGGGCGCGACGATCACGGCCGGCGTGCCGGAGCCACCCGGGAAGTGCTCACCCAGAACAGCCTGACCGTCACGCGCCTGCGACTCCCCCAGCACGAACTCGTTCTGCGAGACGCCGTCGGCCTTCAGCTGCAGCATGCCCAAGCTGGCGACGGCAAGCAGAAGAACACTTGTGACCCAGACGGCGCGCGGGCGACGCGACACCAGCCGGGCGATGGCAGGCCAGACGCCCTTCGCGCCCTCGACCGCCCCCTGCGCCGGATGCGCGGAGCCGAACGCGGGACGCCGCGGCCAGAACGCCACCCGGCCCGCCGCAAGCATCAGAACGGGCAGAAGCGTCAGCGCGGCCAACATTGCGAACACGATGCCGATCGCCGCGACAGGGCCCATCGCCCGGTTCGAGTTGAGATCGCTCAACAGCAGGATCATCAGTGCAGCGATGACGGTGCCGCCGGAGGCCAGAATCGGTTCGAAGGAGCCGCGCAGCGCCGCCCACATCGCGTCCCACCGCCGCTCGTGGTCGCGCAACGCCTCACGGTAACGGGCCACGAAGAGCAGCGAATAGTCGGTCGCCGCACCCACGACCAGGATCAACAGGATGCCCTGAGTCTGACCGCTGAGCAGCACCAGCTCGGCCTTCGCCAGCGCCACGACAACCGAGACCGCACCGATCAGGGCGAACATGCTCGTCGCGAGCACGATGAGCGGCAGGAGCGGGGAACGATAGACGGCCACCAGAATCACGAACACCGCGGCGAGCGCCACCAGCAACAGCAGGCCGTCGATTCCGCTGAACGCTCCGACGATGTCGGCCGACAGGCCGGCCGGGCCGGTCACCCACGCGTTGAGCCCCGCAGGGAGCGCCCCGGAGGAGTCGGTGGCCGCGAACTGGGCGCGGATGAGTTCCACCGTGTCGCTCACCTTCACCGACGAGTCCAGCGGCACGAACACCTCGGCCGCCTCACCGTCCTCGGAGGGAATGACAGGCGAGATCGCATCTGCAGCGACCCCGTCGAGATCGGCCAGCGATGCGACGGTCTCGGCTATGGCATCCGAATCGGCGCTTTCCAGCCCGCCATCACGCTGGAACACGAGAACAGCGGGAACGAGATCGCTGTCACGGAAGCTCGCCTGCAGCTCGCGCACCTGCGTGGCCTCGGCACTGGCGGGGAGGTGCTGGCTCTGGTCGTTGCTGGCGACCTTGCTCAGCTGGCTGAACGACGAACCCCCGCCGCCCATGACCACGAGCCAGACGAGCGCGAGCACCACGGGCAGGCCGATGCGCAGCCAACGGCTGGGAGCAGCAGCCGAACCGGATGCACGCCGGGAACGGACACGGGAGGGCGGAGGAGTGTTGATCATGACATCCACGGTAGGAATCGGGCCACCCCTTGCGCGTCGTACAAAAGTTTGAACCGCGGGAGCGGGCGCACAGCCGGCTCCATCCTTCGATTGATGCCGCGCCCAGAGCCCCTCACTAGGCTGACGACGTGAACGAGACCGAGCGCGACGCGGGCCGCAGTGCCCTCGCCCACGCGCCGCTCGCGCCCGTGTTCCTGGCGCTGAGGATCAGTCTGCACACACTCATGGTGCTGCTCGCCGGCTTCGTCATCGTGCGCGCCGTCATCGCATCCGGTGCCACCGCATCCTGGATCGTCGGCCTCGCCGTCGTGCTCATCGTCAGCTACGCCTGCGGCGCATTCATCGTGCGCGGCGCCGATGTGACAGTTCAGCGAGGATGGCTTGCGCTCGTCACGATCGAGGTGATGGCGCTGACGGCGCTCACCGCCGACGCGGCCTTCCTCATCTTCCCCCTGTTCTTCCTGCAGTTGCACCTGCTGCCGCGCCGGTGGGGCGCGCCGATCGTGCTGCTCACAACCGCGATCACGATCGCGGTGATGACGATGCACAGCGGCGTGCACCTGGGAGGTGTGCTCGGCCCGCTCATCGGGGCTGCTGTCGCGATCGTCATGGCGCTCGGCTATCAGGCGCTCTACACGGAGGCCCGACAGCGCCAACTGCTCATCGACGAGCTCCTCGCCGCGCGCGAGGAGCTCGCCCGAGAGCAGCACAATGCCGGGGTGGCGCAGGAGCGCGCGCGGCTGGCCCGCGAGATCCACGACACCGTCGCCCAGGGCCTGTCGAGCATCCAGCTGCTGCTGCACGCCGCAGAGCGCGACAGCAGCGGCGAAGTACTCGAACAGCTGCGTCTCGCCCGCGAGACCGCCGCAGAAGGGCTCGCCGAAGCACGCCGGTTCATCCGGGAGCTCAGCCCGCCCGCACTGGAGGGGCAGAGCCTGGGGGCGGCCCTCGCACGGCTCTGCGACACGAGCTCCGGGGCGTCCCTCACCGTCACATTCCATGAGAGCGGTGACCCTGCCCCTATGCCCATGCAGCTCGAGACGGCACTGCTGCGCATCGCGCAGGGGGCCCTCGCGAATGTCACCCAGCATTCCCACGCCCACCGCGCCGAGGTGACCCTCAGCCACCTCGACGACTGGGTCGGGCTCGACATCGTCGACGACGGCGTCGGATTCGACCCGCCGCAGGCGCACACAGACGCACCGCCCAGCGCCTCCTTCGGGCTCACCGCGATCCGGCAGAGGGTCGAGCAGCTCGGCGGAAGCCTCAGCATCGAATCGGATGCCGGCGGCACCGCGATCGCCGTCGGATTCAGCCTCGAAGGGACAGAGCGATGATCCGCATCCTGCTCGCAGACGACCACCCCGTCGTGCGCACCGGCCTGCGCGCCGTGTTCGCCGCAGAAGACGATATGGAGGTCGTGGGCGAGGCCGGCAGCGTCGAGGACGCCCTCGCCGCCTGTGAGAGACTCCAACCCCACGTCGTGCTCATGGATCTGCAGTTCGGGGCCGACCGCTCCGCACTGCAGGGAGTCGACGCGACCAGGATCATCCGGGAGCGGCCCGACGCGCCCCATGTTCTCGTGCTCACCAACTACGACACCGACGCCGACATCCTCGGAGCCGTCGAGGCCGGGGCGAGCGGCTACCTGCTCAAGGACGCCCCGCCCACGGAACTACTCGCGGCAGTGCGCTCCGCCGCAGCTGGCAGGAGCGCCCTCGCGCCCGCAGTCGAAGCCCGGCTGAGCTCCCGCTCGAGGTCGAGCAGGCCCGGGCTGAGCACCCGCGAGGCCGAAGTGCTCACGCTCGTCGCCGAAGGCAGGTCGAACCGGGACATCGGTCGGGAGCTCTTTCTCAGCGAGGCGACCGTGAAGTCGCATCTCGTGCACATCTTCACCAAGCTCGACGCCGGCTCGCGCACCTCCGCCGTGGCGAAGGCACGCGAGATCGGTGCCATCCGCGGCTGAGTCGAAGCCCGTCGCCGCGGAACCGCGCTGCGCTACTTGGGCGTCACGCCCAGGATGTCGACGGCGAAGACGATCGTGTCGGTGCCGGCGATACCCGCGCCCGCGTTGCCGGCCGTGCCATAGCCGTAGAGCGGCGGGATGACCACGACAAGCTTGGCGCCCACCTTCTGGCCGACAAGCGCGGCACCGAAACCGGTGACGACGCCATCGGTCGCGAATGTTGCCGTCTGCCCGCGCGTCCAGGAGGAGTCGAACTCCTCGCCCGACGTCCAGTTGATGCCCGTGTAGTTGACCTCGACGCTGTCGCCATCGCCGACGACGTCTCCGTCGCCCTCCTCGATGACGGCCAACGCCAGGTCACCCGTCGGCTCGCCATCCGGAATCGTCACGGTCGGCGTGCCATCCGCGGCGTACGCGACCGAGGGCATCCCCTCAGCGTCAGGCTTGACCGTGACCATGTCTGCCGCGGCGTCGACGGGCGGCGTCACACCGAGCACATCGAAGATGAAGAACACGGAGTCGTCGGCGGTGACGCCGAGCTGCTCGTTGCCGGTGTCGCCCCACAGATCGGTGGGCGGGATGAGGGCGACGACGCGGTCACCCTCCACGGAGCAGTTGAGGGCGCGAACGATGCCGTCGACATACTGGGCCTCGTCGACGGCGAAGGGGAACACCTGGCCCTCGTTGCCGTAACCGCTCGAGTCGAGCAGCTCGCCCGTGCCTCCGTGGTAGAGCGAGTAGGCCACATCGACGGTGAACCCGTCCTTCGCGACCTCCGTGCCGTCGCCCTCGATGACGGCACTGCGCTCGGTGCGATCAGTGGTGAGGGCATCCTTGAAATCGACGACCGGCTCGGCGTTGAAATCGCCCGTGACCGAGATCGAATCGGATGCGTCGCCCGCCGTTGTGCACTCATCGGTCACCGATGGAGCCGCAGTCTTCTCCCCGCCGTTCGTCGCCGTGTCATCCGAGGCGGTGCACCCCGCGAGGACGAGGGCAATGGCCAGTGCGGATGCAGCGGCGGCAGCACGCTTGCGGGTTACAAGATTCACGGGGTCGCTTTCTGTCGAGAGTGCGGTGCGTCTGCGCCGTTTCGATTCCCCAACACAAACAGATGAAGCCTAGGCAAGTGCTGGGAGCAGCGGAAATCGTTACAGATCAGGCCCGCGGATGCGCCGCCTGATAGCTCTGTCGCAGACGCTCCGTCGAGACATGCGTGTAGATCTGGGTCGTGCCGAGGCTCGCATGGCCGAGCATCTCCTGCACCGCGCGCAGATCGGCGCCGCCGTCGAGCAGGTGCGTGGCCGCGGTGTGACGCAGGGCGTGCGGCCCCGCGGGGCCCCCACCCGGCATCGACTCGAGAAGCCCCGACACGAGCCTGTGAACCGTGCGGGTTCCGAGGCGCCCGCCGCGTGCGCCCAGGAATGCGGCAGGCCCGCCGGAGCCGACCCCCGTCAGCGCGGGCCGCGCCTGCCTCAGATAGTCGGCCAGCGCATCCTTCGCCGGAACGCCGAACGGCACCACCCGCTGCTTCGAGCCCTTACCCATGACACGCACCGTGAGCCTGCCCAGGTCGATGTCGTCAACGTCGAGGCCGACGAGCTCGCTGACTCGCAGGGCGGATGCGTAGAGCAGCTCGACGACGGCGAGGTCGCGCAGCGCACCGGGGTCGCCGTCTGCGGCACGCGCCCACAGGCCGCCCAGCATGCCGTCCATCTGCTGGCGGGTGAGCACGCGAGGAAGGTGTCGATCGGGTCTGGGCCCGCGCAGCCGTGCAGCCGTGTCGGCCTCCGTCTCGCCCGTGCGGGTCAGCCAGCCGGAGAATGCGCGCGCCGCCGCCGCGCGCCGGGCGAGCGTCGACTTGGAGAAACCGCGCTGTGAGGCATCCCACAGCCAGCCTCGCAGCAACTCAAGCGAGAGCCCGTCGACATCATCGACACCCTGCGACACCGCGTACTCGGCGAGGCCCGCCAGATCGGAGCGGTAGGCGCGCACGGTGTGCGCGCTGAAACCCCGCTCCGACAGCAGGTAGCGGGTGAACGCCTCGGTGGAGGCCTCGAATGCCATGCCCCTATCGTCGCCTGCCGCGAGGCGAGGCGCAGGCGGGCGCGCGGCGATTCACCGCACGGGGCCGGGCGAGATGCGGCTCACTGTGCCGGCGGCTCACTGTGCCGGCGGCTCCTCGCCGAGGTTGAACGGTGACCGCTTGTTGGAGAACATCTCGAGGCGCTGCTCGAAGCTCATCGCCTCGATCTGGGCCCTGTGATCTGAGGAGAAGCCCGTGATCTCGACCGTCTCACCGAGCGGCACAGAGGAGTGGACGATGCGGTCGGGGTAGGTGTGCACGATGTTGATCGCCTGCCCGGCGTCGACGCCCGACAGCAGCCTCCCTTTCGCGCTGAGATCGAGGGTGTAGCAGGTGGCGGCGGCCACGGAGACGGGGATGCTGCCGATCGTGCTGTGCGTCGAATAGTGCAGGTGCCCTGCCAGGACGCCCCGAACATCCGTTCCCTCGATGACCCGCTGCAGGCGGTCCTGACCGTGAAGTTCGAGCATCTCCATCGCCCACAGAAGCGGTGTGGGGATGGGCGGGTGGTGCACGGCGATGAGGGTGCCGTGCGGCGCGGGCGTCGCAAGGACATCGGTGAGCCAGTCGAGCTGCTCGTCGTCGAGGCTGCCGTGGTGGTAGCCGGGAACGCTCGTGTCGAGCGACACGATGCGCAGGCCGTCGACGTCGTACACGCGATCCTGCGGCGCCTCCGAGCCGACCTCGTCGAAGAGCCCCTGCGAGTACTGCAGGCGCTCGTCGTGGTTGCCCATCACCCAGATGACGTCGGCGCCCATGCGCTGGGCGGCCGGCTCGACGATCGCGCGAAGCCGCGCGTAGGCATCCGGTTCGCCCAGATCAGCGAGGTCGCCCGTGAAGACGAGCGCCTGCGGCCGGATGTCGGACCGCTCCAGCTGCTTCAGCGCCTGCTCGAGGTTGCGTTCCGTCGCGATCTCGCCGTACAGCCTGCGCCCCTCCGCAAGGAAATGGGTGTCGCTGATGTGCGCGATCGTGTGGGTGGGGGCAGGATGCTGGCCGAGTCTGGTCACGCCCTCAGGCTAGCCGCGAAGCCGGGCCGCCCACCAGCGCCCGGCTGTTCCCGCCGGTGGCCGCCGGGTCGGCTTCGGCTCGGCCTCGGCTCGGCTTCGGCGAGCGCTCAGCGCATGATCCACCCTCGCTCGCGTTCGACGACCCGGCCGTCGAGCTGCAGGATGCCGAGGGCCGACTGCACGTCGCCCACCGACAGGCCGCTGCGTGCCGCAACATCGTGCGGGCTCCTCGGCGCGCGGGTGCTCAGCGCATCGAGCACACGCAGCTGCTCCGGGCGGTGTTCGTCGGCGTCGGTGGAAGCCGGGCCAGAGGCATCCGGGGTCTCGTGCTTGTCGTCGAAGGGCGCGAGCTCGGCCATCTGTTCGGCGTTGGTGACGCACACCGCGTCGAACTCACGGATGAGCCTGTGGCACCCCGCCGATGCAGCGCTTGTGACAGGCCCCGGGACGGCACCGAGCGGCCGACCGAGCGCGGCCGCATGCCCGGCGGTGTTCAGTGAGCCCGAACGCCAGCCGGCCTCGAGCACGACGGTGGCCCGACTCGCTGCCGCGATGAGCCTGTTTCGCTGCAAGAAGCGCCATTTGGATGGTTGGGCGCCGCACGGCAGCTCCGAGACGACGGCGCCCGATTCGACGATGCGTGTGAGCAGCGCTTCGTGCCCGCTCGGGTAGAAACGATCCACCCCTCCCGCCAGGAAGGCGAGCGTGTGCCCGCCGCTTGCGAGCGCGGAACGATGCGCCATGCCGTCGATCCCGTAGGCGGCGCCGGAGACGATCGTGTAGCCGCGATCGACGAGACCCGCGGCCGCCTCCATGGCGACATGCTCGCCATAGCCGGTCGCCGCACGTGCCCCGACCAGGGCGATCGAACGGTCGAGGGTTGCGAGCGTCGCCTCCCCTCCCCGCACCCAGAGGGCGAGCGGACTGTGCCAGCCGAGGTCGTCGAGCCCGGCAGGCCACAGCTCATGGGATGGTGTGAGCAGCCGCACCCCGAGCCGGCCCGCCTGCCGGAGCGCCACGAGCGCCGTCTGTGAGGTGAGCCTCGGCAGCCAGCGTGCGAGCGCCTTGCGCGCATCCTCTGACGACAGCTCGCCCCCATTGTCGGCGACGAACGCGACGAGACGATCGGCATCCCAGCGTTCGACGAGGGCGGTCAGCGCAGCCCCGGCCCCGGCGATACCGACGAGCACGCCGGCGACCCTGTCACCCGGTTCGGCGATACCCGACCAGCTGGCCCTCGCGAAATGCTCGGCCACCTCCGCGGTACTCAGCTCATCGCCGGCGATCTGACGCACGAGCGGTGCGACGCTCGCCTCCTTCAGCCCGAACATGGTCATGGCATTCCCCTCCTCAGGAACAGTGCGCGGCCGATGTGGTCCGCTGTGGGCACGGCTGCGCCGTGCAGGTCTGCGATGCTCCACGCCGTTCTGAGCACCCTGTCGTAGCCGCGCATGGTGAGCCCGCCGCGCTCGAGCGCGCGGTCGACGGATGCCGTGGTCGCCGCCGCGAGGCGCATCCGCCGCTCCCGCAGGAATGTGCCGGGAACGTGCGAGTTCACCCGCCACGGCGTGCCGGCGAGGCGGGCGACAGCAGCGGCGCGCGCCTCGATGACCCGGCTGCGCGCATCCACCGTCGTGAGGCGCGGGTGCTCATCAGCCATGCGAAGCTGCGCCGCGGTGATGCGGCCCACGGTCAGCTGGATGTCGATTCGGTCGAGCAGTGGCCCCGACAGTCGGGCCAGATAGCGACGGCGAGCGGCGGGCGCACAACTGCAGTCGGTGTCGGATGCGCCGTACTGGCCGCAGGGGCAAGGATTGGCTGCCAGCAGCAACTGGAAGCTGCCCGGGAAATGCGCGACCGCATTGGCCCTGTGGATGCTGATGAGACCCGATTCGAGCGGCTGACGCAGGGCATCGAGCACCGTGCGCTGGAACTCGGGGGCCTCATCGAGGAAGAGAACGCCGTGGGCTGCCCGTGCAGCGGCGCCGGGCCTGATCATGCCGCTGCCACCGCCGATGAGCGCGGCGGCCGTCGCCGTGTGATGCGGCGACTCCAGCGGGGGTCTCGTCTGCAACGTGCCCCCGACGGGAAGCCCGGCGAGGGATCGCACGGAGCTCACCTCGAGCGACTGCTCCGGTTCGAGGTCGGGCAGGAGGCCGGGCAGCCGCGCCGCGAGCATCGTCTTGCCCGCGCCGGGCGGCCCCAGCATGAACATGTGGTGACCGCCTGCAGCCGCAACGAGAAGCGCCTGAACGGCGTCGTCGTTGCCGATGACATCCGCAAGATCTGCGGTGTCGTCGGCGGCCTCGAGCGGCCGGGGTGCCGCGATCGCCTCCACCGGCTGCGGCTCGAGCTCGCTGCCGTGCCAGATGGCGGCATCGCGCAGCGAAGCAACACCGACGACCCGGATGCCCGGCACGAGCGAGGCCTCCTCCTGGTTGCCGCTCGGCACCATGATCACGTCGGCGCCCGCTCGCGCTGCCGCCATCACCGAGGGCAGCACCCCCTTGGTGGGCCGCAGCCTGCCGTCGAGCCCGAGCTCGCCGAGATGCACGACCCGCGCGACCGACTCGGCGGAGACCGCCCCGTCGGCCGCGAGCGCCGCCATCGCGATCGCCAGGTCGAAGCCGGAACCCTGCTTGGGCAACGACGCCGGAGAGAGGTTGATCGTGAGTTTGTGCGTCGTGACGGGGCAACCCGAGTTGGCGGCCGCAGCGCGCACGCGTTCCCTCGCCTCTCCGAGCGCCGCATCCGGCAGCCCGATTATGGCGAAGTAGGGCAGCCCGCTGGAGATGTCGGCCTCGACCTCGACGAGCGAGCCTGCGAGCCCCAGAAGGGCGACCGCGGTGGTTCTCGCGACAGCCATCAGGAGACCCCCTTCAGATGCTCCACGACGGGGGCCTGACCGGGAGCGGCGATGATGCCGATCGCATCGATCCGGATGCGCACGCCGGGGTGCAGCTCCCGCTGCTCGTCGAGATGCTCCTCGCACCACACACCGGCCAGCCGTCGCAGTCGCGCCATCTTCTGCGGAGTGATCGCCTCGAGCGGGTGCCCGAACAGCACACTCGTGCGCGTCTTCACCTCGACGAACGCGATGTCGCGCCCATCGAAAGCGATCACGTCGATCTCGCCGTGCCGGCACCTCCAGTTGCGGTCCAGGATCGAATATCCCGCCCGCGCCAGGAACGCGGCGGCGATCTCCTCGCCTCTCCGCCCCAGCTCATCCTTCGCAGCCATGGCCACCTCCTGCATCGAGCATGGCGACGGTGAAGGCCCGCGATTCCGGATGCCCGGAGATCTGTGAAGAGACCGCGGCGAGGCATCCGGATGCGGAGAAGACGCGACCCACCGCATCCGCTCTCACTGCTCCTTCAGATATTGCGCGGATAGTGTGGGCGGCTGTGACTTCCAGACGACGCGCAAGCTCCCCCGCGACCGAGGCCGACGCGACCGTGGCCCGCCATGGCCGCCTGCCCCGCACCGGCGCCGGCCGTGGCGTGCTCAAACTCGTGGGTGCCGGCCTCGCGGTCGTGCTCGTCAGCTCGCTCTGCGTGGCCGGTGTCGCCGTGTGGAACCTGACCAGCCAGATCAAGCCCGGCGTCGCGCTCGAAGGCGAGGAGAACATCCCCGAGATCGGCGCCATCGAGGGCGGCGTGAACCTGCTGCTCGTCGGAAGCGACAGCGGCGAGGGCAACCCCGCCTACGGTGAGCGCGGCGAACACCTCGCCGACGTCACCATGCTGCTGCACATCTCCGAAGACCACAGCAACGCGACCGTCGTCAGCTTTCCGCGCGACCTGCTCGTGCCCATCCCCTCCTGCGACGGCCACAGCGCCATGAGCGCGCAGAAACTCAACTCATCACTCAGCTATGGCGGCCTCTCGTGCACAGTCGAGACGGTGAAGGACCTCACCGGCCTCGACATCCCCTTCGCGGCGAAGATCGAATTCGACGGGGTCATCCAGATGTCCAACGCCGTCGGCGGTGTTCCCGTGTGCGTCGCATCCGACATCCGCGACAAGCAGATCGGCCTCTACCTGACGGCCGGCGAGCACACCCTCTCCGGCTGGGACGCCCTGCAGTTCGTGCGCACCCGCTACGGCGTGGGCGACGGCAGCGACCTGAGCCGCATCAGCAACCAGCAGGTGTTCCTCTCCTCGCTCGCGCGCACCATCAAGAGCGCCGAGACCCTCTCCGACCCCGTCAAGGTCTACGGGCTCGCGCAGGCCGCCGTCAGCAACATGGAGATGTCGAACAGCCTGCAGAATGTGACCACGCTCGCCTCCATCGCGCTGGCCCTCAAGGACATCCCCCTCGACAACGTCAACTTCGTGCGCTACCCGGGCGGGACGGGCACGAGCGGCGGCTTGAGCGTCGTGATCCCCAACAAGTCGGATGCCAGCATCCTGTTCGACGCCATCGCCGCCGACCAGCCGATCACCATCACGGGCGACACGGGAGACGGCTCAAGCGTCGACCCGAACGCGCCCGTCGAGGAGGCCACGCCTGAGACGCCCGAGACGCCCGCCGACCCCGGTGCCACGGGCGAAGCGACGGCACCGGATGCGACGCAACCGCCGACCCCCACCTCCGTCGAGCTGCCCAGCACCATCATGGGTCAGTCGGCCGGAACCTACACCTGCTCGGCAGGTCAGTAGCGAGCTCGGCAGCTCAGTAATTCAGAGACGGCCTGCGGCTACTCGTCGAGCGCGAGCTCCTTGGGCAGCTCGAGCTCCTTGGAGCTGAGCTCCTCCACATTGACGTCCTTGAACGTGAGCACGCGCACGGCCTTCACGAAGCGGTCGGAGCGGTAGACATCCCACACCCACACGTCTTTCATGCTCAGCTCGAAGTAGAAGTCGTTCTCGGTGTCCTGGCGGACCAGCTCCACCTCATTGGCCAGATAGAAGCGTCGCTCGGTCTCGACCACATAGCGGAACTGCGACACCACATCGCGGTACTCGCGGAACAGCGCCAGCTCGACCTCACGGTCGTAGTCTTCGAAGTCGTCGTCATCCATAGCGCCTCAATCCTACGCTGTCGCCGCGCTGCGGGGCACAGTGTGCATCCGCCGCCCTCAGCCGAGCGCGGGCTGCTTCAACCAGCTGAGCCGGTGCAGCTCGCTCGGGCCGAGAAGCGCGATCGCCTCATAGTGCGCGGCACTGCCGTACCCCTTGTTGCCGGCCCATCCGTAACCGGGGATGCGCGAATCGGCCTCGATCATCATCCGGTCGCGATGGACCTTGGCGATGACGGATGCTGCGGAGACGGATGCGCAGTCACGGTCGGCCTTCACCTGGGTGCGCACGCGCAGCGGACTGGCCAGCGCGGGGCTCAGCCAGTCGGCGTGCCCATCAAGAAGGATCACGCTGCTGCGGATGGCGACACCCGCCTCGTGCAGGGCGGTGAGCGCCCGCTTGCCCGCCAGCCCGAGGCACGCCGTGATGCCGAGCCTGTCGACCTCGTCGGCGGATGCGAGGCCCACAGCGCTGTGCAGCGCCCACTCCGAGGCGAGCGGCGCGAGCAGCTCCCGCTTCTTCTCGCTGAGCATCTTGGAGTCGCGCAGGCCCACAGGAATGCCCGCCATGCCGGGGGCCACGACGCTCATGCCGACCCCGACGGGCCCAGCGATCGCGCCACGGCCGACCTCGTCGCATCCGATGACGAAGCTGGCGCCGCCCTCGAAGAGCGACTGCTCGAACTCGAGCGTCGGGTCTGCCACCGCCATGTCAGTGCCCCGCGGATGCCGCCGGTGCCGAGGACTCGTCGACGCCGTCGAAGACGGTCGGGTAGTTGTCGAGCCAGCCCCAGCGCGCCGTCGGCCAGCTGATCATGATCGCGCGCCCGACTACGTTCTCGAGCGGGACGAACCCCTTACTGGACCCGGTGGCGTTGCAGCGGGAGTCGCAGGAGTTGTACCGGTTGTCGCCGAGCACCCACAGCTTGCCTTCCGGAACCGTGACGGCGAAGTCCTCCTTGGACGCCTTCGTGACGCGATCGGGCAGCTTGAGATACGGCTCGTCGAGCGGAACGCCGTTGACCGAGACCTGACCGAGCGCGTTGCAGCAGGCGACCTCGTCGCCGGGGAGCCCGATGACCCGCTTGATGAGGTGGTCATTGCTGTCGGGCGCGCTGAGCCCGATCATCGACAGCACCCAGTCGAACGCCTCGACGATGGCGGGCCGCGGCTCGGTCGGGATCGGGGTCAACCAGCCGCCCGGGTCGCGGAACACGACGACATCGCCGTGCTCGACCGGGACCAGATTCGGAACCAGCTGGTTCACGATGATGCGGTCGTTGATCTGAAGCGTGTTCTCCATCGACGCAGACGGGATGTAGAACGAGCGCACCAGGAACGTCTTGATGCCGACCGAGATGATGACCGCAGCGAGGAAGATGAGCAGGAGGTCGCGAAGGAACAGCCTCACTCCCCGACCGCGGCTGGTGGTCGTGGTCGTCGCGGTATCGGGCCGCACGGCCGGTTCTTCTTGTGTCATTAAACCCCTGAGCTCCCCGCCAGTTTATGTGGTGGGGAGCTCAGGAAAACACACTCCGAGGTGTGCCGCGAGAAGTCGTGCGACTAGTTGTCGCGCTTCTCCTTGATCTTGGCCTTCTTGCCGCGCAGCTCGCGCAGGTAGTACAGCTTGGCGCGGCGAACATCACCGCGGGTGACGACCTCGATGTGGTCGATCACCGGCGAGTGAACCGGGAAGGTACGCTCGACGCCGACCTGGAAGCTGACCTTGCGGACCGTGAAGGTCTCGCGAACGCCCTCGTTCTGGCGGCCGATGACGACACCCTGGAAGATCTGGACACGCGAGCGGGTGCCCTCGATGATGTTGACGTGCACCTTGACGTTGTCGCCGGCGCGGAAATCCGGGATGTCGTTGCGGAGTGATGCCGCATCGACGGAGTCGAGAATATGCATGATGGTTCGCTCTCTGCGACCGCCACAGGTCGACCGCGATCTCAGTACTGCAGAAAGATGGAAGGTGCCGTGAAACTGCTGGCTCCCCTGTGGCAGAGCCGTGCGCAGGCACAAACACCTATTCTGCCATACGGCACGCCGCATCCGCTAATTCGGTGCGGCTCCCCCGACATCCGGATCTGTCGGCGACTCGATGCGGATGATCTGGCCCGCCCCCGGCGCATCCGCCGTCGGCCCCGACTGCGGCGCCATGGTGGCCCGCCGGGTGGCGTTGTACTCCTGCGCGGGCTCGGCCCTGTAGTCAAGGCCGGCGAGCGCACTCTTCACGCGCCGCCCGGTCTCAGTGAGCAGCTGCCAGATGGAGGACCAGAACGCGACGACCGCGATCAGGATGACCGGGATCGAGATCGCAGCATGGTCGACGAGCCCCGCGAACACGATCGAGAGATACCAGGCCCCCAGCACGCCCACGTCGAGCCAGGAGACGGCCCGCTCGCGGCGCACCGTCGAACGGAACCAGACGATGCCGGACACGACCGCCATCACGGCGGCGAGCACCACCGCGGCGAACGTGAGGAACGGGATCTCCCACTCGTCGACGCGCAGGATGAACGTGCGAGCCAGAACGAGCCAGAGGGGCAGCACGACCGGCGCGCCATACATGGCGTAGAAGAACGCCCGACGAAACCACATGGTTCAAGCGTAGACGGCGTGCCTGAAGAAACGTCTAGTCGAAGTCGGAGGGCGAGAGCAGCTCGGGGCGCACCCGCCGCGTGCGCTCGATCTGCTGCTCGCGACGCCAGGCGGCGATCGCACCGTGATTGCCGCTGAGAAGAACCGGCGGAACATCGTGGCCGCGCCAGCTGGCCGGCTTCGTGTAGCTCGGGTATTCGAGCAGCCCGTCCTCGTGGCTCTCCTCGACGAGGCTCTCCGGGTTGCCGACGACGCCGGGGATGAGCCTGCCGATCGCCTCGATCATCGCCATGGTGGCGACCTCTCCCCCGTTGAGCACGTAGTCGCCCAGGCTCACGAGGCGCACCTCCGCGCGCGACGCCGTGTGGTCGACGACACGCTGGTCGATTCCCTCGTAGCGGCCGCAGCCGAACACGAGATGCGGATGCTCCGCCAACTCCCGCGCGGTGGCCTGTGTGAAGACCTCCCCCGCAGGCGACGGGAAGATCACCGTCGGACGCGTCTCGCCGAGGATCGAATCGAACGCCTCGCCCCACGGTTCCGGCTTCATGACCATTCCGGCTCCCCCGCCGTACGGGGTGTCGTCGACGGTACGATGCCGGTCGTGCGTGAAGTCGCGCAGATCGTGCACGCCCAGATCGATGATGCCGTTCTGTCGGGCCTTGCCGAGCAGGGATACGTCGAGCACGGAGAAGAACTCCGGAAAGATCGTGACGATGTCGATGCGCACCCGTGAAGTCTACGCAGCCGCCGCACGGACGGCGTCGACCGCGCTACCGCGCAACGAGCACACGCTCGAGCAGCGCGGCCGCAGCGGCATGACGGTCGAGCACGACACGGACGAGCGCGGCAGGCGGATGCTCACCGGCCAGCAGCAGCGGACCCGTCACGACATCGGCAGGCGCGGCGGCGGCCAGATCGGCGAAGTGACCAGGGGCGAGCAGATAGCTGCTCACGACGACACGGGAACCCGGCGCCACCGCCCTCTCCATCGCGATGGCCTCGGCGAGCGTGGGGCGCGCAGCCGAGATGAAACCGGCCCGCACCGGCATTCCCAGCTCAGCTGAGAGCATCCGCGCCGCCTCGAAGCAGTCGTCGACTGCTGCTGCGTCCGTCGAGCCGGCACAGGCGAGCACCACCCTGTCGGGGCGACGCAGCCCCGCCCCCGCGAGCCGGTCGCTGAGAACGCCGGCGATCCTGCGGTCGGGGCCCAACGCATCCGCCAGCACCGTCGCCGTCGCGGCCGCGTCGAGCTCGCGGACGAGGTCGACATTCACGTGGTACCCGGCCGAGAGGAGCAGCGGAACGACGACCACCTGCTCGCCCGACGCGAAACGGGCGAGGGTCTCGGCGACATCAGGGCGCTGCACATCGACGAATCCGCCGCGCACCGACAGCCCCGGCCGCTGCCCGGCAACCGCCTCCACAAGCGCTGCAACCGCCGCCTGACCCTGCGGAGAGGAGGTGCCGTGAGAGATCGCGGCGAGCGCCGGGATCACTGCGGAACCTCGACCTCCACAACACCGCCCCGGATGCGGGTGCGGAAGGGACGCAGGAAGAGCTGCGGGTCGGAGAAGCACTCGCCGGTCTCCAGGTCGTACAGCTGCTTCAGAAGGGGCGACGCGATCGTCGGGCGGAGCCCACGCGAGCCGACGATGCCGCGGGCCATGACGGGCGAACCGGTGTGCGGGTCGCGATTGCACACCGCGTAGACCTCGTCGGGCGCGAGCTTGAAGAGAGCGAGCTGCTTCGTGCCGAGGAGGATCGCCTCACCCCATTCGAGTTCGAGCTCGGCGCTGTGGCAGGCGGCAACCCAGACGAGGGTCTCGGCATTGGCCGGCGCTGCCGTGCCCGGGAGCACTGCCGTGCCGGGGAGCACTGCCGTGCCGGGGGTCACAGAATCGAGAAGCTCGGCATCGATGATGATCGTCATCCTGGTGTCCTTACAAGGTTGTGCGGCGGCGTACTGTCGACGCTATTCGCCCGGTGTTTCACGACCGTGTCGCCATGTTTCAGGCGGGTGAAACATCCCTCACACGCGACGCGCACCCCTGTGGGGGCGATGTGATGCGCAGGTCACATCGGCTTAACGGCGCCGAAATGTAGCGCCCATACGCTCGAGACTGCTCGCGGCGCATCCGGCACCCCGGGCAGAACCGTTCACCGACCGGCCCCGCCGCTGCGGCCGACCCGCCCGAACAGCGCTGCTGCGCCGAAGCGAGGACGCCATGACCGAGACCGTCAGCCCACGACCCGAACGTCATGTCGTCGTCATCGGGGGCGGGCCGGCATCCCACCGCCTCGCCGAGGCGCTGAGCTCGCGCGACACCGCCGCGGGCATCCGGATGACCGTGCTCGCCGAGGAGGCGCGGCTGCCCTACGACAGGGTCGCGCTCAGCCGCAGGCTCGACTCCGATGAGGACCTGTCGCTCGCGCCGGCGGTGTGGGAGTCGGAGCGGGTGACCCTGCGGATCGGCGAGGCCGCCGTGTCGATCGACAGGACGGCGCAGACGGTGACGACATCGACGGGCGACATCGTCGACTACGACGAGCTCGTGCTGGCGACCGGGTCGACCGCGCCGGTGCCCGACATCCCCGGCTCTGAGCATGCACGCGTCTATCGCACACTCGACGACATCGACTGGCTGCTCGCCGAGGTCGAACGCCTGCACGGCGTGCTCGGCAGGCCGCCCCGGGTTCTCGTGGCGGGTGGCGGCCTGCTCGGCCTCGAGGCCGCGGGCGGGCTGCAGCGGCGGGGAGCCCAGGCCGCCATCGTGCACTCGGGCGGCTGGCTGATGAGCGCACAGCTCGACGAGGGTGCCGGCCAGGCGCTCGGGCGGCTCATCGAGGCGCAGGGAATCGCGCTCCATCTCGCCCAGCGGCCGCGGCGCATCCTCGTCTCGGACGGCGCCGTCACCGGCGTCGAATTCACCAACCACACGGTCGTGCCGGCCGACATCGTCATCTTCGCGATCGGCATCAGCGCCCGCGACGAGCTCGCCAGGCACGCCGGGCTCGATCTCGGCGAGCGCGGCGGTGTGGTCGTGGGGGCCGACTGCCGCACATCGGATGCCCGCATCTGGGCGATCGGCGAGGTCGCCTGTGTCGATGGCCGGTGCACAGGCCTCGTCGCCCCCGCGAACGCCATGGCGGAGGTCGTCGCCGACCGCCTGCTCGGCGGCAGCGCGGAGTTCACGACGGTCGATGATGCGACGAAACTGAAGCTCTCGGGCGTCGACGTCGCCTCCTTCGGCGACACCCGCGCCGAGGCCGATGGCGCACTCGAGGTCGTCTACGCCGACCCGGCCCGCGGCCTGTACCAGAAGCTCGTCGTGTCGGGCGATGCCCGCACCCTGCTCGGCGGCGTGTTCGTCGGAGACGCCGAACCCTATGCATCCCTGCGCCCCCTGCTCGGAAGCCGGCTCAATGCCGACCCCGGCGCCTACCTCTCTGTCGCGGGCGCGGTCGCCCCCGGCGGAGACGAGCTGCCCGACAGCGCACTCGTGTGCTCCTGCAACAACGTCACCGCAGGCACGGTGCGCGCCGGCGTGCACGAACACGGCTGCACGGAACTCGGCCCCCTCAAGGAGTGCACGAGAGCGGGCACCCAGTGCGGTTCGTGCGTTCCGCTCGTCAAGAAGCTGCTCGAGGCCGAACTCGGCAAAGCCGGAATCACCGTCAACCGCGCCCTCTGCGAGCACTTCGCGATCGGCAGGCAGGAGCTCTTCGAGTCGGTGCGGGTGCTCGGCCTCACCTCGTTCACCGAGATCATCGCCCGGCTGGGCACGGGGCGCGGCTGCGACATCTGCAAGCCGGCCGTCGCATCCGTTCTCGCCAGCCAGCTCGACGGCTACATCCTCGACAACGGCCTGGGCACCCTGCAGGACACCAACGACCGCGCCCTCGCGAACATGCAGAAGGATGGCAGCTACTCTGTCGTGCCGCGCATCCCCGGCGGCGAGATCACGCCGGCCAAACTCGCCGTCATCGCCCAGGTCGCGACCGACTTCGGGCTGTACACGAAGATCACCGGCGGCCAGCGCATCGACATGTTCGGCGCCAGGCTCGACCAGCTGCCCGACATCTGGCGCATCCTCGTCGATGCGGGCTTCGAGTCGGGTCAGGCCTACGGCAAGGCGCTGCGCAATGTGAAGAGCTGCGTCGGCTCGACCTGGTGCCGCTTCGGCGTGCAGGATGCGGTGAGCATGGCCATCCGGCTCGAGCTGCGGTATCGCGGGCTGCGCGCCCCCCACAAGTTCAAGTTCGGCGTCTCAGGCTGTGCGCGCGAGTGCGCTGAGGCGCGCGGCAAGGACGTCGGCGTCATCGCGACAGATCAGGGCTGGAACATGTACGTCGGCGGCAACGGCGGTTACCAGCCCGCGCACGGGCAGCTGCTCGCCTCCGATCTCGACGACGAGACCCTCGTGCGCTACATCGACCGCTACATGATGTACTACATCCGCACCGCCGACCGGCTGCAGCGCACCGCCCGCTGGATGGAGGAACTCCCCGGGGGCGTCGAACATGTGCGCCAGGTGGTCGTCGACGACACGCTCGGCCTCGCCGCAGACCTCGAGGCCGCCATGGCGAGGCACGTCGACGGCTACGAGGACGAGTGGGCGGCAACCCTCGCCGACCCCGAACGCCTGCGTCGATTCCGCTCCTTCATCAATGCTCCGGATGCCCCGGATGTGGGCTTCCCGCGGGTCGCCGAGCGCGGGCAGTCGCGGCCCCCGACTGCGGAGGAGCTCGCCGACCCGGCGACCGTGCTCATCTCGGGCGGCACCATTCCCGTCAGGCCGCGGTCATGAGCGGCCGGCACGGCGCGGGTCGCGTCACCCTCGTCGGCGGCGGCCCCGGATCGGAGGAGCTCATGACCGTGGGCGGCGTGCGGGCCCTCGCCGACGCCGACGTCGTGCTCTACGACAGACTCGCGCCCCACACCCTCCTGCCGCGGCTCTCCCCCGGCGCGCTCCTCATCGATGTCGGCAAGAAACCGGGCCACCACCCCATCAGCCAACACGGCATCGAACTGCTCATGATCGACCACGCCCGCAGCGGAGCCCACGTCGTCAGGCTCAAGGGCGGCGACCCCTACGTGCTGGGCCGCGGAGGCGAAGAGGTGCTCGCATGTCGTGCGGCGGGCATCCCCGTCACCGTGCTGTCAGGTGTCACGAGCGCCATCGCCGTGCCCGCCGCCGCAGGAATCCCGCTCACCCACCGAGGCGTCAGCCACATGTTCACCGTCGTCTCAGGGCACGACCCCCTCAGTGACGACGAACTGCGGCACCTGGTCGGGCTGGGCGGCACGATCGTCGTGCTCATGGGCGTCAGCACGCTGCCGCAACTCGTCGCCGGGCTGCGGAGGCACGGGATGACCGCCACAATTCCCATCGCCATCATCGAACGCGGCCACAGCGACGAGCAGAAGACAACGATCTCCGACATCGACGGCATCGTCGACGCGGCCGCCCTCGCCGGGGTGGGTGCGCCCGCCGTGCTCGTCATCGGGGAGGTCGTGCGCCTCGCCCACGACGGAAACGACGAGGCCGACCGGATACTGCGCAGGGCCGAGTCGCTCACGGAGATCTGATGAGCGACGCCGTGCCCGGGTTCAGGCCAGACCAGCTGGAGGGGTTCAGGATCGGCGTCACCTCCGACCGCAGATCCGAAGACCTCATCGACGCGTTCGAACGCCGCGGCGCCCGCGTCGTGCACGCGCCCACCCTGCGCGTCACCCACGCCGAGGCCGACAGCCCCCTCATCGACGACACCCGTGCGATGATCGCCGCCGCACCCGCCGTGCTGCTCGCGACCACCGGCTACGGCATCCGCCGCTGGTTCGAGGTCGCCGACTCGGCAGGGATCGGCGACCAGCTCACCGACACGCTGCGCGGCGCCCGCATCCTCGTGCGCGGGCCCAAAACGCGGGGCGGGATCAGAGCCGCAGGCCTCGACGACGACGGGATGAGCGACGCCGAGACAACAGAATCGCTCGTCACCAGAACCCTCGCGGAGACCCCGCCCGGCCTCGTCATCGCCGTGCAACTCCACGGCACCACCGACGAGCGGCAGCTCGACCGCCTCCGGCAACGACACCGGGTACTCACCGTCGCCCCCTACAGCTGGAATCACATCGGCCGGGCCGACGAACGCGTGCAGAGGCTCATCGAGTGCGCCTGCGCGCGGAGTCTCGACGTCGTCACCTTCACGAGCGCACCCGCCGTCGACGCACTCCTCATCGCAGCCGAAGGCATGGGCATGCTCGAACAGCTCCTCGACGCCTTCAGGTCTGATGTCATCGCTGCCGTCGTCGGGCCCGTGACCGCCGCGCCCCTGCTGGCCCACGGCATCCGACCCCTGCAGCCCGAGAGATTCCGGATGGGCGCCCTCATCAGGCTCGTCTGCGAGCGCCTCGAGAACGAACGAGTGACCCGCATTGACACCCGCCACGGGCCCATCACGCTGCGCGGCAGCATCGTCGACGTCGCCGGGCTACGGGTCGCCGTGCCCGCGACCCCGCTCGCGCTACTGCGTCGGCTGGCGGCCGACCCCGGCTCCGTCGTCAGCCGGGCCGAACTCACTGCGGCGCTGCCCGGGGCCAGAGACGACCACGTCATGGAAGTCTCGATCAGCCGACTGCGCCACACCATCGGCATCCCCGGCCTCATCACAACCGTGGTCAAGCGCGGCTACCGCCTCGACGTGTGAAACACCAAACGGCCCGAAACTCGTGGAGTCCGGGCCGTTCAGCAGGCTGTGAAACGAGCGATCAGCGCACACCCTCGCTTTCGGGGATGCGCTGGTCCTGTGCCGGTGCCGGTGCCTGTTCCTGTGGCTGCAGCGGTGCCCCACCGCGCCGCGGCATGCGCACCCACCGCTGCCGTGACGGGCCCGCCTGCGCGAACGCGACGTCACGCGCCGCCTTCGTTCTGGCATGCGTCAGATAGAGGGGCAGTGCGGTGAAGAGCAGCCCGCCGACAAGATTGCCGAGAACGGTGGGGATCTCGTTCCACACCAGATAGTCGACGATCGTGAACTCACCGCCGAGCAGCAGACCGGAGGGGAAGAGGAACATGTTGACGATCGAATGCTCGAACCCCATGAAGAAGAACAGCATGACGGGCATCCACATGGCGAGGGCCTTGCCCGGCACGCTGCCGGCGATCATGGCACCCGCGACACCGAGCGAGACCATCCAGTTGCACAGCATCCCGCGCACAAACAGGGTGAGCATGCCCGCGGCACCGTGCTCCGCATAGCCGAGGGTGCGCCCCTCACCGATGTGGCCGATCGCGACGCCCACCTCGTTCGGCGACACCGAGAACCCGTAGGTGACGACGATCGCCATCAGAACGGCCACCCCGAAAGCGCCGAAGAAGTTGCCGACGAACACCAGACCCCAAGTGCGAAGCACCCCACCCGCCGTCACGCCGGGGCGCCTGTCGAACCACGCCATCGGGGCGAGCACGAAGACGCCCGTCAGCAGATCGAAGCCGAGCAGGTAGAGCATGATGAATCCGACAGGAAAGAGGACGGCCCCCAGCAGCGGGATGCCCGTCGTGACACTCACCGTGATGGCGAAGGCCGCCCCGAGGGCCAGCAGCGCCCCCGCCATGGTCGCGCGCACCAGGGTGTCGCGGGTCGACATGAGCACTTTCGACTGGCCTGCGTCGATCATCGCCGTGACGAGATCGGCCGGTTTCACATAGGACATAGGACACACTCCGAGGGCATCAGGTGGCTGCAGCGTGATCACTGCACCGCCGCGAGCTGCGGCTGCCACCGACGCTATGCGCCGGGCATTTCGCCCTGGTGTCTCGAATCGTTCGGCCGCGTTACCTTTGCCGCACAGCGGCAGTCACGGGCTGTGAGCCGGATGCCGTATGCCTTGTGCCGTGCCGAAAACTAGGCGGGATCGGCCGGTGACTCCGGTGCCGCATCCTCGGGGAGCTCCTCGAAGAGGCCCGCAGGCGGGGTGACCGTGATCGTGCCGGACTTGAGGTCGACGCTCGGCACGATGGCCTTCACGAACGGCACAAGCACCTCACCGGACTCCGTCTCGACGTGCAGGAGATCCTGGGCGGGAAGATGCTCGACAAGCGTGACCGAGCCGATCTTGCGGCCATCACGGACGACGGCCAGTCCGACCAGCTGGTGGTCGAACCAGGCATCCTCCTCATCGCTGACCTCGGATGCGTCATGGTCGACCCAGAGGATCGCCTTGACGAGCGACTCCGCCGTCGTGCGGTCGGGAATGTCCTTGAAGAACGCGACCGGATGCGAGTTGAACCATTTGAGCTCGATGAGCTCGATGGTCTTACCGTGCCACGAAGACGTGGCGGGAACCTGGAGGGTGAACACGGCGCCCGGGACGAAACGTCGCCCCGGGTCATCCGTGTACAGCTCAATCTTGATCGCGCCCTTCAGGCCGTGGGCCTTCGTGAGCCGACCGACCCGAAGCTGGGTCTCGTGCGGGGCTGCTTCTCTAGAAATCGGTATCGACCACATCGACGCGCACCTTCTTGCCATCGGCGAGAGCCGAGACGAGGGTACGGAGAGCCTTGGCCGTGCGACCAGCGCGACCGATCACGCGGCCGAGATCTTCGGGGTTCACGCGAACCTCGAGGACCTCACCACGCGGAGAGTTCTGTGCGACGACAACGACATCGTCAGGGTGATCGACGATCCCCTTGACAAGGTGCTCGAGAGCGGCTGCGAGCACGTGCTACGCCTTGTCGGCGTCTGCGGCAGGAGCCTCTGCAGCGGCCTCGACGGGAGCCTCGACAGCGGCCTCCTCGGCGGCAGGCTCCTCAGCGGGGGCCTCCTCGACCTTGGCGGGCGCGGCAGCCTTGGGCTTGAGAACCGGCTTCTTCTTCTCGTCGGCGACGAAAGCCTCCTTGGGCTCCTTCACCTTGACGGTCGAGACGGCCTTGGCGTCGCCCTTGAACTTGCCCCAGTCGCCCGTGAGCTTCAGCAGTGCGGCGACCTGCTCGGTCGGCTGCGCGCCGACGCTGAGCCAGTACTGCGCACGCTCGGAGTTGACCTCGATGAACGAGGGCTCCTCGGTCGGGTGGTACTTGCCGATCTCCTCGATGACGCGACCGTCACGCTTGGTGCGCGAGTCGGCGACGACGATGCGGTAGAACGGAGCGCGGATCTTGCCCATGCGCTTCAAACGAATCTTTACAGCCACAATTCTCCTGTGTTTCTAGATATGGGAGCGAACTGACAGCCGTGAGCGTGGGGGCACACTCGGCCAGAAAGGTCTAAGGAAGCACGCGGCATCTGATTAGAGGGTCGGATGACGCGGGCTCAACGTCCTATTCTGCCAGAGAATCGGAGCCGCTGCGTACTCCGCCTGGTCGTGGCATGGCATCCGCTCGTGTGCGAGGCATCCTGCGACTGACGGCGACCCCCGCGAGGCACACGATGCCCCCGACGATGGCGAGCGGCGCAGGCACCTCGCCGAAGGCCACAAGACCCATCACGACGACGAGGGGCGGTACTGCGTAGGTCGTCACGCCCAGACGACTCGCGGGCATCCGGCCCAGCGCGTAGGCCCAGGTGCTGAACGCGATCGCCGTGGGCACAAGCCCCAGGTAGACGACGCCGAGGATCGCGCCGGTGGGAGCATCCGCCAACTCCCCCAGCAGAGCGGGCGTGAACGGCAGGCAGGCGAGCGCGCCGATCGCACACCCCATGAACGTCAGCTGCGAGGCGGGGATGCGGCGCAGCGCCGGCTTCTGACAGAGAACGCCCGCCGTGTAGACGGCGGCGGCGAGGAGGACCCACCACACCCCGGAGCCGTCGCCGAAGCCGCCGACCCCCGTGCCGAGGGCGATCAGCACGACCCCGAAGAAGGCGAGACCGGCACCGATGACGAGCCACCGTGTGACGCCCTCGCGCAGGATGATGCCACCGCCCAACGCGATGAGGATGGGCGCGATGTTCACGAGCATCGACGTCGTGCCCGCATCGAGCGTCGTCTCGGAGATGTTGAGGGCCACGTTGTAGACGCCGAACCAGCCGAGCCCGTACACGGCGATGAGCGCCCAGTCGCGGCCACGGGGCAGCACCCAGCGGCGGCCGATCATGAGCAGGGCGAGGCCGACCGTGCCGACCAGAAGCCGGCCGAGCGCGAGCCCGCCACCCGAGAAATACGGCATGACACCGCGGATGACCACGAAGGCGCTCGCCCAGGCCAGCACCGTCACGACGATCGCCGCCAGCACCCGAAGATCGGGGCCGGCCGCGGGCTCGCGCGCGAGCAGGGTGGGAGGTGCGGATGCGGTCACGTTCACACGTTAGCCGTGGCCACCGACATCGCCGCGCGATCGCGGGAATCATGGCAGTTCTTCACCCGTGAACGGCAGAACCGCATCCGTTCCTGCGCTCGGCCCGAGGCATCCGGATGTCTTCATCGCCCGTTCACCGACACGACACCGCCGGGAAGCCCCCACGAAAACCCCGCCTGAGAGTCTGCAGTGGTGAGAGTCGCGCTGATCGCCGAGTCCTTCCTCCCGCACATGAACGGGGTAACCCATTCGCTGCTGCGGGTCATCGATCATCTCTCCGCACGCGGAGACGACGTGCTCGTGCTCGCCCCCCGCGCAGCCGAACTGCCGAGCGAACACGCCGGCTACAACATCGAAGGGCTGCCCGCCTTCGCGCTGCCCCGCTACCCGAATGTGCGCATCGCCACCGTCACGGTCGGCCGCGTCGTGCGGCTGCTGAGAGGCTTCCAGCCCGACGTCGTGCACCTCGCCTCACCCTTCGTGCTCGGCCTGCAGGCCATGCTCGCCGCCGAACAGCTCGGCATCCCCACCGTCGCCATCTACCAGACGGATGTTCCCGCCTACGCGAGCAGATACGGATTCCCCCTCGCCGAGCCGCTTCTGTGGCAGCAGGTGCAGCGCATCCACCAGCGCGCCACCCTCAACCTGGCCCCCTCCAGCTACGCGCTGTCGCAACTGCACGACCACCAGATCGACCGGCTGCGCAAATGGACGCGCGGCGTCGACACCGCCCGGTTCACCCCCGAGAAGCGCGACGAGGCGTGGCGCGCACGCATCGCCCCCCACGGCGAGCGAATCGTCGGCTATGTGGGGCGCCTCGCCGCCGAGAAACAGGTCGAAGACCTGCGCGTCATCGCCACCCTGCCGGACGTGCGGCTCGTCATCGTCGGAGACGGACCACTGCGGGCACGCCTCGAACAGCTCATGCCGACAGCCCACTTCACCGGATTCCTCGGCGGCGACGAACTCGCCCGCGCCATCGCATCCTTCGACGTCTTCGTACACCCGGGCGAACTCGAGACCTTCTGCCAGACCATCCAGGAGGCCATGGCCAGCGGCGTGCCCGTCATCGCCACCGGTCGCGGCGGTCCCCTCGACCTCGTCGACTCCAGCCGCACCGGCTGGCTCTACACACCGGGCAACCTGCACGAGATGCGGATGCGCGTCGCCGACCTCGTCGGAGACGATGCGAAGCGCGCCGCCTTCGCCCTCGCCGCACGAGAGACCGTGCGCGACCGCTCCTGGACGGCCGTCTGTGATGCCCTCCTCGCCCACTATGCGGATGCGATCAGGCTGAACCGCCTGCGGCCCGCGGCAGGCTGGCCCGTCGGCCCGCGCGCATCCGTCACCGCCTCTCGCGGCTGAGCACCCCTCCCACCACCGGGAACAACTCGCACGTAGGCTGGGCGGGTGAGCAGCACCCACCGCAGGGACCTCGACGAGCTCGCCTCACGTGCGAGGGACGGCAGATTCACGCCCCTCGCCGGCCCCCACGCCTACGACCCCGTCGCCGCCGAAGGCTACCGCCAGTCGGGCGTGCTCGCCCTGTTCACGCCCGGCAGCGGGCAGGACGTCGACCTCTTTCTCGTGCAACGCTCACCCCTGCTGCGCGACCACCCCGGCCAGATCGCGCTGCCCGGCGGGCGGATCGAGCCGAGCGACGACGGGCCCATCGCTGCCGCGCTGCGCGAGACGCACGAGGAGACCGGCATCCGACCTGACCGGGTCACCGTGCTCGGCGCGCTGCCGCCCGTGCTCGTGCCCGTCAGCAACTTCGTCGTCACCCCCGTCATCGGATGGGCGGATGACGCCATCGCGGCCGACTCGATCGTGCCCGGCGAAGTGCTCCACACGCTGCGCGTCTCCGTCGACACCATGCTCGACGACAGCGCACGGGCCATGGTCGAGATGGGAGGCTTCCGGAGCCACGGCTTCCGGCTGCCGACAGGCTGGGTGTGGGGCTTCACCGGAAACCTGCTCGCACACCTCTTCGAGCAACTCGGCTGGGCGCGGCCATGGGATACGCAGCGCGTCTACCGGATGACCCTCGACGAGGCACACGGGCGCTCACTCATCACGCCCGAAGACTGACGCGCTCTCTCACGACCGCGAGCGGTCAACATCCGCCCATCCCGGCCGCTCTTCGGACGAGAATTGGCCACTCGAAGGCGCGCTGGGACTACTGTCGGCCGCCGAGCATCCGCTGAAGCGTCGCCAGCTCGTCCTCCGAAGGGCCATCCTTGCCGGCACCCAGACCGAAGCCCGAACCCGAAGGGGCCTGCGACGCCGCCGGGGCGCCCGCAGCGAACCTGGCATTCTCGGCCGCCCGCTTGGCAGGGTTGCCCGACTTCGACGACTTCTTCTTCGCCTGCTGCTTGCCACGGCCGCCACCGAAACCGGCGCCGGGGATCGGCCCCATTCCGGGAATCTGCGGCATGCCACCCTTCGCGACGGTCTTCATCATCTTCGCCGCCTGCTCGAAACGGTTCACAAGAGCATTGACCTCCGTGACCGTCGTGCCAGAACCGCGCGCGATGCGCAGGCGCCGCGAGCCGTTCAGCAGCTTCGGCTGCAGCCGCTCCGACCGCGTCATCGACTGGATGATCGCCTCCGTGCGGGTCAGCTCCGACTCGTCGAAGTTCTCGAGCTGCTCCTTCATGCCGCGCGCACCCGGCAGCATGCCGAGCATGCCCTTGAGCGACCCCATCTTCTTGAGCTGCTGCATCTGGGCGAGGAAGTCCTCGAGCGTGAAGCTGTCGGTCGCGAACTTCTCCGCAACCTTCTTCGCCTCCTCCTCATCGAAGTTCTTCTGCGCCTGCTCGATGAGCGTGAGAATGTCACCCAGGTCGAGGATGCGGCTGGCCATACGCTCCGGATGGAACGGCTCGAAATCCTCCAAGCGCTCGCCCGTGCTGGCGAAGATGATCGGGCGACCCGTCACCGACGCCACCGACAGGGCGGCACCACCACGGCTGTCGCCATCGAGCTTCGTGAGCACCACGCCCGTAAAATCGACGCCATCCTGGAACGCCTTCGCCGTCGCGACAGCATCCTGACCGATCATCGCGTCGATGACGAACAGCACCTCATCCGGGTCGACAGCCTTGCGGATGTCCCCCGCCTGCTTCATCAGCTCGGCATCGACGCCGAGACGGCCGGCCGTGTCGACGATGACCACGTCGTACTGCTTGTCCTTCGCGAACCTGATCGAATCCTTCGCAACCTTCACCGGGTTGCCGACGCCATTGCCGGGCTCGGGCGCGAACACCTGCGCGCCGGCCTGCTCGCCGACGACCTGCAGCTGCGTCACAGCGTTCGGGCGCTGGAGGTCAGCCGCGACGAGCAGCGGCGTGTGGCCCTCGCCCGCCAGCCACTTCGCGAGCTTGCCCGCGAGCGTCGTCTTACCGGCACCCTGGAGGCCCGCGAGCATGATCACGGTCGGCGCCGTCTTCGCGAACCTCAGCCTGCGCTGCTCACCGCCGAGGATTCCCACGAGCTCCTCGTTGACGATCTGCACAACCTGCTGGGCCGGATTGAGGGCCTTGCTGACTTCATCGCTGAGGGCACGCTCGCGCACCTTGCCGGTGAACTCCTTGACGACGTCGAGCGCGACATCCGCATCGAGCAATGCCCGGCGGATCTCGCGCACGGTGCCGTCGATGTCGGCGGGGCTGAGCTTTCCCTTGCCGCGCAGGTTCTTGAAGGTATCCGCGAGGCGGTCGGTGAGGTTTCCAAAAGTGGCCATGGTGCCCCTAGTTTAACTTGTATGACACCGACGCCGCTGCTCGTGACCATCGAAGGCAGTTCCCCCGCCATCGCCGACACCGCCTGGGTCGCGCCGAACGCCACCCTCATCGGCAGAGTGACGCTCGCAGAAGACTCCAGCGTCTTCTACGGAACCGTGCTGCGGGCGGATGTCGACAGCATCACACTCGGCGCCGGCAGCAACCTGCAGGACAACGTGACCGTGCACTGCGACACCGGAATCCCCACCACCATCGGAGCGGGCGTCAGCGTCGGACACGCGGCCGTGCTGCACGGCTGCACCATCGAAGACGACTGCCTCATCGGCATGAGCGCGACCGTGCTCAACGGTGCCGTCATCGGCGCAGGCTCGCTCGTCGCGGCCGGTGCCGTCGTGCTCGAAGGCACCATCGTGCCACCCGGATCGCTCGTCGCAGGCGTGCCCGCGAAAGTGCGCCGCGAACTGACGGATGCCGAACGCGAGAAGATCAGACAGAACGCGGAGCACTACCGCGGGTACAGTGCGACCCACCGGGCCGCGCTCGGCGGCTGAGGCGTCGGGTACGGCACCGGCCGGTTTCGAGACGGCACCGGCCGGTTTCGAGACGGCGCTGGCGCGCCTCCTCAACCGGCAGGCCACCCGCTGGCTGAGGGATCGCCGTCTACGGCGATCGTCTCGAAGCCTGCCCGCTCTCAGCCGACGAGGTTCTGCACGAAGACGTGCGGGGTGAAACCCGTGAGGTCGCCGATGCCTTCGCCCTGGCCGACCAGTTTGATCGGGATGCCTGTGCGCTCCTGCACGGCGAGCACGAAGCCGCCCTTCGCCGAGCCGTCCAGCTTGGTCAGCACGAGGCCCGTCACTCCGGCGTGCTCGATGAACGCCTCCGCCTGAGCGAGCCCGTTCTGCCCTGTCGTCGCATCCAGAACCAACAGCACCTCGGCGATCTCCGTCTGCTTCTCGATGACGCGACGGATCTTCGTGAGCTCATCCATGAGGCCGCTCTTCGTCTGCAGTCGGCCAGCCGTGTCGATCACGGCGATGTCGATGCCCTCCGCGATCGCCTTCTCCACCGTCTGGAAGGCGACGGATGCCGGATCCTGGCCCTGCTGCTGCGGGCGCACGATCTGCGCGCCACCGCGCTCAGCCCAGGTCGCCAGCTGCTCCACAGCGGCAGCCCGGAAGGTGTCGGCGGCGCCCACCACGACCGAGCGGCCGCGCGTGACCAGGAACCTCGAGAACTTGCCGATCGTGGTCGTCTTGCCGACGCCGTTCACACCCACCACGAGCACGACGGCCGGGCGGGCCGACAGGGTGAGGGTGGGGTCGAGCCTCGCGAGGCGCTCCTCGAGATTCTCGCGCAGCATCCGCTTCAGATCATCTGGATCGGTCGTGGCGTATTTGCGCACCTGCTCGCGCAGCTCATCGATGACGGAATCGGTGATCGTCGGCCCGAAGTCTGCGCCGATGAGCGCATCCTCGAGGTCCTCCCACGTGTCGTCGTCGATTGTCTTCTTCGCGAACATGCCGCGGAGGGCGCCCGACAGGGACCAGGGGGTGCGATCTGCCATGCCCCCCATCCTAATTCGCGCGACCACGAGCATCCGGGCCACCATGTGAGTTCATGATGCGCTTCGCTCGATCTGGGAGAATGGACGAAATCCCCCAGCAGAGACGAGCTCCATGACGATCGCCTTCATCCGCCACGGCCAGACCGACTGGAACGCCGCAGGACGCATGCAGGGAACATCCGACATCCCGCTCAACGATGTGGGCCGCGGGCAGGCCCGCGACGCGGTCGCCGTGCTCGGCGACTTCCGGCCCGAGAACGCCGAATGGGATGTCATCGTCAGCTCGCCGCTGGGCCGGGCCCGCGAGACCGCCGCGATCATCGCCGAGGGGCTCGGCATCGAACTGGGCAGCAGCTACGACCTGCTCGTCGAACGACACTACGGGGAGGCCGAAGGGCTCACCGCCGCTGACATCCGCGACCGCTGGGGCGAAGGCCGCGACTACCCGGGGCTCGAATCGCTCGACTCCGTCGTCGAGCGCGGAAAGGCGGCACTCGAGCTGATCGCCGAGGAATACCGCGGCCGCAACGTCGTCATCGTCTGCCACGGCACGATCATCCGGTACACGCTCGCGGACCTCGCCGGGCGCCCGCTCGACCAGATCGTCAACGGCTCCGTGTCGACGCTCGAACACGACGGCAGCGGCTGGCGCGTCACCGGGGTCAACAGCAAACCGCTCGACGCGCTCGTCTGAGGTTCACCGCCGCACAGTATTCGATGATGAGCCGGATGCGCTGGCAGCAGCCGGATGCGATGGCTCAGGGCTGCGGCAGCGTCACGCGAGCGGATGCCCGCAGAAGCGCCCACACGACGACGCCCGCCACAAGCGCCATGCAGGCGACGCCGAGCCCCGAATAGCCGAACGCCGTCAGGACGGGGCCGGCCAGAGCACCACCCGCAGCGCCGGCCAGATTCATACACAGATCGGACACGCCCTGCACGCCAGGCCTGTCGCCGACCGGCACCGAATCGACAAGCATGGTCGATGCCGAGATCGTCGACGCCGACCACCCCAGCCCGAGCAGCACCAGGCTCAGCACGACAAGCTCGTGCGACTCGCTGCCCACCCAGGTCAGCACGAGCGACACCAGCAGCAGCGCCTGCCCGCCCAGCAGAACCGGCAGCCGCCCCAGCCGGTCGGCCAGCCATCCGAACACGGGCGACAGCGCGTACATTCCGGCGATGTGAAGGCTGATCGTGAAGCCGACGATCGCGAGCGTCGCCCCGTGCCCGTACAGGTGCACGGGCGTCATCGACATGACGGCGACCATGGTCGCGTGGCTGAGCGCGACCGCCCCCACCGAGAACCGTGCCCGCCCGTTCACGCGCAGCGTGGAGAACCCCAGCCGAGGCCGCTCCGCAGTCACGGCGCCGAGCGCGGCCCGGGCGGTCAGCAGCGGGTCGGGTCGCAGCCCGACCGCATAGATGGTGACGGTCAACAGCTGAGCCACGAGAGTGAACACGAACGGCCCGGTCAGCTCGGGCAGGCCGAGAACGCGGCCGATGGCCTCCCCCGGCTCGATCAGGTTCGGCCCCAGAACCGAACCGATCGTCGTCGACCACACCACCAGCGAGAGGTCGCGCCCGCGATGGGCCGGCAGCGCCAGATCGGTCGCCGCGAAACGCGCCTGCAGGTTCGTGGCCGAGCCGGCCCCCGCGAGCGCGAAGGCGAGCAGCAGCAGCGGGAACGAACCGGCCGACGCCGCAACGACCAGCAGCACGGCGGATGCTGCGGCGAGCGCCGAACCCGTTCCGAGCGCCGCGCGTCGGCCGCGTGAGGCGGCGAAGCGTGCGAGCGGCAACGCCAGAACGGCCGCGCCGAGCGTCGACATGGTGGCGGCCATGCCCGACCAGGCATCCGAACCGGAGACGGATGCGGCCAGCAGCGCGCCCACCGACACCGTCGCCCCGATGCCCAGCCCGCCCACGACCTGCGCGGAGGCCAGCACCCACACCGTGCTGCGCTGCAGCTTCTGGAGATCCGTCACCGCGCAAGTCTAGGCATCCGTCGGCCATCGCCGCCGTCGACGCCCTGCTGAAAACGAAGGACAAACTGCCGAATACGACCCCGGATGCGCACCGCGGGGCAGATCGCCGCAGATTGTCCTTCGTTTTCGGCGGGGCCGGATGCTCGAGGCCGGATGCGGCGGTGGCTAGGCCGTGCGCTCCTCCGGGGCGACGACGCGCTGGCCCACGACCGCGCTCACACCGTCCTGCCGCATCGACACACCGTAGAGGGCATCCGCGATCTCCATGGTGCGCTTCTGATGCGTGATCACGATCAGCTGGCTCGTCTCGCGCAGATCCTCGAAGATCTGCAGCAGGCGACCCAGGTTGGCGTCATCGAGCGCCGCCTCCACCTCATCCATGATGTAGAACGGGCTCGGTCGGGCCTTGAAGATCGCGATCAGCAGCGCCACCGCCGCAAGCGACCGCTCGCCACCGCTCAGGAGCGACAGGCGCTCGATCTTCTTGCCCGCCGGGCGCACCGACACCTCGATGCCCGTCGTCAACATGTTGTCGGGATCGGTCAGGTGGATGCTGCCGGAACCGCCCGGGAACAGGATGGGGAACACCTGATTGAACGCGGCCTTCGTGTCGTCGAAGGCACTCGAGAAGATGTCCTGCATCTTCTCGTCGATCTCCTCGATGATCGTCAGCAGGTCTTTGCGGGTGTTCGTCAGATCGGTGAGCTGCTCCGTCAGGAACTTGTGCCGCTGCTCGAGTGCCGCGAACTCCTCCAGCGCGAGCGGGTTCACGCGACCCAGCTGGGCGAGCTTGCGCTCGGCGCGCGCCAGGCGGGTCTCCTGCTCGGAGCGGACGAAGAGGGTGCCGCTGTCTGCTTCAGCAGGAGAAGCATCCGACACGCCGTCTGACACCGTCTCGAGCTCGGCGTGTCCTTCAGTTTCTCCTGCGGAAGGTGACGCCACGGATGCGGCATCCGGCGGGATGGGCACGGCGGGCCCGTATTCGGCCACGAGCACATCCTCGACGAGCCCCAGCTCCTCCCCTGCCCGCTCCAACAGCGACGACAGGTGCAGCTTCTTCTCGTAGATCTGCATCTCGAGACCGTGCACGGTCTCGCTGACCGACGTGAGCCGCTCCCGCAGGGAGGCCTCGCCCCGCCGCAGCTCCGCAAGCTCCTCGTTCTGTGCCGCACGCTCCGATTCGGCCGTCGCGAGCCGCACGCGCGCCTCCGACACCGAGCGGTCGACGGCGTCGAGCACGGCCGGCAGCGCGTCGATGACACTCTGCGCGGCCTCCGCCTGGCGACGACGGATGACGGCACGCCGGGCGGCCTGCTCCGCGGCGGCACGTTCCGCTTCGAGCTGCTGCTCGAGCTGCTTCGCCCGCGCCTCCTGCGCGCGCACACGCTCACGGGCGGTCTCCACCTGCAGTCGCGCCTCGACCTCCGCCTCACGGGCGGCATCCAGTTCATCGGCGAGTCCGTCGCGGGCGGCGACATCGAGCATGGGCCTCGGCCTCGACCGGGCCGTCTCGAGTTCTGCCTTCGCGCGCTCGGCCGCCGTCTCGGCATCCGCCACCGCATCGGCGGCAAGCGCGAGACCCTTCTCGAGACGTTCGGCTTCGGCTGCGGATGCCTCGGCCTGCACCCTGGCACGGTTCAGCTTCTCGGACTGCGCCGCAAGCTGAGAGTCGAAGTCGCGCAACTCCTTCAGGGCGCGCACCGACTGCTCCTTGGCGGTCTGCAGGGTGCCGCGCTGCTCTGCGAGCGCAAAACGGGCGCGCTCGATGAGCGAGGTGACCTCGCCGAGGCGATCCTTCGCCGCATCACGGTCGGCGACAAGCTCCACACGGGATCGCTTCGCACCGGAACCCCCACGCAGCACGTAGCGGCTCAGAACATCACCGGACTTCGTGATCACGGTCACGAAGGGGGCAGCGGATGCCTCGAGCGTGTTCCATGCGGTGCGTGCGGCGTCGAGATCGTCGGCGATGACGACAGAGTCGAGCAGCCCGAGCACGCCGGCGGGCGCGGTCACGACCGTGTGGGCGGGGACTGCGCCGGGTGGGAGCTGTTCGGGGGTGAGGTTCCGATACGCTCGTTCGTCGTTCTTCAACCCGCTGGGGTCGTCGGCGAGCACGAGCTCGACCCGGCCGAGCTCGTCGGCACCCGCGAAGCCGAGGGCATCCACCGCGGCGGCGCGGTCATCGGCGAGCACCGCGTCAGCGAGCGAGCCGAGGGCGGCCGCAATGGCCGCCTCATAGCCGGGCTGCACCTGCATGTGCTCTGCGACAAGCCCGCGGATGCCCGGGCGGCGGGCCGCGACGAGAGCGCTCGAGCCGTCCTTCTGGTCGAGCGCGCTGGAGAGCGCGTTCTGGCGGGCGGCGAGCGCGTCACGCTCCCGCTCGAGGTCGTGGAGGCTCTCGCGGAGCGTGTCGATCTCCGCCTCAGCGCTGACGACCTCGGCCTGGGCGGTCTGATAGATCGCATCGAGGTCGGTCTCGCCGGAGTCGCTGAGCGTCGCCTCCGATTCGACCAGCTCGAGCTGCTGCTGCAGATCCTGGCGGCGCGCGCGGGCGGCATCGAGCGCGTTCTGCTGGCGCAGAACCTCACCACGAACCGCGGCGAGCCGGGAGCCGGCCGTGTCGGCCTGCCCCGCAAGCTTCGAGAGCTCGAGGTCGTGCTTGGAGACGAGCGAACTCTGGTGGGCGATCTCCTCATCGAGCCCGTCAAGGGCGGCACGCGCCTCCGCCGTGGCGGACTGCGCTTCGCGCCACGCCTCCTCAGCCTCGGAGATCGTGTCGGCCAGCCTCGACGCCTCGTCACGGGCATCCGCCACCATCTGCGGCGTCACGCCGGGGGCCGCATCCGCAACCTCCGCCTGCGAGCCGAGCATGCTGAGCTTCTGATTGGCGAGGTTGTAGAGGCTGCGCAGCCGCTCCTGAGCCTTCTCAAGGCCGAAGGCGACCCGGCGCGCCTGGTCGACGGCGTCACCCACCTGCGCCTGCTCGATGCGCGCCTCACGCAGCTTCGCCTGATCGAGCTGCTCCTGCAGAACGATGCGCTCCGTCTTGCGCTCCGACTCGCTGCGGCTGTGCAGGGTGAGAGCCTCGCGCAGCGTGACCACCTCGTCGGCGAGGAGCCTCGCCCGTGCGTCGCGCACGATCGCGGCGATCGACTGCGCCTCACGGGCGATCTCCGCCTGATGCCCGAGCGGCTTGAGCTGCCGCCGGATCTCACCGGCCAGATCGCTGAGGCGCGTCAGATTCGCCTGCATCGCGTCAAGCTTGCGGATCGTCTTCTCCTTGCGGCGACGATGCTTCAGGATGCCCGCGGCCTCCTCGATGAAACCGCGGCGGTCCTCCGGGCTGGCACGCAGAACGGCGTCGAGCTGCCCCTGGCCGACGATGACGTGCATCTCGCGCCCGAGCCCCGAATCGCTCAGCAGCTCCTGCACGTCGAGCAGGCGGCAGGACT
The DNA here is from genome assembly GCF_006716125.1 of Homoserinimonas aerilata. NCBI lineage: Bacteria > Bacillati > Actinomycetota > Actinomycetes > Micrococcales > Microbacteriaceae > Homoserinimonas > Homoserinimonas aerilata. The sequence goes on along the minus strand of NZ_VFOM01000001.1, from coordinate 684,985 downwards.
CCCCGTTGATGGCGTACTCGCTGCCGCCGTTGCGGAACAGCGTGCGACTGATCGTGACCTCGGAATACTCGATCGGCAGGGCGCCGTCGGAGTTGTCGATCGTGAGGATGACCTCGGCACGGCCGAGCGGGCCGCGCGTGGAGGTGCCGGCGAAGATGACGTCCTCCATCTTGCCGCCGCGCAGCGTCTTCGCGCCCTGCTCCCCCATCACCCAGGCGAGCGCGTCGACGACATTCGACTTGCCGGAGCCGTTAGGGCCGACAACACAGGTGACACCGGTCTCGAACTGGAAGGTCGTGGGCTGGGCGAAGGACTTGAATCCCTTGAGCGTGAGGCTCTTCAGGTACATGCTCTGTGCCTCCTCGTACGCCCGAAACTCATTGCACAACGGTACCGGACACGGCGGGCGGGGCCCGACAGCGACGCCGCTATGACACAAGACGCACTGGTGGTGCCCTGCGAGCGGTTGTAGCCTGATCGGCTGCCCTCACACAGGCGCGCACCGCACGAACCGTGCCCACAGCATCCGCAACGACATCCGACAACCGGAAGGAAGCCGCCATGACCGACGTGACGATCGAGGAGATGCCTCTGCCCGCGAGCCTCGACGGGCCCGAGGGCGCCGCCTTCGCCGAGATGGTGGCGGTGCGCAACGAGATCGAGGCCGCCGCGGTCGGCAACTACGATCTTGCCGAGACGCCGGCGGTCATCCTCGCGCAGAACAGCAACCCTTACGAGCCTCTGCGGCTCTTTGTCGCCCGGGGCGACGGGCGCATCGTCGGGCGTTCCCTCCATGAACTGCAGAGCGGCGACGATCTGCGCTCGGCCTGGGTCACCGCGGAGGTGCTGCCCGAGTTCCGTCGACGCGGAATCGGCACGCAGCTGTTCGAGCGGGCACTCGAGATCGCCGTGGCCGACGGACGCAGCATCGTGCAATCGTTCGCGATGCACAGCATGATGGGCGGCGACCGCATCGACTCCCCGACGGGCTTCGGTTCGGTGCCCCGCGACGACCCCGGGGCCCGCTTCCTGGCGGCGAAGGGTTTCGAGCTGGCCCAGGTCGACCGCATGAGCCGCCTGCCGCTGCCCTCAGGGCGCGAGGTTCCGGATGCCCCTCCCGGCTACGAACTCGAACAGTGGGTCGGCGCGACCCCCGAGAGGCGGCTGGGCGACATCGCGGCGCTGCAGCAGAGGATGAGCACGGATGTTCCGCTCGGCGAGACCGACCACCAGCCGGAGCTGTGGGACGAGGAGCGGGTGCGCGACCTCGACCGTCGCAGGCTCTCCGAGGGGCGGCACTGGATGATCACGGCCGCACGCCACGTGGCATCCGATTCGCTCGTCGCCTTCACCGAGCTGGTCACCGCGCACGACACGAGTCGCCCCGCCTTCAACAACAGCACGCTCGTGCTGCATGAGCACCGCGGGCGGCGGCTCGGGATGCTCGTGAAGGCGGCCAATCTGCGCCTCCTCAAGGAGAGCGCGCCGGGGCATCCGTCGGTCTACACCTGGAACGCGGAGGAGAACCGCCACATGCTCGACGTCAACGAGGCGATCGGCTTCGTGCCAGTCGGCTACGAGGGCTCCTGGAAGCGGTCTCTCGCCTGAGACGCGGGTTCTGCGTCAGCGCCTGCGCTGGCAGAACGGGCAGAGGTGCGAACCGCGGTTCATGAACTGCTCGCGCACGATCAGGCGTCCGCAGCGCGGGCACGGCCGGCCCTGCTGCCCGTAGGCGTTGAGCGAGTGCGCGAAATAACCCGACTCGCCGTTCACGTTGAGGTACTGGGTGTCGAAGCTCGTGCCACCCTCGGCGAGGGCCTTCGCCAGCACAAGCCGCACCTCGGCGAGCAGCCGCCGCGCGCGCACGCGACTGAGAGCATCCGTCGCCTGCTCGTAGTGGATGCGGGCCGCCCACAGCGCCTCATCGGCGTAGATGTTGCCGATGCCGCTCACCAGACCCTGATCGAGCAGCGCCCGCTTGACTCCCGTGCGCCGGGCGGCGAGGCGCCTGAAGAAGAGTCCGTCGTCGAAGCGCTCATCGAGCGGATCGCGTGCAATGTGCGAAACCTGCGACGGCACCAGATCGGGGCCGTCGGGCGTGGGCACGAGGCGGTCGATCGCCATGGAGCCGAAGATGCGCTGGTCGACGAAATTGAGCCGCAGCGGCCCGTGCTCCGGATGCTCGATGTCGAGACGGATGCGCGTGAGCCTGTCATCGACGCCCCTCTCGCGCAGCAGCACCTGCCCGCTCATACCCAGGTGCACGACGAGGGCCTCCTCGGTGCCGGCGAGCGGCAACCAGAGGAACTTGCCGCGCCGCTCAGCCGAAGCGAAACCCTGCCCGGTCAGGCGGTGCACGAAATCCTCTGACGGGCCGTCATGGCGACGCAGCGAACGCTCGTCGAATACGACGACGGATGCGACACTCGCCCTGCTCACGGCCGGCGCCAGGCCGACGCGCACCACTTCAACCTCGGGCAGTTCGGGCACGGCGGATGCTCAGGCGGAGGTCTGGAGGATCGTCCAGGCCTCGAGGGCGGCCGCCATCTCGGCCTGCTTCTTGCTGCTGCCGCCACCGGATGCGACCGCCCCGCCATCGATGACGACGGTCGCGTAGAAACGCTTGGAGTGGTCGGGGCCGCTGTCGGCGATCTGGTAGTCGGGCGCTCCCCTGCCCAACTTCGCCGCAAGCTCCTGCAGGCTCGTCTTGGGGTCCATGGCTGCGCCGAAACGATCCGGGTCGGCCAGGAGCGGCTCGATGAGACGCAGCACGAGTGCCGTCGCCTCGTCATCGCCGACACTCAGGAAGGTCGCGCCGATGACGGCCTCGACCGTGTCCGCAAGGATCGAGCCCTTGTCGCGGCCGCCCGTGAGCTCCTCGCCTCGACCGAGGCGGATGAACTCGCCCAAGCCGATGCCTCGGGCGATCTGTGCGAGCGCGACACTGCTGACGAGGCTCGCCCGCCGCTTGGCGAGGTCACCCTCATCGAGGTCGGGGTACTCGTTGTAGAGCATGACCGTGACGGCCTGCCCCAGAATGGAGTCGCCCAAGAACTCGAGGCGCTCATTGTGACCCCCGCCACCGTTCTCGTACGCGTACGAGCGGTGGGTGAGGGCCAGCTCGAGCAGCTCGAGGCCCACATCGACGGAGAGCTTCTCGGCGAGTTCAGCAGCAGCACGAAAGCCGGCAGAGTTGCTGCCGGCACGTGCGCCGCGGGAAGTCATCGGCTGCCCCGAAGAAGGAGATCTCTCAGCGAGATCAGACGTCTGCGACCTTGCGGCCCTTGTACTCCATGTACAGGGGCGTGCCGGCCGAGTCCTCGACGACCTTCGCGCGGTGCGGCAGGCTGTAGACAACCTTGCCACCCTCGACGGTCTTCACCAGGGTGGGAGGCGTGGCCTTCCACTGGGCGCGGCGGGCGCGGGTGCTCGCACGGGACATCTTGCGCTTGGGTACTGCCATGGCTATCTCTTTTCTCTGTCGGCGTCGCCATCAGGCTCTTCGCCGATCACGTCGGTGGTTGTGGCCTCGGTCAGACCTTCGAGGCCGGCAAGTTTCGCCCACCGAGGATCTGTGGGTTCTTCATGCTCATGGCCCGGGTTGTCGAGGAGCCGCACCCCACACTGGGGGCACAGGCCGAGGCAATCCTCTTGACACACCGGCTGGAACGGAAGTGACAACACGACCGCATCCCTGATGACCGGTTCAAGATTCACGTGATCATCTTGAACCTGATACTCGAAAGCTTCGTCCTCAGAGTACGCGAAAACCTCCTGGATTTCGACTTCGACAGGCTCGGCCACGTCAATCAGGCAGCGCACGCACTCCCCCGAGGCCGTCGATTCGACCGTCGCGGTGACCAGGATGCCGTCGTGCAGCGCCTCCAGGCGGAGGTCGATGTCGATGGGCGCTCCCGGCTCGATGCCGATGACGGCGTTGCCGAGACGCTCGTCTGCGACGAGCTCAAGCTGCTGCTCGCGCATCTCGCCGGGACGATGGACGAGATCGAGTACTCCCACCGACCAGGGGGATGAATTGTGATGTGCCACCGCATCATCATAGTCAGTGCTGCGAGCCGTGCCCTCAGCGCTGCTCGACGGCGGTCACGGCCTCATCGAGCAGGGCGAGCCCGCGGGCGACCTCGGCGGGGGTCACGACGCAGGGCGGGGCCACATGGATGCGGTTCTCGACGATGAGCGGGAGGAAGCCGCGCTCCCTCAACGCCGCCCCGAGCGCAGCCATGAACGCTGCGGATACCGGCGTGCGCGCATCCGGATCATCGACGAACTCGACCGCCCAGAAGACGCCCATTCCCCGCACCTCCCCGATCACGGGATGCGCCTCGGCCAACGCCCGCAGGCCCGGCCCGAGATGCTCGGCGCCGATCGTCGCGGCATGCTCGACGATCCCCTCCGCCTTCATCGCATCGATGGTCGCCACGATCGCGGCCATGGCGAGCGGATGCCCAGAATAGGTGAGCCCACCGGGGAACACCGTGTCGGTGAACGCGGCCGTGACCGCCTCAGAGACGATCACACCACCCGCCGGCACATAACCCGAGTTGCTGCCCTTGGCGAAGGTCACAAGGTCTGGCACGACAGACTCTCGCCCGTCGCCGAAGTCTGCCCTGTGCGCGAACCACTCGCCAGCCCGACCGAAACCGCTCATCACCTCATCGATCACGAGCAGGATGCCGTGCCGTGACGCGAGCTCACGCACGCCCCTCAGATAACCGGGCGGCGGCACCAGCACGCCGGAGCTGCCCGGGATGGCCTCGATCAGGATCGCCGCGATCGTCGACGGCCCCTCTGCCTCGATCACGCGCTCCAGGTGGCGCAGCGCGCGCTGCGACTCCTCCTCGGGGCTGCCCGCCCAGAACTCGCTGCGGTACAGATACGGGCCGAAGAAGTGCACATGCCCGCGCGCGAAACGGTTGGGGATGCGGCGCCAGTCCCCCGTCGCCACAATCGCCGCACCCGTGTTGCCGTGGTAGGAGCGATAGGCGGAGAGCACCGTGTCGCGGCCGGTGACGAGGCGGGCCATCCTGATGGCGTTCTCGACAGCATCCGCCCCACCATTGGTGAAGAAGACCCTGTTGAATGCGGGCCCCGCGAGGTCGAGGATGCGCTGGGCGGCCTCACCGCGCACCAGATTGGCGTGGTTCGGCGCCACCGTCGCGAGCGTCGCCGCCTGCCGCGTGATGGCCTCGACGACGGCCGGATGCTGGTGGCCGATGTTGACATTGACGAGCTGGCTGGCGAAATCCAGATAGCGCCGGCCGTCGTGATCCCAGACCGTGCTGCCCAGCCCACCCGCGATGGCGATGGCATCCCGCCCGCCCTGCGTGCTCCAGGAGTGGAACACCGCGGAGCTGTCGAGTTCACGGGCACGGGCCCCATCGGGGTTCGGTGACTCGGTCATGAGCGCCAATCTACCCCGCCGGGGACCGCGAACACAGGGTTACGGCCGTCAGGCGGTCACTGGCCCTCGGCCCTGCCCAGCCGCCAGTAGCCCATGAACGCGACCCGCTTGCGGTCGATGCCCGTCTCGGTGACGAGGAAGCGGCGCAGCGTCTTGATGACGGCCGACTCCCCCGCGATCCAGGAGTAGAACTTCGCACCCGGCGCAGCCCCCGGCGAATCCCAGAGAAGCTGCGTGTCGACGTCGATCTCCTCGACCTCCTGCGCACTCGCGGCCAGGGAGGGGCGGATCACGTCGCCATTGCCGGCCACCCACTCGCGCAGAGCAGCCTCGAGCAGAACCCCGACGGGCTGACCGTCGCGGGGCAGCCACGTCACGCTCGCCCCCGGCGCGAGCCACGGCTCGAGCACATCGGCCGAAGTCGGAACCTCGATGAATGCACGCGCGGTGTGACCCTCCGGCAGCGTCTCCAGGATGCTGCAGATGGCCGGCGCGGCCGTCTCGTCTCCGAGGAGCAGCTGCTGCGTCGCCGTACCCGGCTGCCAGTCGATGCCGACCGCCGAACTGAGACTGCGGGCATCCGGACCGATGATGAGGAGTTCGTCGCCGGGAACGGCGCGCGCGACCCACCGCGATGCGGGGCCGCCGCCGACCTCATGCACGACCATGTCGACGTCGATCTCGCGCAGCTCCGGCCGAACAGCGCGCACCGTGTAGGTGCGAATGGGGCTGCGCTGCTCGTCGGGCAGCTCACGCCAGATGCTGTACCATTCGCCGCGCAGAACCGACTCCTCGTCGTGCGTTCCGACATCGCTGAGGGTGCCCGCGTGCGGCCCCTCCTCGACGGGGAACATCAGCTTGATGCGCTGGTCGAGCCTGTCGGTGCCGAAGAAATCGAGCAGCTCGCCCGTGAACGTGACCCGAACGAAGTGGGGCGAGAGACGCCGGATGCTCACGACCGAGACGAGGTAGGGCCGGAACGCCGGCCGGGCGTCCTTCTCAACGAGCGTCTGAGTAAGCATGGCCTAAGTATGGCATGCCTAAGCTAAGTCGCGAAAGGCCCGGCGCTCAGGAGATGACCTTCATGACCCTTCCCACGATGGAATGCGGCCACAACACCGAGCGGATGCGGCGGCCCCGCGGGAAGGCCCCCCGCAGACGCCGCAGCAGGGCGCTCATCTCCCTATGCGAAGGCGCAGTGGCCCCCTGCGACGGCGACGAGGCGGCACGAGCGGCCGGCGTCGCGAAGTTCGCACGTTCGACCGCGGCCAGCAGCCCCGCCAAGGCCTCGTCGGTGACCGGATGTTCCGAATCAGAGCCGGGCGGGGCATCCGCTGCGCTACGCGACCCCTCCTCGGCACGATCGAGCAGGCGCTGAAGCAGCACCGCATTCTCCCGCGGAGTGTTCTCGCCGACGACGGCGACGCCCAGATCCTCCGCCGACTGCAACAGCTCGGTCCACGCCAGACCCGGATGCGCGTCGCGCCTGGGCAGGCGGGCGAGCCTCTGCAACGCCCGCACGGCGGCCGGCACGAGCAACAACAACAGCACGCCGAGAACGACGAAGACTCCCCACGGCACGCCGCGTTCGGGCTGCGCCGCATCCGGACCGAGCCCACCGGCATCCGGACGCTCCGGGGCTCCCGAAGAGGAGGAGGGAGCCGTCGCGCCCGGAGAGGGAACCTGCGACGGAGCGGCCGGAGTCGGAACGCCCGGCGTCTGCCCGCTCGAATAGGAGGGCAGCACACCACGGCTCATCGTCGGCTCGAACGGCACCCAGCCGATCCCCTCGAAGAACAACTCGGGCCAGGCGTGGAGCTGCTGGGAGGTGACCTCCCACACCGGCCGGCCCGCGTCATCCCTCTGCCCCGTCGAACTACCCGGCAGGAAGCCGACCGCGACGCGCGACGGGATGCGCAGCGTGCGCGCCATGAGCGCCATCGCCGACGCGAAATGCACGCAATAGCCGCTCTTCTCCTGCAGGAACACCCCGATGACCTCGGCGCCCGAACCGTCATAACCCTCATCGACGGGCGCCGACTCCGAATAGGAGAAATCGCCGCCCGAACGGAAGAACTGCTGCAGCGCGACCGCCTTCTCGTAGTTCGTGGCGGCGGAACCGGCCACCGCGGCCGCCGTGTCGCGGATGATCGCAGGCCACGCCTCGTCAGCCACCGCGAACTCGTCGACCGCCTCGGGAACGGACGACCCCGCCGCCAGCAGCTGCTCCGGAGTCGGCTCGAGAACGAGCGAATCGACCGTGAACGTCTCACCCTGGATCGATCGCGAGCCGCTGCGCAACGCCAGATTCGCCTGCCACAGCGCATCATTGCGCAGGCCGTCGACCGTCGTCGCCGGATACGGGATCGGCAGCCACGACCCGCCCAACTGCTCCACATCGATGAAGCTCGTCTCAGGCGAACGCGGCACATCCCCCGACACCCCCTCCGGGGCGGGAGCAGGCTCGTCGGAACCCCGCACAGGGATCGGATTCGGCTGCTGCGACCAGTTGTCGCCGAACACCGCGAGGCTCATCAGACGTAGATAGTGCTGGTCACCCGACTCCGTGCTGTACGTCAACGCAACCCGCTCATCCTCCCTGCGCAGGTCATCGCCGAGCCGGATGATCGGATTCACACCGTTCACGATCGAACCGGCACCACCCGCGCCCGTGACCGACAACTGCTGTGGCGTCGGCAACAGCACGGGGAGCACGAGGGCCGCGACGAGAGCCGCCGCCGCGATCGCAGCCGCATCCCAGGCGCGCCGGCCAGGAACCGCCCGCTCACGCACCGAATGGCTCGACGCCAGCAGATACAGAAACGCCAACGCCGTCACAACAAGCCAGAACACGTCAACAGAGCCGCGGCCGATAGCAGGCGCTGCGAGCACGAGCGGCAACACGAGCAGGCCCACGCCCGCCGCCCGGCGGAACGCGATCGCCACCAGATCGGCCAGCAAAGCCAACACCGCCGCGCCCAGACAGAGCAGGAACAGGATGCCCTCATCCACGACAGCAGGCGTCGCCTGCGCCTGGATCGACGCGACGCCGGAGAACCACAACTGCGACCACGCCGCCAGCGTGTCACCCGTCGGAATGCCGAAGAACGTCGACGTCGGCACCGTGACCATCTCAAGCGCGAACACGGCGGCCACGATCGACACCAGTGACGGCAGGATGCGCGACTCGGTGAACACCCGCGTCGCGGCGGCAGCACCCAGCACGATCATGCACTCGCCCAGCACGATGAGCCACCAGAAGACATCCTGAAGCACGCCGCCCCAGCCGCCGAGGGCCGCCATGATCACCACCAGCAACGCCACGCTGATGCGCCAGTCCCTGCGCGTCTTCGCCTCAGGCACGACGCCTCCCCGCCCGATCACCAGCGGTGCGCCACGCCTCATCCACGGTGACGCCGTCGGCGACATCGACACACAACCAGCCCGCATCCTGCAGGCGGCCCAGAACGTCATCGCGCCGCACATCCGCATCACCGCGCAGCACGAACGCCACCGCAAGGGAGAACGCATTACGGGCGGCCAGCATCGCCGCCATCGTCTGCTCGTCAGGGTCCGCGAGCACCGTCACCACCGTGCCACCGCTCCCCTCCGAACTGCGGCCCGGAAGCGCCAACGACACCTCCTGCTCGACCCCGCCATGCGTGAGCTCGATGCGCGCGAGACCATCGATCAGCGGCCTGCCGTCATCCGCATCGAGCTGGGCGGGGCCCGTCTCCACGAAGCGCACGAGCAGCCCCGCATCGTTCAGGAACACCGCCAGCGACGCCGCGAAACTCACCGCCCACTCGAAGAGCTCACTCTCCGCATCCTCCGCAGCCCGCAGCCGGTTCGCATCCGGATACCCCGCCGCACGCGTATCGATCACGATCGTCGCCTCGGCATTGCTGCGCTGCTCCTCCTGACGCACCATCAGCTCGCCATGATGCGCAGACGCCCGCCAGTGCACCCGCCTGAGCGGGTCACCCGCCCGGTAGTCACGAGTCGTCAGATCATGCTCGCCACCCACCGCCCGGTGGCTGATGCGACGGGCCGAGCCGTCGGCATCCGCGAAGGCCAGGCCCGTGTCGGGAAGCGGCACGACCTCGGGAACAGCCGTCACGCCATGCGCATCGCCGACCGTGACAAGCGCCCACGCCAAGCCGAACGGATCAGTGACCCGCACCACCAGCGGGCCCAACACGAACTCGCCGCGCCGCGGAGGTTCCCACACATGCGCCAGACGCGCCACGCTCAACGAACGTGCCGACCTCGGCCGCAACGGGCCGAACTCGCCCGGCTCACTCGACCCCGTCAGCGTGCCCGGACCCCACACAGAAGAAGTGCGCCACGACCAGAAATCTGACCAGTGCCCCGCCGCAACCGGCCGCTCCGAGCGATTCGCCAACTGCAGGGCAATCGTCACCGGATGCCGAGCCGTGATGCGCGTCGTCGAGAACGAGCGGTGCAACGCCAGCCTGGGCCTGCGATGGTGAGCCGACAGGAGGGCACAGCCGAGCGCCGCAGCCAGGAACACGCCCACGAAGAGCATGCCGTCGAGGGCCGTGAAATACACCGTGATGAGGCACACCGCCGCGACCATCGCCGTGCCCCAGCCCCGCACCGTCAGGCCCAGGGAAGCACTGCGGCGCGAGCCGTCACGACCGAGCAGCCCGGCAACCCTCGAACGCAGCGACATGCGCGTGGGCCTAAGCGCGATCGTCGCCCGCAAGCGGAACGACAGTGGATGCGACGATGCGGTGGATGATGTCGGTCACCACATCGATCGAGAACGCGCCGGCCAGCAGCGAACCGCGCGACGTCGGGATGAGACGGTGCCCGAGAACAGGAACCGCCAACTGGTCGATGTCATCAGGCAGCACGAAATCGCGGGCATCCAGCGCAGCCCAGGCCTTCGCCGCGCGCACCAGCTGCAGCGTCGCGCGCGGGCTCGCGCCGAGACGAAGCTCACTGTCGACCCGGGTGGCCTGCGCGATCGAAACGGCATAACGCTCAACGGCAGGCGAGACGTAGATGCTGCGAACAGCAGTGATCATCTCCCGCAGCTGATCCAACGACACCACCGGCGTCACACGATCGAGCGGGCTCGACTGCTCACGCTGCCGCAGCATCGCCCGCTCCGCCACCTCGTCGGGGTAGCCCATCGAGATGCGCGCCATGAACCTGTCGCGCTGCGCCTCCGGAAGAGGATAGGTGCCCTCCATCTCCACAGGGTTCTGCGTCGCCATCACCGTGAACGGCGGCACCAGAACATGGCTGTGGCCATCGACGGTGACCTGACGCTCCTCCATGCTCTCCAGCAGCGCCGACTGCGTCTTCGGGCTCGCACGGTTGATCTCGTCACCGATGACGATGTTCGCGAAGATGGGGCCCGGATTGAACTCGAAGCGCCGCTCGCCCTGGTTGTACACCGAGACGCCCGTGATGTCAGAAGGCAGAAGATCAGGCGTGAACTGGATGCGACTCACCGTGCAGTCCACCGAGCGGGCCAGAGCGCGCGCCAGCATCGTCTTGCCGACGCCCGGAACATCCTCGATCAGAAGATGACCCTCGGCAAGCAGAACCGTCAGCGCCAACTCGATGGCCTCATCCTTGCCGTCGATGACAGTCCGGATGCTGCGCAGGATGCCACGGCTCAACTCATGGAATTCGGTCGCCGTCATCAGCGCATCCGCCTGCTCGGGTAGTGCGTGTTCCATCGAAGCGTGCTCCATCAGTCCCCCACCGCTGTTGCCTGTGTGGCGAGTCTGTCAGCTTTGGCGACGGAGCGCATCAGGAATCTTCGGCAGCATTCGGGAGCACCTGCACGGCACGGTGCTCAGGGCGCAGAGGGGCTCTGCAGGAACTCCGCAACCGCGCGCGGCACATACGGGCTCACATCGCCGCCGAGCGCCGACACCTGCCGCACAAGCGAACTCGACACGTGCGCGTGCGCCGGATCGGGCAACAGGAACACCGTCTCCACGCCCGCCAGATTGCGGTTCACAATCGCCATCGGCGTCTCATAGGCGACATCGACGCCCGAACGCACGCCCTTCACGAGCACGCTCGCACCCACATCGGTGCAGTAGTCGACGAGCAGGCCGACCATCCACGACGTGACCCTGATCTTGCCGACGATGCCCGCATCGGCGATCGCCCTCTCGATCAGCTGCACCCGCTGAGCGACCGGCAGAAGAGCCGTCTTGCCCGGATTGTGCACGACGACGACATGAAGTTCATCGAACATGGCCGCGGCACGCTCGATCACATCGAGATGCCCCAGAGTGACGGGGTCAAACGAACCTGGGACGACGGCGATCCTGCTCATACCCCCAGCCTAGCCGCCGCTCGTTACAAATCTGTGACAATGCCGGATGCGCGCTGAACGCATCCGATCACGCCTGCGCCATGAAATCGCGCGCCGCATCGTCGAGACGCCGCTCGAGCGCATCCCTCAGCGCCGGATGCCCGGCCAGGCCAGGATCGTCGGCCAACACCCGCTGCGCCAGCTCCCGAGCCTCCCCGATCAGCGCGCCGTCCTTCGCCACCCGCAACAGCCGCAGACTGGACCGCCCGCCCGACTGCGTGCTGCCCAGAACATCGCCCTCCTGACGCAGCTCGAGATCCTTCTGGGCCAGCTCGAAGCCGTCGAGAGTCGATGCGACAGCCTCCACCCGCTCACGGGCGAGGGTCTCCGGCTCCGCGCTCGTGACCATGAGGCAGAGCCCCGGAACGCCGCCCCGGCCGACCCGGCCGCGCAACTGATGCAGCTGGGAGACGCCGAAGCGATCGGCATCGAGCACGACCATCGTCGACGCATTCGGAACATCCACGCCCACCTCGATCACCGTCGTCGCCACGATCACATCGATCTCGCCCGCGCCGAACGCCCGCATCGTCGCATCCTTCTCCTCGCTCGACATGCGGCCATGCAACGGCTCGATGCGCGCGGACGTGAACAGCGGATTCGCGCGCAGCTCCTCCAACACCTCCACGACCGTGGCGGGCTTCGCGGGCGGGCCGTGCGTGCCTGCGGCGGCGTCAGGGGCATCCGGGGCATCCGCCGGATCGGGCGCGCTCGCATCGATCGCCGGGCAGACCACGAACGCCTGCCTGCCCTGCGCAAGCTCCTCAGACATGCGCTCCCAGACCCGACCCATCCAGCCGGGCCTGTCAGCAAGCGGAACAACAAACGACTCGATCGGGATGCGCCCCGCCGGCAACTGCGCAATGGTCGACACATCAAGATCGCCGAACACCGTCATGGCGACCGTGCGCGGGATGGGGGTCGCCGTCAGCACAAGAACATGCGGCGGAACAGCGCCCTTGCGACGCAGCGCCTCCCGCTGCTGCACCCCGAAACGATGCTGCTCGTCGACAACGACAAGCCCCAGATCGAAGAACTCGACCGAATCGCCCATGAGCGCATGCGTGCCCACCACAATGTGCGCCTGACCGGAGACCGCAGCCAGGGTGGCCCTACGGCGCTCCGCCATGCCCAGCTGGCCCGTGATGAGGGTCGGCCGCAGCCGAGCCGCCAGCTCCGGCCCCAGCGTCGCCACAATCGAGCGCAGATGCTGCGCAGCGAGAACCTCCGTCGGGGCGAGCAGCGCCGACTGCCCACCCGACTCGGCCACCGCCAGCATCGCGCGCAACGCCACAAGCGTCTTACCCGAACCGACCTCACCCTGCACAAGCCTGTTCATGGGGGCATCCGAAGCGATATCGCGCGCCACCTCCTCGCCGACCGTGCGCTGATCGTCGGTGAGCACGAACGGCAGCCGCGCATCGAACAGCTCAAGCAAGCCGCCCGCCTGCGGGACCCGCGGCGTCGCCGCCTGCGCCCGCAACACATCCCTCTGCTGCAGAAGCCCCGCCTGCAACACGAACGCCTCCTGGAAGCGCAACGCCTTGCGCGCCGCGCGCCACTCGATGTCCTTCTTCGGCCGGTGGATCAGCTCAAGGGCGCGCCGGTACGCCATCAACGTGCGCTCCTGACGAATCGCATCCGGAACCGGATCCGCCAGCGGAGGCAGCGTGTCGAGCACAACCCCGACCGCCTTCTGCAACTGCCACGACGTCACCGACGCCGTCGCCGGATAGATCGGCACCGGCTGCTCAGCCCACGCACGCTGCGCCTCAGCATCACTCTCCGCATCCGGCTCGAACAGCTCATAGTCGGGATGCGCCAACTGCGGCGTGCCGCGATAGTCGCCCACCTTGCCCGCGAAGATACCGCGCACGCCCGGCCGAAGCTCCGCCTTGCGCCACGCCTGATTGAAGAAAGTGAGACTCAGGATGCCCGTGCCATCACTGATGCGGACCTCCAGCAGAGAACCGCGCCGGTTCTGCATCGAACGCTCACGCACCTCCACCACCTCGGCGACGATCGTCACATTCTCGCCACCGGGAAGCATCGTCAACGCCGTCAGCTCACCGCGCAACGCATAGCGCCGCGGATAGTGCGACAGCAGATCGCCCACCGTCGCCAGCCCCAGCCCCTTCTGCAGGGCGGCAGCAGTGCGCCCGCCGAGCACCGAGCCCAGCTTCGCGTCGAGAGCCGATTCCACCTCTCGAACGTACCAGCGGGGGCCGACGCCGCCGCGCGAGGGCTCTGGTCGGCCCGGCCCGACCTCCGCCCGGCCTCCACCCGACCTCCGGAGGGCCTCCGCCCGACACTTCGCGACACACACGCCACATGTACGGGTGCAGTTGTGTCGCGAAGTGTCGGTTGAACACGGAGTCGGGGCGGGGGCGAGGCAGATGCGGGGCGGGGCGGATGCGCGGGCGGGGCGACGAGGCCGCTCACGGCATCCGTCTAGGCTCGAACCATGACCCGCATCATCTCCGGCTTCGCGGGCTCGCTCACGATCGCCGTGCCCCCCAAAGGAACCCGACCCACAAGCGACCGTGTGCGCGAGGCCATCTTCTCCTCGCTCGAAGCGCGCGACGCCATCGACGGCGCGCGCGTGCTCGACCTCTACGCCGGCTCGGGAGCGCTCGGCCTCGAAGCCGCCAGCCGGGGCGCCGCCCACGTGACCCTCGTCGAGAAGCACGCCGCCGCATCCGCCGTCTGCAGAAAGAATGCGGCGCTACTGCTGAAGTCCGCCCCGCAGCAGCTGCGCATCGAGGTCGCCGCGACGCCGGTGCAGACATTCCTCGCCTCGAACACGACGCCGAACGACCTCGTCTTCATCGACCCGCCCTACGAACTCGGCGAAGCCGAACTCGCCGCCGACCTGGCCGCGCTCAGCCTCACGCCCGGCGCCGTCGTGCTCGTCGAACGCAGCTCCCGCTCACCCGAACCCGGCTGGCCCGCGGGGCTGCAACCCGAACGCAGCCGCCAGTACGGTGACACAACACTCTGGTGGGCCATCGCCGAGTAGTCCGGCCTGCTCGCACCCCGCCTCGCTTCTCGCTTCTCACTTCTCGCTTCTCGCTTCTCACTTCTCAGTCGCGAGTTCCTCACTCCTTGGGTGCTCAAGTACGCCATTCGGATGCTTGGGGCGAGCCGGAGCATCCGAAGGCCGTACTCGACGGCAGGGGGCCAACCTGGGAGCAAGAATCACCCGTCGTCACCCTGTGGATAACCGATTCGACGATGACTCGCGTCTGTAATGTGAACGCTTCCACCCCCGAACGGGGGCTCACAGAAGGAGCGCGTCAATGAGCGGCACGTCGAGTAGACAGCAGGCAAGCCGTCGGGTCACCCAGCGAAAAGCCGTCGCAGCGTTCGCAGCCGCCGCGCTCACCTTCGGTCTCGCCGGATGCGTGCCGGAGCCCGGGCTGACGCCCCCTCTCGTCGACACCGTGACGATCGATGTTCCCGACTCGATGCTGCACTCCGGCGACGAGGCCGACATCGACGGGGCCGTGCTGCCCGGCGACGATGCCCTTCCGTTCGCGTTCGGAGGATCTCTGACGGCCCCCGGGGAGGGAGGCATCCCGACCGTCTGGGTATCGGATGACGGCGAAGACTGGGAGGCCGTGACCGTCGCCGAAATCGACGGATCGTTCACCGGAACCCTTGCCGGCGACGCCTCCCTGACAGCGCTCGGCGGACAGGTCTGGCACGACGGTCTGACCCGGTCACGCCTGTGGGCCTCAGAGAACCGCACCACCTGGACGGAGGTGGATCTCCCCCAGCGCTTCGCCGACAAGAACCGCATCACGGCGATCGCCGTCACCGACGGCCGTGTGATTGTGCTCGGACCCGACCGCGACGGCACGGTGAGCGGTGTTGTCATCACCGGTGACGAGATCACCGAGATCGAGCCGCCCCAGCCCGAAGAGGGTGAGCTGCTCGGCATCGCCCATGTCGTGGCGCACGATGATCACGCCATCCTCATCGCCAACCCGGCAGCCGAGGGCGACAACGGTGCCGCGGTGTCATATGTGTCGGATGACGGAGGCCTCACCTGGGGCGACACTGCGACGCCCATCGGCGGCACCGACGACAGAGTGCGTGGAGCGGTCTGGACGGGTGGGCGCTATGTACTGACCGGTGCAGGTGTCAACGATGACAACCGATACGGTGCCGCGGCCTGGTCTTCAGCCGACGGAACGAGCTGGACGGTCGAAACCGTGCCCCCGTCATCGGAGAACCACGATTCTGGCTCGCTGTCCAGCGACTGGCTCGGAGCACCGGGTACGAACAAGGGCATCGTCAGCTCCCTCGGCGGCAACGACAACAGCAGCGAGTCGAGCGTGTACACGCGCAGCGCCGACGGGGTGTGGACGTTCCGTTCACAGACATCGGCGAATCCGGCAAGCGGCATGTCCGGCGCATCCGTGCCCCGCGACGCCGCCAGCGTCATCGGGATCATCGAGGCACGAGGCAGCCTGCGCTCGGGAATCTTCTCCATCGGTCGGGGCTGGACCGACACCGTTTCCGTCGCATCCACCGTCGATCCGTCATATATCTCCTCGATAGACGAACATCCCGACGGCATTCGGCTGACCCTCGCCCGGTCACGCTTCACCATCACCGACGGCGGGTGGAAAAACACGTCTGAACTCTCGGCCGCCAGTTTTGACGGCGACCGCACCGTCGAGGACGATCCCGTCGAGACGGAAGGCATGGCCGGGCTGTCATCAGTCGTGCGCGCCACATCGGATGGTGAGGAGCTCGTACTCGGCTCGGAGTTCCTCGATGGCTCCCTATCAATCCTCATCCGAGGCCAGCACAAAGCGTCTGGAAGCGACGAGTGGGTTCCGGTCACCGGGTTCCCCACCGAAGGTGCCATCGGTTTCCATGCCGCCGCCAAAGTGGGCGGGCTCTGGGTGGCCACCGGTGATGCCCGCGCAAGCGCCATAACCGGGCAGGCACGACACGCGAACATCTGGACATCCCCCAACGGCGTCGCATGGACCAGCGCAGGCCCATTCGGCGGCGAAGACCTCCAATCGCAGGCGTACGAGACGTGCGCGCTCCCCAACGGCGACCCCATCGCGGTCGGCCACGCCGAAACGAAGATCGGGGAATATCGCGCCGTAGCCTGGTCGCCCGCCGCGAACGGCATGTGGCAGCGCCTCAACCTCGGCGAACTCGACGACAGCTACGGCTGGTTCGACGGATGCGCGAGCAACGACGACGGGGTCATCGTCTCCGCCAAGACGGGAGGCCGCGATGTGCTGCTCTTCACCGACGACGGCATCGACTGGAAGACCGTGTTCACCGCGACCCGGGGCAGCAGCATCTCCTCGCCCGTCGCCGTCGACGGCGGCTTCGTCGCATCCGGCGGATGGGCCAGAGGCAATGCTTCACGCCCGGTCGTCTGGGTGTCGGCGGACGGAGCGGAATGGACGCCCCTCGCGGTGCCGAGCACCCACGCCGGGGCCACCGGTATCGTGACGGCATCCGGTGACGACCTGCTCGTCAGCATGTCAGCCCGCACGGGGCATCCGCTGCTCGCCATCCGCGACATAGCGGATGTCATCGCAGCCGCCACCAGGCGATAGCTCGCGCTCGAGTACGGCAATCGGATGCTCACGGCGACCCGGAGCATCCGATTGCAGTACTCGACGCGCTTCGTGCTGGAGCGTTGTGCCTCGGCTCAGCCGCGGGCACCGCTCCAGCCCGTGTACGGGTCCCAGCCGGAAGCATCATGCGGCGCTCCGTCGAGCAGCACACCCGAGCCCTCGACGACGGTGCCGATGGCCCGGAAGCCGCCGGGCAGCGCCGTGCCCGCAGGGAACGTCGCGAACAGCGAATGGTCCTCGCCGCCGCCCAGAGCCAACTCGGGGTCGTCACCGAGCGCAGCCGACGCGAAATCGATCGCCACGCCGCTCGCCGCCGCGACCCGGGCGGCATCCTTCGCCAGCCCGTCACTCAGATCCAACATCGCCGTGGCCCCGCCGAGCGCCGCCAGACGCCCGTCGGCGATGGGCGGCCGCGGTCGCAACTGAGCGGCCGTGCGATCCCCCAGCGCGGAGGCGCGCGCCGCATCCGGCTCGCCCCGCTCGTCGACGCCGTGCTCGAACAACAGACGCAGGCCCTCCGCCGCAGCACCCAACGCCCCGGACACGGCAACCGTGTCGCCGACGCGCGCGCCAGAACGGAGCACCGGCATCCGCCCCTCAAGATCGCCGAACGCGGTCACCGCGAACGTCATCGCCGCGGACACCGACAGGTCACCCCCGACAACACCGCAGCCCGCCGACAGCTCCGCGCATGCCTCCCGCATCCCATCGGCCACACGCTCAAGGAACGACACCGGCGTCTCCGCCGGCACCGCAAGCGCCAGCACGAGCGCCGACGGCACGGCACCCATCGCCGCGACATCCGACAGATTCGATGCCGCGGCCTTCCACCCCAGATCGAACGGCGACGACCAGGCAAGCCTGAAATCGGGCCCGTGGATCATCATGTCCGTCGTCACCACGAAACGGCCATCGGGCGCCGCAACCACCGCCGCATCATCGCCCGGGCCCAGCAGCGTCGCCTTCGCCTCAGGCAGCCGCGGGAAGATGCGGGCGAGAGCAGCAGACTCCCCGATCTCGGAAAGGGTCACGGCATCCGTCATAGTCCTCAACGGTAGCCTGTAGGGGATGTCACAACTGCCCCGCCCGGCTCAAGCCGGAGCCCTCACCGCCCTCGCACTCCTCGGAACGCTCGCGCTAGCCGGATGTTCCCAGGCCGTGCCCATGACGGCCGCCGTCGACGCCGTCAACCCGGACTGCGCCGAGATCATGGTGCGCATACCCACCGCCATCGACGAACTCGACAAGCGGGAGACGGATGCCCAGGCCACAGCCGCATGGGGAAGCCCCGCCGCCATACTCCTCCACTGCGGAGTCGAAGTGCCCGGGCCATCCACCCTCCCCTGCTTCACACTGAAGAACGTCGACTGGCTGCGCGACGACAGCGACGCACCCACCTACGTCTTCACCACATACGGGCGCGACCCCGCCGTGCGCGTCACCGTCGACAGCGACCTCGCCTCAGGGACGAACGCGCTCGTCGCGCTCGGCAACGCGGTAGGCAGCCTGCCCGCGCAGGGCGCCTGCACCGCGGCCGAGGACGTGCTCGGGACAGAGCCGGCGGCGGAGTAGCTCGCGGGCTGGTCCCGAGACTGGCGCGCCAGAGCGCACCACCTCGACCAGCGGGGTTGGCGGAGCGCACCACCTCGACCAGCGGGTCGCCGGAGCGCACCACCTCGACCAGCGGGTTAGTGCTCAGCCGCGGGGGCCGTCGAGGCCCACGAGCTTGCCCGCGATGCCACCGGCGGCACGCAGTGCCGCACCCGAGCCGAAGCCGCCGGACGGCAGCACCCAGCGCTTGTCGCGTGCTTCAACGAGCGCACCCCGCAGCACCTCTGCAGCGGGAACCTGCGGAGCCCACAGGTACAGTGACATGGCGCCGGGGATCGAGTTCACCTCGTTGACGAAGAGTTCACCGCTGGTCTCGTCGAGCAGCAGGTCGACGCGTGCAATGCCGGTGAGGCCGGTGACCTCGGCGACCTGCGCCGCGAGCTCTGCAGCTCGCTCGGCGATCGCCGGCGCGACGTTCGCGGGCAGTTCGCGCGGCGCGTTCGTGAACCCGCCGTCGCCTGCTCCCCCGGCGAGGTACTTCTCGGCGTAGGAGTACAGGCCCGATTCGTTCGAGCCGCCCCGCAGCGGCTTCTCCAGCTGCGTGACCTCGAGCGTCGGATGCGTACGGAAGGCGATGTTCAGGTCGACCAGTTCCGGCCGGTACGGCTCCAGAACGGCTCCCGCGCGCAGGTGCGTGCTGGCCTTGCCGACGGCGCGGGCGGAGGCCACGTCTTCGACGATCTCGATTCCGATCGATGATCCACCGAAGCGCGGCTTGACGATGTAGGGCCCCGCGAATGACGGCTCGCGCGTCTGCGACAGCAGTTCGCGCGGCAGCGACGGGATGCCTGCGGTGCCGAGCAGCCCGCCGAAGGCCAACTTGTCCATGCCGACGGCGCCCGCGAACAGGCTCGATCCGGTTGCTGGCATGCCGAGCAGGGTGAACAGCGCCGCCGCTCCCCCGCCTTCGCCGATGCCGCCGTGCAGGGTGACGAGCACGGCTGACGGCTCGAGTTCGTCCTCACCGAAGCGCTTCTTCACGAACAGGCCGGGCTTGTCGCCCACGCGAACCTCGATCGACTTCGAGCCGGCGGGCACGCCCTCCAGGTAGTCCTTCGCCTCGGTTCCGGTCGGCACGAGATACCAGCCGCCGGCGGGTGCCCAGTAGATCGGCAGAACCGTGTCGCCGGCCTGTGTGAGCACCCGTTCCGCCTGCAGCCCTGTGAGGATCGAGATCTCATGCTCCGGGGAGGGGCCCCCGAACAGTACGGCCCAGGTTTCGCTCATTGCCATCCGTTGTTCGCGTTCGGCCCGCATCCGGCCCGCAGCATCCGCCGCACCCGATGCGTCCCTCGTGCGCCGAAGCGGCGCGATCAGGGGTAATGGTCCGGCAGATCGTTCTCATAGAGGATAACGCCTCGCTCGGCTGCCTGATCGAGAGCGCGCTGCACGGCCTGCTCCCTGCGGTCGAAGACGAGGGGCGGATGCTCCGCTGCGGCAGCGCCTGTGAGGAGCGCCGCACGGTTGGTGCGGCCGACGATGAGCAGCTGCCCGCCGTGGCGCGTGATCGACTGCGCGAACTCGCTGTTGCGCTGCTCCTGCACGGGGCCGAGCTCGACCATCCCGGGGGTGACGACCACGAGTTGCCCGCCGCGTTCCGCCGCGAGGGCCGCTGCTCCTTCGAGCGCGCGCTCCGCTCCGACGGGGTTCGAGTTGTAGGTGTCGTCGATGATGGTTGTGCCGTTCGGCGCCTGCTGCACTTCGGCGCGATGCTGCGAGCCGGGCAGCGAGGCCAGGCGGGGGGCGATGGCGGATGCGTCGAGGTCGAGCGCGAGCGCGATGCCGATGGTGACGGCGATGTTGACGGCGTGCCCTGTTCCCGGCACCTCGACCGGGTGCACCGTGCCTGCGATGGTGACGGTGCCGGCATCCGCATCGACGACCGCGTCGGCCTCTGTGCCCGGGATCGTCGAGACGGTCACGACCCTCTTGCCCTCCGCTCGGCATCGGGCGGCGAGCGCGGCGAGCTCCGGCTGGTCAATGGGCAGCACGACGGTCTTGGCGCGCTCGGTGATCTCGGCTTTCGCTGCGGCGATCGTCTCGCGGGTCTTCATGCGCGCCAGGTGGGCCTCGCCGATCGTCGTGATGGCGGCGATGTCGGGCGGGAAACTTGCGCTCAGTTCGCGGATCTCGCCGGGGCCGTACACGCCCATCTCGGCGACGAACACCTCGGTGCCGGGCACGACGCGGTCGTTGACGGCACGCGAGAGCCCCATGAGGTTGTTGAAGCTGGCCGGGGAGGCGACCACCGAGAACGCGCCCGCGAGAACATGCGCGACGTAACCCTTGGTGGACGTCTTGCCGTAGGAGCCCGTGATGGCGACGACGGTGGGTCGCACCTGGCCGAGCCGCTTGCGGGCGCTGACCAGATATTTGTTCGAGAGGCTCTTCTCGAGCGCGTTCATGGGCACCAGCACGAGGTCCATGAGCAGCGGGGCGGCGAGCACGACGAGCACGACGCCGGCGAACCCGATGGCGATCAGCAGTGCGGCGGATGCGAGCAGCAGCACGGCCGCATAGGCGACGGCGAGGCGCTTGGCCCGGTCCGTCCAGGCGAGTGGCGCGCTCCTGCCGCGGAGGCCGAGACCCCACGGCAGCAGGGCGGTGAGCGCGAGACCGATCAGCGGCAGGCCGCTCCAGAGGAACAGGCCGACTACGGCCAGCAGCACGGCCACGATCTTCAGCACGATGTTGATGGGCAGCCGCACCGCCCAGAGTGCAGCGATGCGCGTCGTCCACCCGGCGATGTAGTGCTCACGCTGCGCGACCCGAAGCCAGCGCACGCCAGCCAGACCGAGCGCGGTGACGCTCAGCACGAGGCCGATCACGAGTGTGACGATGTCTGCGGTGCTCATGCGTGCGCCTCCCGGTTCGGCCCCAGCTGTTCGATGAGGGTGTGCAGTTCTTCGCGCAGGGCGGGCACGAGCGCGCCCTCCAGCAGGTGCCCGGCACCGGGAACGGTGCGGAAGGAGGCATCCGCGAGCAGCCTGCTCGCGGCGAGCCCAGCATCCGCCGGCGCCGCCGTGTCATTCTCGCCCCACACCATGCGCACGGGGCAGGCGATGCGGGCGAGGTCGTCGTTGTAGTTCTCGCTGACGGCCTTCACGAGCACGTCACGCATGACGCCGCGGGCGGCCTTGTAGTCGGCCGAGCCGTGCTTCTGCCGTTGCGCCTCGAGCGCCTTCGGCGACACGAGGCCGCGCTTCGCCAGCCAGCGCACGGCACGGTATGAGGCGGATGCTTTGGGTGCGGCGGCGAGACGCAGCAGCGGAACGCCGGTCAGCACGAGGCCGCGCACAAGTTCCGGGTGCTTCGCGGCGAGGCGCACGGCGACGCGCCCGCCGAAGGAATGCCCTACGACGATCACGGGCGGCAGGCCTGCGAGGGCGTCGGCCAGGTCATCCGCATAGTCTTCGCTGCCCCAGGCCTCGGTGGGCTCGGGGGTTATGCCGAAGCCGGGCAGGTGGATGGCGACGGCGTCGAGACCGTCTACGACACGGGAGAAGTCAGCACCGCTGCGGGCCCAACCGTGCAGGGCCACAACCGCTGCCGGTGATGACCCCGTTTTCTCGGCGAGAAGCCGCCCATCTGCCAGTGCCGTGATCACCTAGCAACAGTACACTGGCGCATCGTCGGAAGGGCTTGCCCCCAGTCGTCGACGCCGGAGGTCTCCTCAGCTACCGTTATCGCCGAGATCGCAGCGGAGCGTGGCATTCAGGATCCGGGGCCGCCTGTCCCAGCACTATTGAATGCCACGACAACCAATCACAACGCACGGCGGGGTACGCATCCGGGTCCCCCGTTCGGATTCGGGCATTCTCGGGTTCAGCGGGTTCCCCAGCCAACCAGCAGGCCTCGAGACTGCACAAATCGCACGGTTTCGGGCCAAAAGCGTGCAATTTGCGGACTCTCGGCGAACACACGCACGCCGACCGTCGGCGAGACTGCACGAAACGTACGGTCTCGGGCCAAAAGCGTGCGATTCGTGCAGTCTCGCCGTCAAGAATCTGGGTGCGACACCGCGGCCGTCCAACGACGTCGACCGACCCCAAGGCGTCAGACGGCGTCCTCTGCGGCGATTGCGCGTTCGATCGCCGCGAGGCTGCGGGCAACGTCGTCGTCATCCGTCGACCAGTTGCTCACCGAGATGCGCAGGATGTCCCGGCCCCCCCAGTGCGAGCCCGACATCCAGGTGGTGCCGTCGGCGACGATCCTCGCGGTGATACTGCGGGTGCGCTCATCAGAGCCGAAGCTGATGCTCACCTGCGTGAAGACGACGTCGTTGAGCACCTCGACGCCGGGCATGTCGGCCAGCGCGCCGGCGAAGGTCTGCGCATGGGCCACCAGTCGGTCGACGAGCGCCACGACGCCGGACCGGCCGAGGGACCGCAGCGCCGCCCAGACGGGAACGCCACGGGCGCGACGGGAGAACTCCGGAACCTTCTCGAACGGATCGCCCGGGCCGTGGTCGTCGGCGATCAGGTAGCTGGTGTGCGCCCCGAACACCGATCGAACCGCCTCCGGGCGCGACACGATTGCCACGCCGCAGTCGTACGGCACATTGAGCGTCTTGTGCGCATCCGTCGCCCAGGAATCGCAGGTTTCCAACCCAGCAAGCTGGTGCCGATGGCTCGGGCTCGCTGCCGCCCACAGGCCGAAGGCCCCGTCCACGTGCACCCACGCGCCGTGCCGGTGGGCGACGGCGGCCGCCTCCCCCATCGGATCGGATGCTCCGGAATGCAGATTGCCCGCCTGCAGACAGACGATGGCGGGGCCGTCGACGGCACCCATCGCCTCTGCCAGCGCGCTCACGCTCATGCGGCCCTGGTCGTCTGCCGCCACCTCGATGGGCTTGCCGAGCCCGAGATAGCCCAGCGCCAGGTCGACGGATGCGTGCCGATCGCGGCCTGCGAAGACGTTCACCCGAGGCGCGCCGGTCAGCCCATCGGTGACGAGATCCCATCCGACCTGGTCGAGCACATGCCGTCGTGCTGCGGCCAGCCCGACGAAGTTCGATCCTGTCGCGCCCGTGGTGAAGCCGACATCTGCGCCCGAGGGCAACCCCAGCAGTTCGAGAAGCCAGGCTCCCGCGGCCTCCTCGGCGGCCGCCGTCGCCGGGGTCGCATAGCGGAGCGCAGCGTTCTGATCCCACGCGGTGACGAGCCAATCGGCCGCCAACGAGGCCGGAAGCGTGCCACCGATGACCCAGCCGAAGAACCGGCCGGACGGCATCGCCATCAGCCCGGGTTCGGCAAGCCGCGCGAGCTCGTCGACCACATCTGCCGCGTCGATCGGATGCTCCTGCAACGGCATCGAGAACGACGGCAGCAACTCGTCGGCCGTCTTTCGGGGGCCTACCGGCCGGGCCCGGACCGAGTCGAGCCACTCGAGGACATGGGAATGTGCTCGGGAAAGTGCCTCGCGATATTCCTCACGTCGTGCGGACATTTCCACAGTGTAGCTCCGCCTGCCCTCCACCGGCTGGGCGATCTCGCCGCACCGGCCGGGCGAGCGCTGCTCCCTGTAACGGTCGCACGCCCCTCGCGCGGCCTATCCGCCCGCCGTTCTCGAGGTTTTGGTTTCAGGCGAGTGAGATCTCACTAATCTGCAGCCAAAACCGGTAGCGCTGGCATTCGTGACCTCGCGCTGCCGACGTTGCACCGCATCGCTGTCCTCCCAAATGCCGACTACCCAACTCCAGTGGACGATGAAAAACTGCTGCTGAAGGCCTCTCGATAAACGGGCCTCCTGCGCAATGATGCGCACTAAGTAGAACCCGAGGGCAACCGATGAAAACTCGATCCAGGATAGGTCTGAGCATGGCAGCCGTCGCTATGGCGATTGGCAGCGTGCTTGGTGGTACTGCATCTCCCGCCAATGCCGGACCGTGCAACTACGAATACCAAGGCCGCTGCTACACGTGGCTGACTAGTTTGTATACCTGCCAAGATATCTTTCAGACCAACGCACCCCAGTACCGTAAACAAGCATGCACCATCTACTTGAATGTAGGGATTATGTACTTTGAGTCGTAGTGCCGACCGTCGGATAGCTTCCTTAAGAGGCGTCACTCTCACCGTAGTTACTACTGCGACGATGATTTTATCAGGTTGTGCCGCCCCCGGCCCCGGAGTGACGAGCGCGTTCTGCTCCGAGTACGAGGAAGTCTGGAACGATTACATCGAAGTGCGCACATCCGAGTCTTCGACATCACAAGAAAGAAACGACGCCCGAGCGAGCCTGCTTGCTGCGTGGGACGTGTCTGCCTCAGACGAAGATCTTTCGGATGAGATCCGCGAGACGATCAAACTCACCAGCCAGAACTTCACTTCAGCCTTCAACGGCGAACGGTCGGCGCAGGCGAGCTTCTGGAACGGCCAGGACATCGTCGCAGCGCGCTGCGACGAAGCGGGCACTCCAATTGTCTTCGACGACCGGGACATCCCGCTTTTCGGGGCGACTGATTAGCTAGGCCCAGAGGCCAGCCGCGGATTCCTCATATCGTGGCGCAGCCTGCACAGTCGGCATCGCCCGCCTTCCCTACTCCCCCTGCGGCAGCGCCGAGTCGGTCGTGAGGTGCGGCGCGATGTCGCGCGGGTTCATCGTGCCGGCGAGCACCTCGGCGACCTGCGAGACGATGGGCATGACCACACCCTTCTCCTGCGCCAGCTCAAGCACCGGCGCCACCGAGGAGAGCCCCTCCGCCGTCTGGTTCATCTGCTTGATCACATCGGAGAAACTGTAGCCCTGGCCAAGCAGACGTCCGGCCGTGTTGTTGCGCGACAGCGAAGACTCGCAGGTGGCGATGAGGTCGCCCAGGCCTGCGAGGCCTGAGAGCGTCGACGCCTGCGCGCCGTAGGCGACCGAGAAGTCGGTCATCTCGACGAGCCCGCGCGTGATGATCGACGCCTTCGTGTTCTCGCCGTAGCCGACGCCGTCGACGATGCCGATGGCCACCGCGATGAGGTTCTTGAGTACGCCGCCGAACTCCGTGCCGATGACATCCGTGTTCACGAAAGCCCTGAAGTACGGGTTGGTGGCGACCATCGCCACCCGGGTCGCCGTGTCGAGGCTCGTGGATGCCACAACCGCGGCCGTCGGCTGCTCCTTGGCGATCTCGAGCGCCAGATTGGGGCCGGATGCCACGGCGATGCGTGCCGGGTCGATGCCGAGTTCCTGCGTGATGACCTCGCTCATGCGAGCGCGGCTGCCCTTCTCGACACCCTTCATGAGGCTCACGACAAGCGCATCCCGCGGGATCAGCGACCCGAAGTCACGCAGGTTGCTGCGCAGCGACTGGCTCGGCACCGACAGGAACACCATCTCGGCGCCGTCGAGCACCTCCTCGATGACATGGCTCGACCAGAGCGTGCGCGGCAGGTTCACGCCCGGCAGGTAGTCACTGTTGCGCTTGCTCTCGGCGATCTCGCGCGCCAGTTCCGGTCTGCGCGCCCACAGCGCGACATCCGCCCCACCGTCGGCGAGGATCTTGGCGAAGGTGGTGCCCCAGCTGCCCGCACCGAGCACGGCCACCCTGGTGGCGCCCTCGATGGGGATGCGGATCGGCCTCGTGCTGATCAAAACCGGCCCGTCTCCTTCTGGTTGTTCTTCGTCGGGTCCCAGCGCTCGGCGGGTGCAGGCTCACCCCGAAGATCGGATGCGAGACCCGCGATGGCGGCCATCACCAGATCTGTCGCCTCCGCGAGTTCGGCCGCGCCGAGACGACGCCCACGATAGGCGGAGAGATCCACCGGGTCACCGAACTTCACGCTGATCGATTTGCGCGGAAACAGACTGATCTTCTTCGCGTAGCGGGGCATCACGAGCTGGGTTCCCCAATGCGCCGCAGGGATCAGCGGAACATCGGCCTCGAGGGCCATGCGCACCGCACCCGACTTGCCGCGCATGGGCCACAGATTCGGCTCACGCGTGAGCGACCCCTCCGGGTAGATCACGACGGCAAGCTGCTTCTCGACGAGGGTCGCGGCAGCCTTCAGAGGCTCGGAGTTGCGCGCCGACCCGGTGCGCTCGACAGGAATCTGGCCGGATGCGCGCAGCAGCCACGACAGAACGGGAACCTTGAAGAGCGACGCCTTCGCCAGGAATCTGGGCATACGCCCCAGCTTCCACATCACGACCCCGATGACGACCGGATCGATCTCGCTGTAGTGGTTGGGCGAAAGAACGAATGCGCCCTGCTTGGGCAGTTTGTGCCCGTCGATGATCTCGTAGCGTGCGACGAGATGCATGAAGGGCAGTGCGAGAAACGCCAGGAGTCTGAAGATCGCATTCTTCTCTGAACGCGGCTTCTGGTCAGCTGTCACGCGGCGTCTACCCCTCGTAGACGAAGTCGGCGCCGAGCGCGGCGAGCTTCTCGATGATGTGCTCGTAACCGCGGCTGATGATGCCCATGTTGCTGATCGTCGACTGTCCCTCCGCGGTGAGCGCGGCGATGAGGTGGCTGAAGCCACCGCGCAGATCGGGCACGTAGAGCTCCGCGCCGTGCAGCGGCGTGGGGCCCGTGATGACGGCGGCCTGCTCGAAGTCGCGACGCGCCACCCGGCGCGGGTGATCGGGCAGTCCGTTCGTGTGCACGACGATGTCGGCACCCATGACGCCGAGCGCCTCGGTGAACCCGAAGCGGTTCTCGTACACCGTCTCGTGCACGATCGAGGTGCCCTGCGCCTGCGTGAGCGCGACGATGAGCGGCTGCTGCCAGTCGGTCATGAAGCCGGGGTGGACATCCGTCTCGACCGTCACAGGCTTCAGTTCGCCGCCCGGATGCCAGAAGCGGATGCCGTCGTCCTGGATGTCGAACTTGCCGCCGACCTTGCGGTACACGTTGAGGAAGGTCATCATCTCGGCCTGGCGGGCACCCTTGACGACGATGTCGCCGTGCGTCGCAAGAGCGGCGGATGCCCAGCTGGCGACCTCATTGCGGTCGAAGAGTGCGTCATGACTGTAGCCCTCGAGGCGGTCGACGCCCTCGATGAGGATGACCCGGTTCGCCTCGAGCGAGATGATGGCACCCATCTTCTGCAGGATGGCGATGAGGTCCATGATCTCGGGCTCGATGGCCGCATTGCGCAGCTCGGTGGTGCCCTTCGCCCGCACAGCAGTCAGGATGACCTGCTCTGTGGCGCCGACGCTCGGGTAGGGCAGCTCGATCTCTGTTCCCTTGAGGCCGTCGGGCGCCGTGATGTAGATGCCCTCGTAGCTCTTGTCCACGACCGCACCGAAGGCGCGCAGTGCGTCGAGGTGGAAGTCGATGGGCCGGTCGCCGATGCGGCAACCGCCGAGGTCGGGGATGCGGGCCTCGCCCAGGCGATGCAGCAGCGGCCCGCAGAACAGGATCGGGATGCGGCTCGCGCCCGCGTGGGCGTCGATCTCGGCGAAGTGCGCCTTCTCCACGTTGGAGGTGTCGAAGTGCAGCTCGCCGGGCGTGGGGCTGGTGACCCCCACCCCGTAGACCTCCAGCAGGCCGCGCACGACCTGCACATCGCTGATGTCTGGCACGCCGCGCAGCACGCTGGGGGTCTCCCCGAGCAGCGCCGCGACCATCGCCTTGGTGACCAGGTTCTTCGCCCCGCGCACCTCGATGGTGCCCTTCAGCGGCTTGCCGCCGTTGATGACGATCTGGTCGGAGAGCATGCCCACCCGCTGTGCCGCCTTGAGGGAGTCCTTTGTCAGTGCATTCACTCTGTACCCGCTGCCTGTCGTGCTGGGAGGGTCTTGGGGCGCCATGATTCGCGCCGACTCTCGAATTCGGTGATCTTGTCTTCGTCGCGCAGCGTGAGCCCGATGTCATCGAAGCCCTCGAGCAGGCGCCAGCGCGTGTAGTCGTCGATCTGGAAGGGGACGGTCAGCTCGCCGATCGTCGCGGTGCGCTCCTGCAGGTCAACGGTCGCCTCGACGCCGGGGTTGGCGTCGATCTGCGCCCACAGCGCCTCGACGTCGTCCTCGCTGATCTGGCCAGCGAGAAGACCCTGCTTGCCCGAGTTGCCACGGAAGATGTCGCCGAAGCGGGGGCTCAGAACGGCCGCGAAGCCGAAGTCACGCAGGGCCCAGACGGCATGTTCACGGCTGGAGCCGGTGCCGAAGTCAGGGCCTGCGATGAGCACGCGGGCACCCTGGAACGCCGACTGGTTGAGCACGAACTCGGGGTCCTGCCGCCACCCATGGAACAGCGCGTCATCGAATCCCGTCTTCGTGACCCTCTTCAGGAACACTGCGGGGATGATCTGGTCGGTGTCGACGTTGGAGCGCTTGAGCGGCGCTGCGACTCCTGTGATGATGCTGACCTTCTCCATTACTCGACCGCCTCACTCGTCGCATCCGCCATCTGCCGGGAGACCGCGTCGAAGATCGGCGTCTCGTCATCCGACGGACCCGAATCGCCCAGATCCCACGGGCTCGACAGCGTACCCCGGATGGCTGTGGCCGCGGCCACCAGCGGCGACACCAGATGGGTGCGTCCGCCCTTGCCCTGCCGGCCCTCGAAGTTGCGGTTCGAGGTGGATGCGCAGCGTTCGCCGGGCGCCAACTGGTCGGGGTTCATACCCAGACACATGGAGCATCCGGCGAATCGCCACTCGGCACCGAACGCGGTGATGATCTTGTCGAGACCCTCGGCCTCGGCCTGCAGCCGTACGCGGGCCGAGCCCGGCACGACCATGACGCGCACGCCATCCGCCTTCTTGTGGCCCTCGATGACGGATGCGAAGGCACGCAGGTCTTCGATGCGGCTGTTCGTGCACGACCCCATGAAGACGGCGTCGACCGCGATCTGCTTCATGGGCGTTCCCGCAGCGAGATCCATGTACTCGAGCGCGCGCTCGGCGGCGGCACGATCGTTGGGGTCGCTGTAGTCGTCGGGGTTGGGAACGGCCTCACTCAACGAGACGCCCTGGCCCGGGTTGGTGCCCCAGGTGACGAAGGGCTCCAGCTCGCTCGCGTCGAGGAACACCTCAGCGTCGAACACCGCATCGTCGTCGGTCGCGAGCGTGTTCCAGTACTCGACGGCGGCATCCCAGTCGGCGCCCTCCGGAGCGTGCGCGCGGCCCTTCAGATAGTCGTAGGTGATCTGATCGGGGGCGACCATGCCGGCCCGCGCACCCGCCTCGATCGACATGTTGCAGATCGTCATGCGGCCCTCCATCGAGAGCGAGCGGATGGCGCTGCCACGGTACTCGAGCACATAGCCCTGCCCGCCGCCCGTGCCGATCTTCGCGATGACGGCCAGGATGATGTCCTTCGCCGTCACACCGGGGCGCAACTCGCCCTCGACCGTGATGGCCATCGTCTTGAAGGCCTTCAGCGGCAGCGTCTGCGTCGCGAGCACATGCTCGACCTCGCTCGTGCCGATACCGAACGCCATCGCACCGAACGCGCCATGCGTGCTCGTGTGCGAATCTCCGCAGACGACCGTGATGCCGGGCATGGTGAGGCCCAGCTGCGGGCCGACAACGTGAACGATGCCCTGCTCGACATCGCCGAGCGGATGCAGGCGCACCCCGAACTCCGCGCAGTTGCGGCGCAGCGTCTCGATCTGCGTGCGGCTCGTGACATCTTCGATCTGCCGGTCGATGTTCAGCGTCGGCGTGTTGTGGTCTTCTGTTGCGATCGTCAGGTCGGGGCGACGCACCGGGCGGCCCGCCAGGCGGAGGCCATCGAAGGCCTGCGGGCTGGTGACCTCATGGACGAGGTGGAGGTCGATGTAGAGAAGGTCGGGGGTGCCGTCTTCACCCTTGGCGACCAGATGGTCGTCCCAGACTTTTTCTGCCAGCGTCCTGCCCACAGTCCTGCCCTTCTCGTAGTGGTGTCGTTCACGAATTCGAGCGCACAGCAGTGCCAACACCCAATCGTGACAGTCTAATCCGCGATGAACCGAATCGGCTGCGCGGGCACCCTCCCCTGTGGATAACGCGCCGCAGATCAGTCGCGCTGCACCGTCACCGTGTACTCGCCGAAACCGAGCTGTGCGCCCGGCTGCACGGCCTGCGGGGCACCCGGCTCCACCTCGATCTCCTCCGCATCGGGCTGAGCAATGTAACTGCCATTGGTCGAGTTGAGGTCGTGCAGCACGAGGCCCCCAGAAGCGTCGACCTCGAGAGCCGCATGCGTCTTCGACACCGACTTGGCGGCATCCGTCACCGCAAGAAGCACCGCGTCGGGCCACTCGCCCGATGCGGAAGGGTCACGGCCGATCAGGGTCGTGCGCTCGAGAAGCTGAAAACTGCCATCGGGCAGCGCGAGGCGCCACGCCGGCGCGCTGCGGCGACCCACAGGCGGGGCCGGGGCCTCCTCCTGCACGGGGATGACCGGGGGCAGGCCCATGGGGGTCGGAAAGAACACGGGCTCCGCCGGCGGCTCCTCGCGTTCGACACGCTCGCGCCGCGGCGGCTCCACCTTGAAGGTGCCCGAATCGAAGTCCGCAAGGCCGGGCGGGAGACTGATGAAATCGTCCTCCGCCACAGGCTCGGGCTTCACCTCCTCAGCCTTGCGAGGAGTCGGAACAAGCCCGGGCGGCGGTGCGAGGAAGCCATCATCGGTCACGCGATCGGCCTCCCCTCGACTTTCATCCACGGCGAGCCATGCTACCCCACCGACACGACGCATCCTCTGCTGATGACGCCCGGGCTCAGGTGATGAAACCCGCGTTGGCCAGGCCGAGCGCAGCCAGCACCGTCGCCCTGCCGAAGGCGTGCTCGCCGGTCGCAGACACGCGCTCTCGCAGAAGCGTGAGACGGGCCTCAGCCGCAATCGTGGCCTCGCGCTCCCGCGAGGGGTAGAGCGGCTGCGCGACCAGCCCCACGACGAGGATGGCGACAATCAGAGCGGTGCGTTCGCTGACGGCCGCGGCATCCGTCTCGACCTCGGATGCGGTGAAATCGTCGATCTCAGCGCACAGTTCGCGGCGCAGGCGCAGGCCGTCAGCGGTGAGCGCCTCTCGCTTGACGAGACGACCGGTGCGCGCAACGAGGCCCGAGGAGAACAGCCGATCGTGAATCGGCGCGGTCGCGATCCTGGCGAGCAGCAGATCCGTGCTCAATGTCTTGCCCTGTCGGGTGCTCCCCTGCTCACCGCCCTCCTGCGCGGCATGCTTCACGACGGTGCGATACGCGCCCAGCAGCAACGGATGCTTCGGCTCGGGCCCGCCCGCAACGGGGCGCGTCGTACCGGCACCGGGTACCAGCTGCGAGCTCTTCGCCCACTCGAAGTCCACGCATCCGTCGTCGACCAGTGCGATCAGCAGCGCCGCGGACTCGGCCAGGAATATGTTGCCCGTCGAGAAGACACCGGGCTGGATGCCCTTGCCGGTGACCGGGTCGAATGCGCCCACGAGGGCAACCGCCTCGGGCAGGGTGAGATCGGCGACGGTGGGCACTACGACGCCTCCCCGACGCTGTCGGCGAAGCCCTTCACGGCTGCCTCAGTGTCTGCCCGGGAGACATCCTCTCTGCGCTGCTCCGGCTCGGGCGCGCCCGTGACGCCGAAGGCATACGACCATGATCCTGCGGCCACGTGGATTGTGAACGAGCGGTCGACCGTCATCGTGCGGCTCCGGATGAACACCGCCATCTCCGGGGCGGAGTCACCCCACCCCAGGGCCGTCGCCGCCAGCACATCGCTTGCCGCAGCATCCGGATGCAGAAGGACGAACCACCAGGTATCGAAGGCGCGCGGCTGCACGAGCAGCTGGCCTCGCGGGCTCTCGATGAAGAACCCGGTGTCACCGCCCTCTCCGCCATCCGTCGCCTGAAAAGCCGTCCACCTGGTCGCGTTCGTCAACACGAAACGGATGTAGAGGGCCTGGTCGACAGCCCCGATCGATTCGCCGTCCTCGGTGAAAGCGATGAGGCCCCGGGCCATCAGGGCTGATGCGCCGATGAGGGAGATCTTCTCTGCATCGTCGATGCCATCCAGCAGGAGTGTCTCGCGGGTTCTCTCGGCGGCCGGCCCCGGCCCCATGGCGAGAAGGTAGAGCACCTCGGCGTAGGAGAGCCCGATCTGGTCGTCCGATGTCGTCGCCAGCTTCATCGGCTGGCTGGGAGCTCCTGTCATCACTGCTTCCTCGGGGTTTGACTGCGGGTTCACCATGGCCAGAGATTGTCTATGACATCTCGCGCGGCACCCACCGGATCGGAGATCACATCGGCAACAGCCTGCGTGGTCGTGTTCCAGGCTGCACTGACATTGTTGCCGACGTCGTTGGCGAAGCTGCCGATGTGGTCGATTCCGGTCATACCGTTCGCGTCCTCGCCGAACATCCAACGACCGAGGGCATACGCCCCTCCGACTGCGGCGAAGACGACGCCCACCGGCGGTGGGGCAAGAGAGCCGATACCGGTGATCAGGCCCACCGCACCATCTACGACCGCCCACCCGTCTTCGTCGGAAACATGGCCATCCGTCATCCCCACGATGCCGTTGACCAGGTTGTAGGCGCCGATTCCGGCCCCGAGAACGCCGAAGCCCTTACCTGCGACGGCACCCGCCCTCGACAGCCACGAACTCGAGCTGGTCACCCAGCTGGCGTTACCCTGACCGACCAGGCCCGCCGCGCCCTGAAGGATACGGTCCGGCTTGAAGGCGTTGGCGGTGAGCGCGAGCCCCCGCACGAAGCGGTTGGTCGTGTTCGCGGCGGAGTACCCGCTCATCAAGGCAGAACCGAAACGGTATTCCACCATGCTGAACCAGGTCGAGGGCATGACAACGGATGGCCCGAGCCAGGGCAGGGTGCGGAGCAGGCCGATCGCTGCCGGCGCCTGCAGCCAGGCCCGCGGGCCGGCGAGCAGGAACGTGCGGGTGCGGCGCACATCATTGACGAAGCCGAGGAAGGGAACGTCGTTCGCCGACGCTGCCTCCTGTGCCGCCGCCTCCGTGCTGATTCGGTCGAGGAGCGCGCCCGCGGCCGTGTTGGCTCCATGGACGAGCAGCCGAGCATCCTGCAGGGTTCCCATCGACCACGGCGCGACGGTTCGCTCGCCCGATTCGATGCCATACAGCTGGGGGTTGCTCGCCGCGCTGTGCGTCGAGGTGAGATCGGAGACGATGGTCGTGAGCGCGCTCAGCTGCGAACGCATCTGGCCCTCGATGCCTCGAGCCGCACCCGGATCCATGCCCAGTCTCTGGTTCACTGCTGCTCCTTGTTCAGGGCTAGCCCTCGTAGCCCGTGCCTGAGCCCGCCGCCGCTCGCTGAGCCTGGAAGATGCCGACCAGGGTATCTCGGATCTCCGAGGGATACCACTCGCGTTCGATAAAGGGCGCATTCTGCACGCCGTGAGGACGCTGGGCGCCGCGGTTGAAGCTCGGAGGTGCGTTGCGCAGAAGATCGACGAAGGCCGCACTGCGGACATCTGTGACGGACTCTGGCCGGAGCCATGCGGAGTCAAGGCGAGCGACGGCCGCCCGATACTGGCGCTCATCGGCAATCGAGAGGGTGCTCTTGAGACCGCCGAACGGCCCGCTACGGGCGATCGCCCCCCTGGCAATCAAGGCGTCCTGCGTCGCAGAGGCCACAGGGCGCCAGATCTTGCGAAGCGACGAGAAAGCGTTCCAGGGCTTGCCCTTCGCCACCACCGCCGTGAGAGCGGCATCAAGCGCGGGGACACCGACGGGCTCCTCCGAGATCACCGTGAGCTTGCGAACATCCTTCCGCGCCATGAATCCGCTCTCCGGGACGGAGCCCACGCGCCGGAGTATGACCAGTTCTACGAGCGCGGCCGCGGCCAGCTCCATGCCACCGACCTGAAGCTGCCCCCCACCGAGCGAGAGCACCAGCTGCACATCCTCACAGAGTGGAGGCACAGTCTGCTGCGAAGCCACGTCAGACGATGAATCGGATGCGAGCATCAGATCACTCGGCCGCGAAGCCATTGATGAAGGCGACGAGGTCGGTCAGCGTCTCCTCCACGCCGACATCCTCAGCCAACTTCTCGGGCTCCGAGCTTCCGGTGTCGCCGAAGGCATAGCCATACTCTGTGCCATCCTTGCGGAAGCTGAAGGTGCGACTCTCCTCGAGCGTCATCATCTGCACCATGACCCCCATCGAGTCGCCCTGTTCCGCGAACCCGAACGCGCTCCGCACGATGATGTCCGTCGGCACAGATGCAGGGTCGAGGATGATGAACCACCATGTGCCAAGGGTGCGCGGCTGGGCCAGCACACCGCCGTGTGGCGATTCGATGAAGAGACCGAGGTCGGCTGTGTCGCCCGCCGCCCCTGTAATGCTGGTCCACCGCACGGCATTCGTCAGGATATAGGCGACCACGAGTGCCGCGTCGACCGGCTTGAACTCTCCGCCTTCGATGAACTCCAGCTGGCCGCGGGCCAGAAGCGCCGCGCCTCCCGTGAGGATGGTCTCATCGACACTCGGCACGGGCGCCACGTTGAGCAGCTCGGCGCTCCGCTCGGCGCTCGCACCGGGGGCGATGCTCAGGAGGTACTCCAGCTCGGCCACGGAATAGCCGATATCTGGAACCTGCTCCTGCTGCTCGGCCGCCGCATCCGCCTTCGTGCTGGTGTCAGTCATCTTCTTCTCTCATTCGGTTCGGCTCACGCAGTTCGACAGCGCAGAAAGTCACCACGGCCAGAGGTCCTCGACGAAATCGCCGACGTTGGAGGCGACATCGCCGACGAAGTCCACGGTAGCGGTCGCAGCGTTGCCGATGTGGTCGAGGCCCGTGTTGCCGTTTTCGTCCTCGCCAAACAGCCAGCGACCGGCCGTGTACGCCAATCCGACTCCGGCGAAGACCACCCCGACGGGCGGCGGCGCGAGCGAGCCTATGCTCGTCACTGTTCCGACGATGCCGTCGGCGAGAGCCCAGGCGTCATCAGAGCTGACGTCGCCATCCATCATCCCTGTGACGCCGGTGGCGATGTTCATGACGCCGCCGACAGCACCCAGTACGCCGAAGCCCTTACCGGCGACGGTCGCGACCCTCGATGCCGCCGTGACGATACCGGGGTTGGCAACATGCAGTCTCGAGATCCAGGCCGGCGGAGCCGCGTGGCGTCCGACGGCGTAGATCCCCTTGGGGTTGATCAGGTTTTGTGGCTTGAGCTTGTTGCCAGCAACATACATCTCTCGAAGCCACCAGGGAGTGGAGCTGTTGAGGGTGAACGCACGAAGCGCAGCACTGCCCGCAGAGCTGCCACCCAGCCACCAGTTTCTCAGGTTGAACGCCGTGGCCCAGGCCGGGGCTCCCTGCATGCCGAGCATCCTGATCGCAGCGGGGAGCTCGAGGAGTGTGCGGGGCCAGGAGATCCAGCGCCGCCACCAGGAGACATCGCGCAGGAAGCTGTAGCCGGCCCCGAAGAATCCATTGCCGGATGCCTCCTGCTGGGACTGCGCCTCGGCGGCCAGTCTCTCCAAAAGGGTGTTCGCGGCACTGCTCGCACTGACCAGCGAGGAGCGCGCGGTCGACAGATTGCTCATCGACCACGGAGCAACCGTGCGTTCGCCGGGATCGATCCCGTAGTACTGCGGGTTCTGGGCTGCGGAATAGGTGACGCCAAGATCACTCACGATGCCGCTGAGCGCATTGATCTGCAGCTGCAGGGCGTCACGCGAGGAGATAGCTGCTTCGGGGTCCATCCCCAGTTTCTGGTTCACGGATGCTCCTAGTCGAGAGTCTCGAACGCGATGGAATCCATCTTGTTCGCCGCAGCGACGAGGGGCGTGTGCACCTGGTCGTACCAGTCCTGGGCGAAGCGGTCGGCATCCGGACCTGTCCAGACACCTGCGGTGACCAGCTGGGAGAGCAACCGCTCAAGATTGCCGTCAATGGTGCGGACCTGTCCGGCAGCACCACTCATCGCCCACGATGACATCAACATGTGAACCCTCCCCGGGAACGATAACGACAGGCGAGAGCGGCCGGCGTCTGGAACGCCGGCCACTCTTCACTACTAGGACGAAGCGATGCGCTGGTTCTCGGCGTCTTCGCGCGCAGCCGAGGCAGCGGTTCGCATCTGCTCGGCGGCGTTGCGCAGGTTCTGCGCGATCGTGCCGGTCCACTGCTCCTCGAAACGGTTGTAGTCCGCTCCCACCCAGGTGGTGCTCTGCAGCTTCGTGGTGAGCGTCGTCAGCACGGTGTCCAGGTCGCCCGCCTTGCCGTCAAGCTGGGTCGCCAGTTCGTCGACCTCATCGGGGATCATTCCAAGTTGACCAGTCATCTTCTCTTCCTCTTTCTCTGTTTCCAGTACAGATTCCGAGTAACCCCCAAACGGCGATTACCTCACTGAAACGACACTAATGTGCGGTGTCGCGGTAGGCGATGGGTAGCGGTACCCATGCCCCGTCGTGCAGTCACTACTCAGGCAGAGCCAACTGCACCCTCCTGACCTTTCCTGCCTGCACGAAGTTTCCTCTTCCCTCCGGGAACTCCGAACGCTTCGCGCGGGGGAACGAAGTCTTGAAGAGCAGATCGCCCTCGTGCGGCTCGGGCTGCAACGCGAACCCGCGGCGTGCCGCCTTGAACTCCATCAGGAGGGGCCACGACTGGCTCCACGTGCTGTTCTCCGACTCCCCCACCACGAAGTGGTCGTTGCGTTTGGCGGCCTTGATGAGGGCCGTGAGATCCTGATCGGCCGATGTGCTCAAGAAGTCCGAGATCGACTCGACCAGGATGCACATCCTCGTCGCCGGTGTCGCGGGCTGCCCCGCGCGTTCCAGAAGCTGCTTCGCAAGCTCCGCCGCGGCATCCGGACCGACAGCAGTGCCGGTCCAGCCCGGGCGCCGCGACAGCGATGACTTGGCGTTGCCGAAGTAGAAGAGCTCAGCCGTGGGCAGACTCGCCCTCAGCGTCTGGGCCAGGGTCGCCAGGGCGGTGGAGCGCCCGCTGGCGGGCGGACCTGTGAGCATGAAGGCGCCCTCGGGCACGATGGCGAAAGGCTGGAGGTCGTCGTCGGCCACGCCGATCACGACCTTGCCGCTCGCCGCAGCCTCCGCCACGGCTCCCGTCAACTCAGCCAATGGGATCTCATCGGCGAGGCGCTCGATTGCGGGAGCCTCAGGGATGCCGTTGTCGCGCATGGCCTTGGCCAGCTTCTCGATCGCCCGCGCCTGATCCGCGACATTGGCTGTGCCGCCGAAGACCGCGATCTGGGCCTCGAGCTGATCGAGAACAGCGCGGCCCGGAGGAGACGCCGCAGACAGCACATCGGACGGGGCGTCGATCATCGCGTAGTCGTTCTCGTCGGTCAGCCGGAGCGTGACCTTGCGCTGGAACGACGCGCTCACCGACGGCGAAATCGAGCCCGGCCGGTCGGCCGAGACGACGACATGGACGCCGACCTGGCGACCGTCAGACAGCACCTGCAGGAACTGGTTGAACAGCACCGACGATGCGACGAACTCGTACTCCTGGCGGAACGTCGCCATGCCGTCGATGAGCAGCAGGATGCGCGGCTCCTGCGGCTGCGAGGCGAGCGCGCGGTACTCGGCCACCGTGCTCGCCCGGACCGCGCCGTAGCGCAGGACCCGCTCGTCGATGATGCCGCGCAGCCGCTTGATCAGCCGGGCGACCCGCTCGGAGTCGTCGCCCGCTATGACAGCACCGACGTGCGGAAGCGCCTCGAGTATCCGGAGCCCGCCCGACGCGAAATCGAGCGCATAGACCTGCACAGGCCCGCCGCGAGGCGTTATGGCGGCTGCGATCGCCAGGGACCGCAGCGCCACGCTCTTGCCCGAGCCACCCGTGCCGTAGACGGCCAGATGGCCATCGACATCCGGCCGGAAGTAGACCGGATACTGCGCCTGCTTCTGGGCGTCGTCGACCACGCCGATCACGAGCTCCTCGTCGGTGCGCTGGCGCAGCAGGCTGAGGTCGTAGACGGAGGCGAGCTCATCGAGCCAGGGTTTGCGAGGTGCCGGGATGCCCGCGGCAGCAGCAGCGGCCGACATCGAGGAGACCAGCCGGGCCGTGTCGTTCGGGCCCAGGTCACCCTTCTCCTCGGCGGCCTCCCCCTTCGGGGCCTCCCAGCGCTTCTCGATTCCGAAGGCCAGCTCGGCGATCTCGATCGACGGTGCCGAGACGGCCTCGCTGGTCCAGCCTCCGGCATATCCTGTCTGAAAGCTGGTGAGGCGGCCGGGGCCGGTCTTGGCGATGCCACGGCCGGGCACGGAGGGGTCGAAGCCCGCGGCAACGGCCGAGCCGACGACATCCGTCGAATCCGACTCATCCGCCATGCGCAGGGCGACCCGCAGATTGGTGTTGGCCCGCAAATTGTCCTTGATCACGCCGGCCGGACGCTGGGTGGCCATGATCAGGTGGATACCAAGCGAGCGGCCGCGCTGCGCGATGTCGACGACGCCGTCGACGAACTCGGGCACCTCACCCACGAGTGCGGCGAACTCATCAATCACGAGCACCAGCGCGGGCGGGCACTCCGGGTCGCCGCGCTTCTCCAGCTCGATGAGGTCCTTGACCTTCTTGCGATTGAACAGGTGCTCGCGGAAGTGCAGCTCTGCGCGAAGGCTCGTCAGAGCACGACGCACGAGGTGCGGGCTGAGGTCGGTGACAAGGCCGACCGTGTGCGGCAGATCGACGCAGTCCGCGAAGGCCGAGCCTCCCTTGTAATCGACGAACAGGAAGGTCACCCTGTCCGGGCTGTACTCGGCGGCCATGCCCAACACCCAGGCCTGCAGGAACTCGCTCTTTCCGGCGCCGGTGGTGCCTCCGACGAGCGCGTGAGGGCCGTGGGTTCGCAGATCCAGATGCAGTGAGTCGACGTTCGACTGGCCGACCAGCGCCCTCAGCTTTCCGGCGCGGCGGGGCTTGTGCGGCGCACCCGGCGTGCGGTCGTGCACCGAGGCGTTCTGGTTCCAGCGGTCGATGACGGCATCGCTGGACAGGGCAAGGTCATGGCCGAGCAGGTCGAGGAATGACACCGAGCGTGGAATGTCGCTCTCATCGGAGACAAGCGCGCCGGCATCCGACACCGAGGCGAGGCTTCGAGCGAACGTCATCGCGCGGGCCGTCGTCACGCGACTGATCTGCACATCGTCGATCAGCTGCCCCGTGCGGACGAGGCCGACGGTCGCCTTCGGCTGCTGCTCATGAACCTCCAGGAAGGTCCTGCAGGCGGCAGGCAGGGCGGTACGAGTGGATGCGATCCAGATCGGGAAGATTCCGGCCTCGGGGGCCTTCTCCACCAGCTGCACGATCCTGGCCCGGTCGACCGGGGCGTCGTCGGAGATCACCACGACGATGCAGGGCATCTCCGGCAGCTCATCGGAGTCGTTCGACTTCTCGTCACCGACTTCGGCTCCCTTCGCCATCACGGCGTCATCCAGTGAGAGCGCGCCGCGATTCTGCCCGGGGCGCTTGCGTGAACCGCCCGTGCGGGTCTCGATGAGCTCCTCGAGATCGGCGATCAGCTTCGCACCCGTCGCGGCGCTGTCGGCGAGCTGGACCCCCTGGAGAGGGCTGCCCGCGGCGCCCGTGTGCGGCAGCCACTTGATCCATTCGAGCTCCTTCGACCAGGTCGGGCTGAGGATGGCACTGAACGCCAGCTCGGCGGGCGAATGCAGGGCGGCCAGCTGCACGAGCACGCTGTGCGTCGCCTCCAGCACCGGCACCTCGTCGCCGCTCAGCCCCAGCGCGCCGGCATCACGGAGGCTGTCGACTATGGGAACACCGGAGATGTCCTCGAAATACTCGATGGTCGCATCCAGACGTTCTGCGTAGCCCGGGAGGCCGTTGGCGTTGTTGCGCCCCCGGATCTCGTTGCGCGACGGCGCGGTTCCGATGCCGAGCCGCACATTGAGGAACGACCAGTGCTCAGGCCGGCGGGTCCACAGAAGCGGGCCCAGAGCATCCGTGTGCTCCAGCAGTTCCTCTGTGGAGACCGACTCCTCGAGGCGCACGCTGCGCTCGAGCACGACCTCCTTCTCCATCATCTCGCCCAGCTGCAGGAGCTTGCGATCGAACTTCTCGATCTGCGCCTTCTGCGTGCGCTTCTCTCTCATGCGCTGCGTGAAATAGGTGCCGGCCATCATCACGGGCGACAGTGCCACGAAGATGATGGAGAGCGGATTCTGGGTGACGGCGAACAGGATCGGCCCGACCAGGAGCGGGGCGACCAGGGCCAGCCACGGGAATGGCATCGGCTCGGACTCGCGTGGCACATCGGGGCCGTCGTACTCCTCGCCGGGATAGCGGGCTTCGACGCGAGGAGAACGGTTGAACGCGACAGGCCCCACACGCCCCTGGGCCGGGGCAGGAGTCGAACGGCCCACTAGCTCGGCACGCAACACGGTGTCGCCCAGCGTGACCGTCTGCCCCGAGCGGAGGCTGATGCGGGTGACCTCGCCGCCATCCACCACAAGGCCGTTGGCGGAGTTGAGGTCGACGAGGTCGATCGTGTCGCTCACCTCGACCCTCGCGTGACGCTTGGAGACCAGCGGATCGTTCAGCCGAATGCCACTTGCAGCATCTCGCCCGATGACGGTCGAGCCTGCCCGCAGCTCGAAATCCCTGCCCGCATCCGGCCCGGAATCGACGCGAAGCACACCCAGGACAGGGCCTGCGTCGGCACCCGGCCTCGTGCCCTCACGCACGATGCGCACCGCGGCACCCGACGCGATGACCGCCTCGGCGATCGGGGTGCCCGGATCGAGCACCCGGCTGCCGCTCACACCGGGGAATGCGACCTCGAGAGTCGCGCCCTTCGCCTCGCCGCGCGGCACGGGCGAGATCGGGTCGGCGGCCAGCAGCTCGCCTGCGACGTCGCTCACGGTCGCCCCGACATCGGTCGCCACCACCAGATCGGCGTCAGGACCCGACTGCCTCTTGAGTGTGAGCTTGAGCTTCATGAGTCGCTCCTCTTCCGTGAGATGCGGTTCGCCCAGTCACGGGCAGAACGGACGCGATACCTGGCCAAGAACCTGCGCATGCGAGAGAGTCCGACGCGCGCGGCCTCGACCGCGAGCTGAGCCTCCGACCAAGCCTGCGCGCTGCGCTCGTCATCGATCGGCTGCCCGGAGAACACGGCCTCGTCGGTGGTGCTCGCGAGCGGGCGCAGCGAGACGGCGCCCTCCCCCGCCACCTGGCGGTCGAGATGATCGGCGACGCGGATGCGCGTGCTCGCCGCAGGAACGTCGTAGCCGAGCTCAGAGAAACGGTCGACGAGCTCCTCCCACGCCCCGGCGACCCTGTCGTGGCCCTCCGCTGCGGCCCGACGTCGCGTCGCGCGCCGCGCCTTGATGAGGCCCACAATGAGCATGGGAATGAACACGATGGCGGCGGGGATCAGGATGCTCAGGCCGAGCACATAGACCCACCCGGGAATGTCGAACCAGCCGCCGTCGTCCTCCTCCTGCGACTCCTCCAACTCGACCGGCGTCAGCAGGTCCTCATCGTCGTTGTCCATGCGCGGGGGCTGGCGCACCTGGGGCTGCGGTTCGCTCTTCGGCTTCGGCGTCTGGTCCTGGGGGATGTCCGTCTCATCCGGAGTCGGCTCGAAGGCGACCCAGCCGACGTCGTCGAAGGCCACCTCCACCCACGCGGTCACGTCGTCGCCCGTGACCTCTACGACCGGTGCCGCCTCGACATCCGCAGCATCCGGGGCGAAGCCCATGACGACGCGCGCCGGGTAGCCGAGGCTGCGGGCCATCAGCGCGAACGCGGACGCGTACTGCTCCTGGTCGCCGACCATCTGGTTGCGCTCGAGCAGCTCGGTCACGCGGTCGGCGCCGTGCCCCGCGCGGGAGGCAACCGAATCGGATGCGCGGCCGTGGCTCAGGAATCCCTGCGACACGAGCGCCAGGCGGATCGCCTCGAGCTGCGCCGCCGGCGACGCCGCCGATGCCGCGAACTCCTGCGCCTTCACCGTGACGATGTCGGGGGCAGCCTCGACGGGCGGCAACTCGACGGACGCGATGGGCACCTCAGCGAGATCGGCCGCAGTCATCGGCGCCTGTACCGTCGCATCGAGTGTGTAGCTGTCGCCCGCATGCAGCCCGGAGGTGAGAACTGCCGTTCCCGTGGAATCGTTGTACCGCAGGTCGTCGGTGGCCGAGCTTGCGTCACCGTCTGTGAAGCGGATGTCGTTCGGGTACCCGAGGCTGGGAAGCCAGACATCCTCGTAGGTCTCGATCGTGAAGGTGACGTCGCGCCGCGCCTCCGGGGTGACGAACGACTGCTTTGGCAGCGACCGCCCCACCAGGTTGAAGGTGCCCGAACCGTTGGTGCTCGTCTCCGGCCCCGTCACGTTCCACAGCTTGCCGGTGAAGGAGTCGAGCGTCGCCAGGCGCACCTTGTCGCCGGCCTGCAGCCCC
Source organism: Homoserinimonas aerilata (assembly GCF_006716125.1). Lineage (NCBI taxonomy): Bacteria > Bacillati > Actinomycetota > Actinomycetes > Micrococcales > Microbacteriaceae > Homoserinimonas > Homoserinimonas aerilata. Next base: position 641,684 of record NZ_VFOM01000001.1, on the reverse strand, counting down.
TGCACTGTGAACAGCACGTCATCCGTCACCTGCTTCGTGTAGTGCCGGAAGCCCGAGAGCGGGCTCGGGTACTGAAGCGGGTCGAAGGGCGGCTCGATCTCGTCGCGCAGCACGAAGCGCTGATCCTTGGGCGGGGCCAACCAGAAACCGGCGCCCCCGCCGAGCAGCACCGCGGCGATCACGACGACCGCCGTGCCGGCGACCCTGCGACCGTGCAGTCGCCGCGCGCCCTCAGGTGAGACCGAGGATGATGCCGGCCTGCGCCGCCACCCCAACCAGACGAGCGCGAGCACCGCGAAGGTGACCCCGCGCAGACCAGCCTGGAACGGGTCATCCGTACCGATGAGGATGCTGGCCACATAGATCGCCATGGGGCCGAGCAGTGCCAACCCGAAGCGCCAAGCGGCTCGCGGTCGCGTCGACAACCAGCGCGCGGCGAGCGTCGTCGACACGAGCGCCACAAGCCAGGTCGCCACATACGGCACCACCTGGATGTACTGCGGCGCGCCGATCGGGGTGCGCAGCGTGACGATGTCGGCCCAGCCGAACACGGCGCCCACGGCGAGACTCGCGAGCGACTGCAGACTCGGCAGCACCACAAGGATGCCCTGCTGCGGAACCGCCAACGCCGTTCCGAACAGGAAATAGGCGACGATCGCGACGAGCACCGTCTGCACCAGCCCGAGGCGGAACAAGGACGACAGGATGCCCGTCGCCGCGCCCACGATGAGGCCGCCGAGGGCCGGGATGAGAAAGCTGTAGCCGCCGAACGACGGCTCAAAGCCGACGAGGCCCACAACCACGAGGAGCAGGAGCACGGCGATATCGGTCCAGGTGCGGCTGCTGGGCCTGCGCAGGCCGGTGCGCGCCTCCGCTGTTCCGTCGCCGGTCTTCGTGCCGGTCTTCGTGCCGCGCTTCGCCGCCGCGTCGCCTACCGCGCTCATCCGGTGAGCCCCCGCACGAGAGAAGGAAGGTCAGAAAGATCGCCCACCGTTGTCATGGTGAGCCCGGCCACAGCCGAGATCTTCGGCTCCGCACCCTCCACGATGTGAAAGCCCACCTGGCTCGTGTCCTGGCCGAAGAGCGACTGCACGCTGCGGAAGTCGGCCACCGTCATCCGCGAACCGCCGACGATCATGACGACGCTCGGCGCCGGCAGTCGCTTCGTGCGCTCACGGGCGAAGCCTCGCAAGGTCGCGAACTCGCGGCCAGCAGGCTCGACGCGGCAGGAGGCATCCAGCATCGCCGTGACCGTCTGGGTTCGCCACATCCCCGCCTCGCTGACCACATTCATCTGAGTGCCGTCGCGGATGATCTGAGCAGCGATCGACGCCGTCACCGACACTGCCAGCTCGAACTCCTCCTCGGAGGCGTAGAGGTCGCTCCGTGACGCGTGGATCATCGTCACCTGCGAGCGCCTCGTCTCCTGGAACTGCCGCACCATCAGCTGCCCGATGCGGGCCGAGGTGCGCCAGTGCACATAACGACGGTCATCGCCGGGCACATACGGCCGCAGCGCGTGGAATGCGATGTCGTTGTTGGTGATCTTGTTCGAGACCTGCCCCTCGAGGTCGCGCACGAGGCCCGCCGCAGACGGGGCCAGGCGCACGGTTCGCGGATGCACGAAAAGGTCGACAGGGTCGGCCCACTTCTGGCTGCGCCGCAGCAGGCCGAGCTGGTCACCGCGCACCGACTCCGACGGGCCGGCCACGATGACGGCCCGCTTGCTCGTGGGTACGGCGAACAGCTCCTCGTGCTCCTCCTTCGGCTTCATCGAGGGAAGCTGGAACTCGGCGAGGCCTCGACCCACCGGCAACTCCATGCGCGTCGGCGGCAGATTTCGAGCGCCCGTGTTGCTCACGAGCATCCGCCCCATCGCCCGGTCTCCGACGACGACACGGCGCGGATTCAGCTCGATCAGCACACCGTACGAGGCCCGTCCGAACAGGAAGAACACGCTGACCACGACCGCCGCCAGCAGCACCGCGGCCAAATAGGTGAACTCCTGCCAGCCGAAGATCGCACTCAGCACGAACGCCACAAGACCGAGACCCAGCACCAGCCAGCCGAGCGGGGTCACCACGCGCAGAAAGGGCAGGACGGCACGCCGGACTGCCCGCACGACGGGCAGGACGAGGGCCCCCACTGCTGTGAGGAACCTGGTGACGGACTCGGGCACGCGACTCATTCGGAACAGTTCGGTTGGCGGGACTACGCGGCCCGGTAGGCGGGCGGCTCGATGCCGACGAGGATGCGCTCGACGATCTCCTCCGCCTTCACCCCGGCGAACTCCGACTCCGGGTCGAGGATGATGCGGTGGGCGAGCACAGGAACGGCGAGGTCGCGCACATCGTCAGGGGTGGCGTAGGTGCGGCCCTGCGTGATCGCCCATGTCTTGATGGCGCGGGCGAGCGCCATCGCACCGCGCATGCTCACGCCAAGCACCACGTCGCGATCCTTGCGGGTGCCCTCGACGATGTCGCTCAGGTACTGCATAACCGACTCGTCGACGAAGACCTCCGTGGCGAGGGCCGCCATGGCGACGATCGACTCCGGCTTGATGATGGGCGACACGAGGGATGCGCGGGCGCGCGTCGCCGAGTCCATGAGCAGCGCCACGGTCGTCTTGGTGTCGGGGTAGCCGAGCGTCGTCTTGATGAGAAAGCGGTCGAGCTGAGCCTCGGGGAGCTTGTACGTTCCCGCCTGCTCGACAGGGTTCTGGGTTGCGATCACCAGGAACGGGGCGCCGACCGGATGCCCTTCGCCGTCGATCGTGACGACCCCCTCCTCCATGACCTCAAGCAGGGCGGACTGGGTCTTCGGGCTGGCGCGGTTGATCTCGTCAGCGAGCACGATCGAGGCGAAGATCGGACCCTTGTGGAACTCGAAGCGGCCCTTCGACTGGTCGAAGATCTGCACGCCCGTCACATCGGAGGGCAGCAGGTCGGGGGTGAACTGGATGCGCGAGGTCGAGCCATCGAGCGTGTTCGCCAGCGCCTTCGCCAGAACCGTCTTGCCCGTGCCGGGGTAGTCCTCCAGCAGCACATGGCCGTCGGAGACGAGCGCCGTCAGCACGAGGCGGATGACGTGATCTTTGCCGACGATCGCCTTGTCGACGTTCGCGATCAGCTTCTGGAAGGCATCCGCGAACCATGTCGCCTGCTCCTGGGTTACCGGCATGTTTGTTCCTGTTCCTTGACTGTCATCCGTTGAAGTTGACGTGATTGCTTTCAATTCCATCGACGATCACATACGTGTCGGCCCAGCCGCAGTGCACCTGGCTCTCGTAGGAGTTACCGGTGAACGTGCGGTCGTACCCATCCATGTAGCCGTTGCAGTAGTGCTTCACCGTGTGCGTGCCGCCGCCGAAGTCGGAGAGTGTGATCTTGTGCTGGAAGCAGCCCGGCGTTCCGCTGCTCTGGCAGTTCACCGCGGTTCCCCGCTCCAGCGTGACCTTGGGGTTGGCCTTGTAGGTCACGTGCGTGTTGCCTGAGCTCGTGGAGGGCCCGTCGCCGCTGCCGTTGCGTGCGTAGACGGTGAGGCTGTAGTCGGCGTTCGCATTGCCCACCGCAAGAGATGCCGAGGTGTTCTTCGTCACCGTGGCGGTGCCGCCGTTGATCCTGTAGACGTACTCCATGCCATCGCCGGCGGCATCCGCGGTGGCGTTGCTCGGTGGCGTCCACGACCAGGTCAGCGTCGTGGCACCCGTCGCGCCGCCCGGCGTGCTCACACTGGCGGGGGCGGTGGGCTTCGGCTGGTCCTTGACCGTCGTGGCCGACGATGCCGTCTTCGGGCCGGACTTGCCGCCCGAGTTCGTCGCATACACGCTCACCGTGTAGCTGCCCGCGCCCAGACCGCTGATCGTGGCTGACGTCAGGTCGACGCCGCTGCCCGTCGCGCCATTGCTGGCCTCCCAGGTGTAGGTCGTCTGGCCGCCGGTGCCCGAGACGAGAGGCCACGTCCAGGTGACGCTCGCGGGCGACCACTTCGACTGGCTGCTCAGCGTGGGCTGTGTCGCCGACGGGGTGCCGTACGGCGTCACCGGGTCGCTGTACGTCGACCAGGCGCCCGGCCCGTGCTCATTGATCGCGCGCGCAGAGATCGTGTACGGCGTGCCGTTCGTCAGGCCCGTCAGGGTGCACTCGGCGCCCGCCGTGCATGTGGGCAGATTCGCCACCGCAGGGCTCGTGCGCAGCTCATAGGACGTGATCGGCTTGCCGTTCGTGGCCGGCGCGGCGAAACGGAAGCTCGCCGAGTGGTCGGCGCCGATGTCGGAGTTCGGCGAGCGCACAGGCTTCTGCACCTCATCGGGCACATCACTGACGACGAGCCGGATCGTTCCGTTGACCCGCCTGTCTTTGTCTTCTGTCGCATCCTGCACCGTGTAGATGACCTCGACGACGCCGCTCTTCAGCGAGGGGTTCGGGGCGATCTTCACCGTGTCCTTCGTGAACGACACCGTCGCCGGTTCACCGGTGTTCGACACCGTCGCCCCCACGATCGTGAGCGCCTCGCCGGTCGTCTGGTACGGATTCGAGTCGTTCGTCAACGGGTTCGCCGTGATCGAGCCGGACGAGCCGTCGCCGCCACCGCGCTTCATCTCGTAGGCATCCGTCACCGCGAAGGGCAGGGGCCTCGTCGAACCAACGACGGTGACATTGATGGTGCCCGGAACCTCGAATTTGTCCCAGCGCAGCGTCACACCGAGCGTCATCGTCGTGCCCTTGGGCGTGTTGCGCGGAACCGAGAGATGCAGCTCCGAGCCGCTCAGATTCGCCTGCAGCCCGTCACTGGCGCCCGTCACATTCGAATACGTGACCTCCTGCAGGATCTTCGGGTTCGGATGCCCCGTCGACGCCCGCAGATCGATGACGGTCTCCTCCCCCACCTCCACCTGGGTGTTGGGAGTCGTGAACTCGGGCGGGGTGTCGCGGAACTCGGGGTCGCCGACGACGATGTTGAGCGTGAGCGAGGCCTTGACACCCTTGGGGTCGTTCTTCGACGCACCGTCGGTGACCGTGAAGTTGATCGCCGCCGGCCCCCGGTAGTCGGTCGCCGGAGTGAAACGCAGCGTGTCTTTGTCGACGAAGATCTTGTCGCCGTTCGACTGGATGCCCGTGACCGTCGTCTCGTCGTAGATCCAGGCGTCACGGCCGGACGGCACCTTGACGATGTCGGCGAGATTCCACTCGCGCGTCTCGTTCATACTCACGTACTGCGTCGGCAGGTTCGGGTCGATGTAGGGCGGGTCGTCGTAGCCCTCTGCGACGGCCGCCGGAACCAGGATGAACGCCAGCGCGCTGAGATCGTCGGCCTCGTTGGTGACGCGGTAGGCGATCGCCTGCCGCTTCTCACCCGGCGTGACCTCGATGCGACCATTCCGCTCGAGCAGTTGCGCCGCATCCGCATTCGGCCCCTCGACCGTCACCACAAGATCGGAGTTCGGCCCGGAGGGGTTGAAGGCGTAGCCGTCGAGCACGTCGACCGTGATCGACTTCTTGCCGGCGATCTCCTTCGTCAGGATCGGAACGTCATCGGCCGACGGCGGAAGCAGCGGTGCGTTGGGCGTCACCTGCACCAGTGCGTAGCTCATGGTGCGACCGCCGCGGTCGTTGCTCAGCTCGTACCGCACGGAGAAGGACTGCTCCTCATCCGGCGCCTTCACCACCAGGTAGCGGTTGCCGACGACCTTCACGTCGATGCCCTTCGGCACGTCGACGAGTTCCTCCGAGATCTTGATCGGGGCGCCCTGCGGGTCGGAGTCATTCGCCAGCAGATCGACCTGGGCCAGCCGCCCCGGCCGCACAGAGACGCTGTCAGGCACCGCAGTGGGCTCCTGGAGCTCATCCGGCTCGGGGATGACGGCGATCTTGATCTCGCCGACGCCCGTCGCGCCGAACGCGTCGTACACCTCGTAGCTGAAGACATCCGTTCCTGCGGCGGCAGGCGAAGCCTCGTAGAAGAAGAAGTTCGGGCCCGTGTCGACGACCGAACCGAACATCGGATTGCGCGGGAAGTTCAGGAGCTGCGTCGAGTCGCCATCCGGATCGATACCGTCGAGCGGCACATCCACCCTGATCGTGCCTCCCGCCAGCACGCGGGCGACCAGCGGAGCAGGCTCCGGATCGCGGTTGTTCGCGTCGTCGAAGGGCACGACCGTGAAGATGGCCGTCGCCGTCGAGGTCTCCCCGAAGGGGTCGAGAACGCGGTAGTCGACCCGGTACTCGCCCGGCTTCGTCGGCGCCTGGAATCGCAGGTGGTCGTCGCTCACGAACGCGAGCCCGTCGCCGGGCGGCGTCACGAGCGTGTCATCCAGGAACATGGGCGAATCATCCGGATGGAAATCGTTGTCGAGAACATTGAGCGTCGCGATGTCACCGACACGCACTCGCATCGCATCGTTCTGCGCCACCGGCGGCTGATGCTTCGTGAGCGCCGGCATCGGCACGATCGTCACACCCGCCGTCGCCGTGTTGAGCCCGTCGGAGATCGTGTAACTGAACGAGAGCTGCTCGGTGAGCGCCTGAGGCGACGTGACCCGCACGAGCGTGCTCTCGAGCAGCTCGACCACAAGCCCCTTCGTCGTGTACTCGACAGGAACATCGATCGACTGCACTGCGAGCACCCGACCCACCGGACTCACATCGTTCGACAGCACCGAGACGGTCGTCGGCTCATCGCCGCGCAGATAGGCGGTGTCCTTCACCGCGATCGGCGGCAGCTCGGCATCCGCAGGCTTCTCGAGCACATCGATGCGCACGATGCCCACGCTCGTGTTCGCGCCCGCGCTCAGCGTGTACTTGACGTAGAAGATGCCCGGCGACGACGATCCGAAGGTGAGGGTGCCGGCATCCGAATTGAAGCTCGCCTGCGCACCGCCGCCCGGTTCTTCGATCGCGACGAGGCCCAGCTGCGCGCCCGAAGGGGAGATGTCGTTCAGCAGCGGTTCGACGACGACCGACTCGTCGACGAAGGTCGTCGTGAAGTCTGGGGTGCCGACCGGGTTGAGGGTTCCCGGTGCCTCCACCGTCACGGTGAGGGTGCCCTGCACGGGCTCGCCGCGGCCATCACTCACCGTGAAGACGACCTCCTTCTCGCCCAGCTCCGAAGTGCTGTGGGTGAAGGTGACGAAGCCATCGGGGGTGAAGCGCACGAGGTCGCCCGACTTCGGGCTCGCGCCAAGCAGATAGAGGTCGTCGCCGTCGGGGTCCTTCCAGTCAGTCAACACGTTGTAGCTGACCGTCTGGTTCGCCTCCACCGCGACGCCGCCGCCGCGGAGCGCATAGGGGATCTCGTTGGACTGCTCGGAGACCACCCTGGCCGTCACCCGGGCCGAGTCGGTGCCGCCGCGGCCGTCGTCGACCGTGTAGCCGAACGAGACGCTGCCCACGAAACCGGGGGCCGGGGTGAACTGCAGCGCCCGCGAGCCGTCAATCGCATCGATACGCCCCGTCGTCTCGGCGATCCTGTCCCGCGCCGAGATGACGAGCACGTCGCCGTCAGGGTCTGTGTCGTTGTCGAGCAGCGGCAGGATCGTGGTGCGACCGGGCCGGATGCCGAAATCGTCGTCGTTCGCCGTTGGTGCCCGGTTCGTCTCGGTGCGCTCCGCGAGCGTGTCTTCGAAGGACTGGATGGCTGACTTCTCGTCGCCCTCCACCTCCGATTCCTGCTCCTCCGGCGGCACGATGTCGTCCCAGTTCTCGACCAGACGCATGTTCTCGTCGACGAGCCACACATTGCCATTGTCGAGATTGTTCAGGGCGATCACCGTACGGTTCACCCGGAACTCCAGCGTCGAACCCTGCGTCGGCTGCTCGATGTCGACCGGCTCGCCCTCGGCCCCATCGCACGACAGCAGGTAACGCTGCGCACCGGCCCAGGCCCCATGGGCACAGCCGTCGAGATACACAGGGGCTGAGACCCCGGATGCTTCGGTCACAGGCTTCGAGACATCAGCAGGAACGCTCTCCACAGAGCCGGAGCCGAGATCGACCTTCAGCAGCGAGTCGCCCGTCGCCACCACCGCATAGTCAGACTCGGGGCCGGTCTGCTGCAATCGCAGCCCCTCCTCGCCCAGCTCGTGCTTCGAGCCATCCTGAGTGATCAGCTCATTCGTCGACTGGTCGAAGATGACGGCCTCGTCGCCCACCGCTGCAAGCTGGAACTCGCCCAGCTCGGGCAGATCGCTCCGCTCAGGCGCATCGGCGAGCGATGCGATGCGAAACAGCGCCCGCTCGTCCGGGGAGACCGCAAGGATCTCACCATCCTTCGTCACCGTTGAATGGGCGTCATCGCCCAGCTTCACGAGAGGAGGGGTCGACACGTAGTTGAACTGCAGATCGCCCACCGCAGGGATGGCCCACAGCTCCCCGGCATCCGACATGATCGCCAGCGTCGTGCCGCCGTACGAAACCTCGGAACCCTTCGGCACCTCGATCGCCGAGGTCACCTCGGTCGTCGCCGGGTTCACCGACTCGATGCGCCCCGCCACAGGGTCGTACATGAACAGGGTGTCGCCATCCTGCAGCACGTCGAACGACGGGCTCGACGCCACCACCGAGCCGTTCAGCTCGTCGATCTGCCGATTCAGGCGGCCGCCCAGCAGCTGCTCGCCGTTCGTCACCCACACATCACGGGAGGTGAGGTCGACGTCGGAGATCGGAAAACCCGGATGCAGCGCCGCGATCGTCAGGGGAACGCCGGCAACGACAGCCAGGACGAGCGTCGATGCCAGCGTCTTCCGACTGCCGCGCCGAAGCATCCGACCCACGTTAGAGACTCCCCCTGGATTCGCAGTCGCCTGCGGCTAATGATGTTTCGCCTTGGGCGACAGGGATTAACCTAACACGGCTTCTACCCACCAATGGGGGTCATGGGCAGAACTGCCCATGCTCAGGCTTCGGCTGCTGCCGCATCCGGAGCGGGGCGATGTTCCTCGTCATTCCGATCGATGAGGTACAGGTCCTCCGCACTCACCAGGCGGGTCGCCACGGCATATTCGACGAGGCGCAGTCGACGATTCGTCGCCAGGTTGCCCTTGCCGCCGCGAAGCCCTGCGACGCCGATCTTGTCGAGTTTCTCGCACACATTGTCGAGCTTGCGGTTGAACGTCGTCATCGACCAGTGCACCCGTCTGGCGGCCTCCGCCGAAGTGGGGATCTCGCCGCGACCGGGCGATGACTGGCGCAGCACATGCTCGGCGAGCGCCACGATCAGCAGCCTCTGCGAGGAGGTCAGCATGACGGGGGCAATCGTCGTCGAGCCGCCGTCGTCCGTCGCCATCGCCGCCGAGGCGTAGTAGTCGGCGGGCGCATGGATGGTGAACTCGTAGGTCGTCGACCCGGCGCTGAACAGGACCTGCAACTCGGGAAACACGATCGGCAGCCGCGCGCCGGGCGCAAGCCAGGCCTGAACCTGGCCGGTCGCATCCGACACCGTCGCCGACAGCAGATTGCCGACATTGCCGAGCCACCACATGCCGAACTCCTCGTAGATGCGCAGGAAGCGGCGGTGCAGATAGGGGTTGTCGTCGATCACGAGGTCGGACTCGCGCCCGATGTGGAAATCGGCCGGATGCTCGATGTCGTACCACTCACCACAGAACTCGACCCTGAGCGGCTTGATCACGGGTAGCACCCCTCGAGCGGGTTCGCGGAGTCGCGGCCCGAGCGCACGATGCGCACCTCGATGCAGACCTGGCCGCCGTCGAACTCCTTCACCGAGAAGGTGCCGTCGGATGTGCTGCGCATCGGCTCCGCGCTGCCCCGGTCGGTGCGCCTCCAGATGAACGCGTCGCCGTCCTGCGGCTTCGGATTGGTCACCACGAAGTCGAGGGTGCCCTCGCCCGGCGTGGCAGAGACGAACTCGGGCGTCGGGATCGTCTCGACCACGGCCGCAGCGCCGCCTCCGCTGGGCTGCGAGGGATCGGGCTCCTCAACGCTCGGCATTCCGCCGAACACGAGGCCCGCCGTGATACCACCCGCGATGACGAGCACCGCCGCGGCCGCAATCCACAGTGCCAGGCGATTCGCCTTCGTCGGCCGCGGCGCAGCATCCGCAGGCTCCTCGGCGACAATGACTTCGGGCTCTGGCGGTGGCGGTGCGGGGGTGCGGCGGCGCATGACCGTCTCACCCGGCGCCTCCGCTACAGGCTGGGCCTGCACCTGCTGGGCACCGCGCACCCGCGTGGCGTCGTCGGATGCCGGGGGCGGCGTGAACGCAGTGGGCACGGGAGCGGCCGGTTGCGCCTCGATCGTCGAAACCCCGCGGGCACGCGTGGCGTCATCGTCATCGAGCACGCCGTCGCGCACCGAGCCGTCGACGATCAGATTGGGCACGTCGATCGTCGTCGGGCTGTAGCCGAGCTCCAGCTCGACGCGCTGCAGGGCCCGCCCGAACTCGACGGCGGTCGCGAAGCGGTCCTCCCGCCGCGTCGCCATGCCCTTCTGCAGCACCGCGATCAGCGAACGCGGCACATCGCTGCGCTCCAGCGGGGTCACGAGCCCGCGCTCGATACGACCGATCAGGTCGAGCACACCGTTGGAGCGGCCCCGCACCTCGAAGGGGGTGTGGCCGGCCAGCAGCGTGTAGAGGGTCGCGGCGAGCGAGAACACGTCCGCCCGAACATCCGGATTCGGGTCGTCTTCGAACATCTCCGGCGGAGACCACGGCACCGACATGCCCACAGAAGCGCTGCCCGTCGTGCCCGAGGTGTCTTCTCCGCGCAGCGAGCTGAGGCTCGACGTCTGCAGCGGAACCTCATCATCGACTGTCGACGAGATGCCGAAATCGGTGAGGGCCGGCCAGCCGTAGTCATTCGTGAGGATGTTCGCCGGTTTGATGTCACGGTGCAGGATGCCCGCCGCATGAGCGGTTGCCACAGCGCCCGACACGCGCACGCCCGTGCGCAGAACATCGACGACCGACATCGGCTCGCGCTTGTACCGCTCGGCGAGGCTCGGCCCGGAGCAGTACTCCATGACGAAATAGGGGCGGTCGTCGGCCGCGACATCGGCGTGGAAGATCGAGACGATGTACGGATGCGCAGAAAGCTGCGCCATCAGGTTCGCCTCCGCCACGAAGGCGGCCCGGTTGGCGTCGGTGAGCTCCTCGGTGAGCAGCACCTTCACCGCCACCCGGCGCTTCGGCAGATGCTGCTCATACAGAAAGACATCGCTGAAACCGCCCGAGCCGAGCAACCTCACGTGGGTGTAGCCGGGCAGCTCCGGCGACACCGACGTCACTCGGCGCATCAAGCCTCCTCGCGGACGGTCAGGGTGACGCCGCCGCCAAGATCAACGACCGTGCCCACGATCACCGTCGTCGGCTCGCCCTGGCGCAGCTGCTGGGGCGACTTGCCCGGCAGAACGACCTGAGTGCCATTGCGGGAGTGCAGATCGGTGACCACAACCGAATCGCCCTCCACCGCGAGCTGCACATGATTGCGCGAGATGTCCTTGTCACCGGGAATCGTGACAAGCGCCGGCAGCGCACCCCCCGCGACCTTGGTGGCCGTCGGGGCGCGGCCCACCAGCACCGGCTGGCTCCCCAGCTCCTGGCGGCCACCCGTCGACAGTTCGAGGAACAGCGACGACTGCTTCGGCGCGGCGGGCGCAGGGGCGGCCGACTTCTCGCCGCGACGGGCCCGCATCTTCTTCAGGTCGCTCGTCACGATCGTCATGCCGTCGTGGTCGCCCTCCGGAACATCCGAAACCTCATCTTCTTCACCTTCGGCCGCCTCACGTACCGCAGCGCTCGACACGGTGCGGTACATGGTCTCGCCGAAGAGATAGTCGTAGCCCTCATCGGTCGGCAGCACCACGTCACCGCCGTGCGCCTGCACCGTGTCGGAGGAGACCACCGTGTCGACCGCGACAGCGGCGGGAGCGGCCGGCTTCTGGGCGGGCTTCTGCTGTGCTTTCTGCGCTGCCTTCTCTGCTGGGGGCTGCTTCTGTTCGGCGGGCTGCTTCTGTTCGGCGGGCTGCTTCGCGGCGGGATCCTCGGCGGGCTTGCCGGCCGACGCGGCTGACTTCTTGACCGTCTTCTCCGGGGCGGATGCGCCCCTCTCCCCCGCCGCGACGCGCGACACGAACGCCGCGCCCCGCTCCAACGGCAACCACGGCTCCGCTTCAGACCCGGATGCCGAACCGACGACGAGATCGAAGCCCGAAGCATCCGGAACCACCTGCTCAGACCAGGTCGTCACGCCGGCGCCCTCGACACGGCGGTCGCCTGCCGCAGAAGACACCGACACGGACACATCGCCGCGCACGATCACCCTCAGGGTCTCGCCATCGCCCGACCACTCGATCAGCGCGAACGACGGAGCCGCCGAAACACCGCCCCGCGTCAGCTCGTCGAGCGCAGCACCGAAGCCGCCACCTAGCGACGGCCACGACGCCGCCACCGCCTCCGCGGCAGGCCGATGAACCACCTGAAGAAGACTGGCGTTGGCAAGGGCAAGCCAGCCGGAATCACCGGCCGGGGAATAGCTCAGCAGTGTCACAGGGGCTACTTTCTGGGTCGAGTCTCTTCGAGATGGCCAGGCATCCCGCGGTCGTTCGTGTCTTCATCGGCGCTGTGGGCGGTGTCCGCGAGCTCGGCCTCGACCACGATCACCGTCACATTGTCGGAACCGCCCGCCGCGAGCGCCGCCTGCACGAGCCTGTCGGCAACCGACTGCCCCTCCGGCAGCGAGAAGCGGTCGGCGAGGATGCTCGCAATCTGGTCGTCGTCGAGCTCCTTTGTGAGCCCATCGGAGCACACCAGGAACAGCTGGTGGCCGCCCACCGGCAGCAGCCAGACATCCGGCTCAACCGAATCGTCGATGCCGATCGCCCGCGTCACCACATTGCGGTACGGATGATCGATGGCCTCCAGCGCGGAGATCTGGCCCAGATCGAGCATCTCCTGCACCGCCGAGTGGTCGACGGTGACCTGCTCGAGCGCGCGGCCGTCCCAACTGTAGACGCGGCTGTCGCCGACGTTGAAAGCCATCCAGTGATAGGACGAATGGGCCGCCACCAGCGCCAGTCCCGACAGGGTCGTGCCCGAGACGGTCTCCTCATCGGAGAGGGCCACGACGGCCTCATTGGCGGCGCGGATCGTCTCCACCACAAGCTCGGGGCTCGGCAACCCATCGGTGCCCACCGCGGCCGAGAACGCCTCCACGACCGCGCGACTCGCCCTGTCACCGAAGGAATGGCCGCCCATCCCATCGGCCACCAGGAACAGGGGCGGCTCGGCCAGAAAGCTGTCTTCATTGACGCGGCGCACGCGGCCGAGATCGGTGCAGGCGGCCACGGCCAGCCTCAACGGACCCTCGGGGAGCGTCACCTCAAGCTCCATACGGTCCACCCGCCGCCCTCTCGAACCACTCCGCCGCTGCCCCCCGAACGGGTAGCGATCACTGCAGATTAGCAATCATTGCAGCACGGCGTGTACGCGGGCGTCTACTGGCGCGTGCCGTCGCGCCCCTCGGCATCCGCATCGCCCGCAGCGAGCGTCGTGTCGGCATCCGTCTCATGGGCAGCAGGCTCGACCACATCATCGTGCTCGTAGCGCGGCGCTCCGATCGGCATCTCCAGCGGGCTGCGGTGCAGCTTCACGAGACTCGCAATCGTGGCAACAGCCATGGCCGCGACAATCACGCCCAGCGACATCCACGTGTTGAACACCGGGATCCACTCGACCGGGTTGCCGCCGTTGATGAAGAACACCTCGTTCTCGTGCAGAGCATGGAACACCAGCTTCACGCCGATGAACGCCAGGATGAACGCAATGCCGTACTTGAGGTACACGAGGCGGTCGATCAGGTCGCCGAGCAGGAAGTACAGCTGACGCAGGCCCATGAGCGCGAACACGTTCGCCGCGAACACGATGAACGGGCTCTGCGTGATGCCGAAGATCGCCGGAATCGAATCGATCGCGAACACCAGATCGGTCGTGCCCAGGGCGAGGATGACCACCAGGATCGGTGTGAACGTCTTGCGTCCGTCGACCATCGTGCGCAGCTTGCCGCCGTCGAACTCCTCGGTGATGTGGATGCGCTTGCGCAGGAAGCCGATGATGCGGTTCTCCGACTCCTCCTCATCGTCATGCGAGGTGAAGGCCTGATTCCACGCCGTGTACAGCAGGAACAGCCCGAAGATGTAGAAGATCCAGCTGAGGTTCTCGATCAGCGCGGCACCGATCAGGATGAAGATCGCGCGAAGCACCAGCGCGATGATGATGCCGATCATCAGCACCTCCTGCTGGTACTTCTTCGGCACCTTGAAGCGCGCCATGATGATGATGAACACGAACAGGTTGTCGATGCTGAGGCTGTACTCGGTCAGCCAGCCGGCGATGAACTGCCCGCCGTGCTCCGCATCGCCCAGAAGGAACATGAGCCCCGCGAAGACCAGCGCGAGCGTCACATAGAAGCCGATCCACAGGCTCGACTCCTTCACGGAGGGGATGTGCGGGCGCCGGTACGCGATGATCAGGTCGAAGACGATGATCAGCGTCAGCACGACAAGCGAGCCGATCTCGAACCAGACGGGAAGAGCGAGTTCCATGGAAATCCATTCGTGGGGAGGGTACGACAAGGCCCGAAAGTCTCTCCCGCACCGATCTGAACTCGGCACCACCGCATCCGGGACATCGATCTCGACATCCGTACTGACGACTGCGGCATGGGGCGCACCACAGCACAACCCCTAGGGATACTCCCCTTCGCGGAGTTAATGGTAGTCGATCATCGGACTTCGCCTCACAGAAACGGCAACCGGATGCCCCGGCCGGGTGCGAAGACCCTGCGGCGATCATCATTTTCAGAATGACCCGCACCCTCGATCTCGAAGCCGCGACGAGGGCTGCGCTGGCGCTCCTGCTGCCGATGCTCGTGCTGCTCGCCGTCGGCCGCATCGAGCTGGCCGTGTACGCATCCTTCGGCGCCTTCACCGCCCTGTTCGGGCGCAGTGAGCCCTACCGCGTGCGCCTGCTCTCGGTGAGTGCGGCGGCCATCGCGCTCACCGCCAGCATCAGCGCGGGCGTCGTGATCGCCTGCCTCGGCACACCGCTGCCCCTCCTCACTGTCGCGCTCGTCGTCGTCATCGTGCTCGGGGTCATGGCGACCGCCGTCATCGGCTGGATCCCCGGGCAGCCCGTGTTCTTCGTGTTCGCCCTGCTCGTCTGCGCGGTCGTTCCCACGACCTGGCAACAGGCGCCGCTCGCCATCGGGGTCGCCGCGTCATCCGCCGTTCTCGCCTGGCTCATCTGCATGAGCGGTTGGATGCTGCGCCGCCTCGCAGGAACACGGCATGCGCACAGATTCCGCAACCTGCAGCGCCGGCCCACCCGCACCATCGCCGCCGCGTTCGACTCCCAGGTGCTGCAGACAGCGACCATGACCACAATCGCCGCCCTCGCCTCCGGCGCCATCGCACTCAGCCTCGGAATCGGCCGCCCCTACTGGGCGGCGCTCCTCATGATCACCCCGCTCGCGCTCAGCATGAGCAGCCTGAGCATCCCCATGCCCATCGGCCCCATGCTGGTCGACCGCCTCATCGAGACCTTCATCGGCTGCGCGGTCGCCGTGGCCGCGCTGCTGCTTCGCCGGTGGTGGGCGGCGCGGCGCCAGGCCGCCTGAAGCCCGGGCTGTCGGAAGCCTCGGCTTTCTGAAACTCGGGTTTCTGAAACTCGGCTTCCTGAAACGAAGAAACCCGCTCGCGATTGCGAGCGGGTTTCGTGTGGTGACCCCAACCGGATTCGAACCGGTGTTACCGCCGTGAGAGGGCAGCGTACTAGGCCGCTATACGATGGGGCCGCACCTGGCTGCGCAGCGTGCTGCGCAACTCAGAAAGTATGTCATATGGAACAGGACTTGCCAAAACGGAGCAGCCCTCACGCATCCGTTCTCCCCCGTCAGAGGATCGGTGCGAGCAGCCGCAGCGCCCCCGGAACGACCTCGACATCAAGCGGAAGCGGCCCGACTCTTTCGCCGTCCGCGTAGGCGACCACAGCATCCGCCTCCACCCGGATGCTCCTGCCGCGCACAATCGACACGGCAGGGTGCCCCAGATGCCGACCGGCGAAGACGGAGGGGAAGATGCGGATGAACTCCAGCCGCGACAGAGACCCCACCACGAAAACGTCAAGCAGCCCGTCATCGAAACGCGCATCAGGGGTGATCAGCATGCCGCCGCCGATGGAGGTTCCGTTCGCGACCGAAACCAGCATTCCGCGCGTCTCGCGCACGACCCCGTCGACCGTGAGCCGGTACGAGATGGGCTTGAACCGCAGCAGCTCCGCCACCATCGCCAGCGTGTAGCGGCGCGGGCCCCGCGGCCACCGCATCCGGTTCGCCCGATCATTGACGATCGCGTCGAAGCCTGCCGACAGCACGCCCGCGAACCAGACGGTCGACCCGTCGGCACGCGTGACGCGGCCCGCATCGATCACGCGGGGGCCGTGATCGAGGGCGGCCAACAGCATCCGCAACGCCGCCTCCGTGTTGCCCACCGGGATGCCGAGCCCGCGAGCGACATCATTGCCTGTGCCGGAGGGCACGATCCCGAGCGGTGTGGGCGTGCCGGCCAGCAGGTTCGCGCCCAGGCTGGCCATGCCGTCGCCGCCGACGACGATGAGCGCGTCGGCACCGCGCGCGAGCTCTGCCGCGGATGCCGCGCGCAGCTCGTCGAAACCCGATTCGCTCAGCGTGACCACATCGTGCCCGGCCGCCGCGAGCGCCCCGGCGACCTCGTCGCCCGTGCCGCCGCCCGCCCCGAACGATGCGCTCGGGTTGACGGCCACGACGAGTCGCTGGGGCCGGGTCGTCATCATCCCCCGATTATGGCGGAGCCGCGCCACGCACCCCGCGCGACACCCGCCCGAGCGCCCGCCGAAAACGAAGGACGAACGGATGCGATCTGCCGCATCCGGCGCATTCGGGGCACGGATGCGCAGAATCTCCTTCGTTTTCAGCGAGCCGTTTCGCGAGCCGTTTCGGGCTCGGCTGCGGCAGAGCCCAACCGGGGGGTCAGCGGGGCTCGAAGCGCAGCAGCCGCAGCAGCTGCGCGTTGAGCGCGACCACGATCGTCGACACCGCCATGAGCGCGGCACCCACCGCGGGCGGCATGACGAAGCCGACCCCATACAGCACGCCCGCCGCCAGCGGGATGCCCACGATGTTGTAGCCGGCCGCCCACCACAGGTTCTGCAGCTCCTTGCGATATGTCGCCTGCGAGAGCCGGATGATGTCATCCACGCCGCGCGGATCGCTCGAGGCCAACACGATACCGGCCGACTCGATGGCGACATCCGTGCCCGCGCCGATCGCGATGCCCACATCGGCGCTCGCCAGGGCGGGGGCGTCGTTCACGCCGTCGCCGACCATCGCCACCCGGCTGCCGTCCGCCTGGAGGCGTGCCACAGCATCCGCCTTCTGACCCGGAAGCACCTCGGCGAAGACCTCGTCGATGCCGAGCTGCTTCGCCACCCAGTGCGCGACCTCATGCGAGTCGCCCGTGAGCATGGCGACGCGAACGCCGCGACGCCGCAGCGCCGAGACGGCCTGCGCCGACTCGGGACGCACCACATCGGCGAGCGCCACCAGCCCCAGCACCTGCTCGCCGTCGATGACGAAGACGATGCCCTTGCCCTCCGCCGCGTGGTCACGGGCGGCATGCACCAGCTCGACCTCGAGATTCAGCCCGCGCTCCGTGACGGTGCGCCTGCTGGCGACCGTCACCTCGCGCCCGCCGATCCGTGCGGTCACCCCACGCCCGGAGAGGGCCTCGAAGTCGCTCGCCCGCTCGACCGTCAGCCCGCGCTGCTCCGCCTCGGCGACGATGGCCCGGCCGATCGGATGCTCCGCACGAGCCTCCACGGATGCCGCGACCGCGAGCACCTCGTCAGCGTCGTGGCCTCCCGACGGCACAACCGCTACGACGCCCTGGCGGCCCTCCGTGAGGGTTCCCGTCTTGTCGAACAGCACGACGTCGATGCGCCGCGCATCCTCCAACGCCTGCCGGCGGCGGAACAGCAGCCCGCGGCGGGCGCCCAACGCCGTCGAGATCTGCGCGACCAGCGGGATGGCGAGGCCGAGCGCGTGCGGGCACGCGATGACGAGCACCGTGACGACGCGTTCGAGCACGAAGGTGGGGTCATCAGGTTTGATGAACCACCACACCGCGAGGGTGATCAGCGCCGCCGCCACCGACACGTAGAAGAGCAGCGCGGCCGCCCGGTCGGCGAGTAGCTGTGCGCCAGACCTGCCCTGCTGCGCCTCCGCGACGAGCTTCATGATGCCGGCGATCGCCGTCTCACCGCCCGTCTTCGTCACGCGCACCGTCAGCGCCCCCGCAGCCGAGTTGATGCTGCCCGCGATGACCTGATCGCCGGGGCTCTTCGCCACCGACGTCGACTCCCCCGTGAGCAGCGCCTCGTTGACCTCCGATTCGCCCTCCGTGACCTCACCGTCGACAGGAACGGATGCGCCCGGCCGCACCAGCACGAGGTCGCCGAGCTTCAGATGGTCGACAGGATGCGTCATGGTGCTGTCACCATGGACGACCTCGGCCTCATCTGGCAGCAGCTTCGCCAACTCGCCCAGAGCATCCTGCGCACCGCCCACCGCGGCCATCTCGATCCAGTGGCCCAGCAGCATGATCGTGATGAGGGTCGCCAGCTCCCACCAGAAGTCCATGCCGGGCAGGCCCAGCGTGACGGCGAGGCTGTACAGCAGCGACACGATGATCGCGAGCGAGATGAGGGTCATCATGCCCGGCTGCTTCGCCCGCAGCTCCTGCAGGCCGCCCTTCAAAAACACCATGCCGCCGTAGAAGAACAGCGCGATGCCGAAGGCGGCGGGAATGAACTCGCTGCCCGCGAAACGCGGCCCGTCGAGCCCCAGGATCTCCTGCAACCCGTGCGAGAACACGAGCGTCGGGATCGTCAACACGAGGCTCAGCCAGAACTTGCGCTTGAACATGTCAGGGTCGTGGTGGGAGTGGTCGTGGCCTTCGTGACCGGCGTGGCCTTCGTGACCGGCGTGGCCTTCGTGACCGGCGTGGCCTTCGTGACCGGTGTGCTCGGCGTGCTCGTGCTCGCCGTGACCCTCGTGACCGTGCGGCTGCTCGGGCGCAGCAGGCTCGTGGCCGTGGTGCTCGTGGCCGCTCATGCGCGATCCGCCCTGTTCTTGGTCAGCTCGTACACCTTGAGCAGTTCTTCGATGGCCTGCTCGCGCTGCTCTCCGCCCGCTTCGTACATGTGGGTGACGTGGGTGCGCAGGTGATTTTCGACGAGCAGCTTGTTGAGCGAGCCAAGTGATTTCTGGATCGACAGCGACTGCGTGATGATGTCCATGCAGTAGTCCTCGTTGTCGATCATCTTCTCGAGGCCGCGCAGTTGTCCTTCGAGGATGCGTGCGCGGTGCAGTGCCCGTTTCTTGATGTCTGCGATCATGCCTCGATAGTACCCCCCGGGGGTACTCAAGCCAAGTGTCGTGGTTCTAGTCTTGACGCATGCTGATCACCAAGCACGAACACGCCTGCCTCGTCATCGAGAAGAACGGCGAGCACCTCGTCATCGATCCGGGCAACTTCACGACCCCCCTCGGCGGTCTCTCCTCTGTTGTCGGCGTCGTGATCACCCATGAGCATCCGGATCATTGGACGCCCGAGCATCTCGCCCGCCTACTCGACCTGAGCCCGGATGCGCGCATCTATGGCCCCGCGGGCGTCGTCGCGGCGGCATCCGACTTCGAGGTGACCGAGGTGTCGGAGGGTGACCGCGTGGCTGCGGGCGGCTTCACGCTCGAGTTCTTCGGCAGCACGCATGCCGTCATCCACTCCTCCATCCCCGTGATCGACAACGTCGGCGTTCTGGTCGACGAGACCCTCTACTACCCGGGCGACTCCTTCACGGTGCCGACCGTGCCCGTCAACACGCTCGCGGTTCCGGCCGGGGCGCCGTGGTTGAAGCTCAGCGAGGCCATGGATTTCGTGACCGCCATCGCACCGCAGCACGCGTTCCCCACGCACCAGATGGTGCTGTCCAAGATCGGCCAGGGCATGGTGAATGGGCGGCTCGGCGCAATGACGCAGGCCGGCGGCGGCGAGTTCCACGCGCTCGAACCGGGCGACACCCTCGAGGTCTGAAGCTCAGGAGCGGATGCTGCGGCGCTGCAGGCCGAAGCTGACCGTCGCGATGGCGAGGCCCACGATGGCGAGCAGCAGCCCTGCCCACGCGGGCGAGAGGTAGCCGAAACCGGCCGCGATGGTCGCGCCGCCGATGAACGCTCCCAGGCTGTTGCCGATGTTCAGGGCCGAGTGGTTCAGCGCCGCCGCAAGCGACTTGGCCTCCCCCGCGATATCCATGAGTCGCGACTGCACGGTCGGCGAGATCGCCGAGGATGACAGCCCGACGAGCGCGGAGAACAGAACCAGGCCGACGACCGTGTGGGCGGTCAGAGCGAAGCCCAGCAGCGACAGGATCAGCACGGCGAAGCCCGAATAGAGGGTGAGCCGCACGTCGACATCCGTCAGCCAGCCGCCGAGCAGGTTGCCGATGGTCATGCCGATTCCGATACCTGCGAGAACCCACGGCACGACGCCCTCGCCGAGCCCGGCGACATGCGTGACGGCGGGCGCGATGTAGGAGTAGACGGCGAAGAAGCCGCCGAATCCGATTGCCGCGAGCGCGATCGTCAGCCACAGCTGCGGCCGACGGAACGCCGTCAGCTCACGCCGGAACGAACCCGTGTGGTCGCCCGGCTGCAACGGAACGGTCGCCGCCACCGCGGCAAAGGTCGCCGCGAAGATGAGGGCCACCACGACGTACGCCGCACGCCACCCGGCCACCTGCCCCAGCCAGGTGATCGACGGCACGCCCACGACGTTCGCGATCGTGAGCCCGCTCAGCACGAGCGCGACACCCTTGCCGCGGTTGCCCGGGCCCATGATGTCGGCCGCCACGATCGAGGCGATGCCGAAGTAGGCGCCGTGCGGCAGAGCGGCAACGAAGCGGGCGACGAGCACGAGCCCGAAGCTCGGCAGCAGGGCGGATGCGATGGTTCCGACGGTGAAGGCGGCCAGCAGCCACAGCAGCAGTCGCTTGCGGGGCAGATGCGTCGTGGCCGCCGCGATGGTCGGCGCGCCCACGACGACGCCGAGCGCGTAGGCGCTGATCAGCCAGCCGGCCTGCGCGATGCCCTCCTCCGGCGATGCCGTGTAGAGCCCCGGCAGCAGCTCTGCCGCGAGATTCGGCAGCAGACCCATTGCGACGAATTCGGTCGCGCCGATGCCGAAACCGCCGAGGGCGAGCGACAGCAGCGCCAGACGGCGACGAGAGGGGGAGAGCTCAGACACGTACGGCCGTTCATGATCGAGGGCGAGGATGCTCACCGTCGAGCAGCAGGAGGAAGACCCCTCAAGCCTAGATCCCTGAGGGTGCTCGCGCTGCCGCGATCAGGCGCCCGTGCCCTTCGGCTCGTCACCGTCGTGCTCACTGACCTCCGGAGGCCCGGCAGGGTCGAAGGCGCCGCCCTCGTTCACCCAGTCGGCGAGATCCTCCGCCTCCTGAGGCGTGACCGGCTTGCGTCGCCTGAACATGCCCTTGACGGCATCCGTGAACCTGCCCATAGCCGCACCATAGCCCGCTTCAGCGCAGAACTCGACCCGCAGACAAGTGCCCGTGCGCCGCCGTCACCGAGAACGAGCCGCGGGCACAGCGGCGACGAGCTCCTCAGCGCCCTCGTCACCGAACGTCATCTGCAGAAGGAGGCGAAGGCGGATGCGATCTGCTTCTTCGATTCGACCGTAAGCGAAGCGTTCGGCCCCGGTCGTGGCTTCGCGCGCCTGCTCGAACAGGGCGCGGCCGCTGGGCGTGGCCACCACGATCTTGACCCGGCGGTCCGACGAGTCGGGCTGCCGCTCCACGAGCCCTTTCTCCTCCAGGGCATCGACCAGGGCAACGACCTGACTCGGATCAAGCTCGAGCAGGGAGGCGAGCTCCCGCTGCGAAGCGGGAATCGTCGAGGCCGCAATCGCCAGCACGGAGTACGAACGCACCTTCAGATCGAGTGGCGCCAGGGCCCGGTTCGCTGCGGCGTTTGCTCGGGCGCTTGCACGCGCAAGCAGGAACCCGATGTCGGTGTGGAGCTCGGTGGCGCGCAGTCGGTCGCTGGTCATAACGTGATGCTATCAATAGATAGCTATTTCAATAGTTGACATTTTCAATGAACGAGTGTTCTATGTCGACTAACAGAAGGAGCTATCCCATGTCTCTCGACGGCAAAGTAGCCATCGTCACAGGTTCGGGCCGCGGTCTCGGGCTCGCCTACGCTCAGGAGCTCGCCAGACTCGGCGCCTCCGTCGTGATCAACGATGTGGATGCCACCATCGCCGACGAAGCGGTCGCTTCGATTCGCGCAGCAGGCGGCACAGCGATATCGGTCGTCGCCCCGGTCGGGCCGACCGAGACCGCCCGTGAACTCGTGAAAGCCGCGGTCGACACCTTCGGCCGCCTCGACATCCTGGTCACCAACGCCGGCGTTCTGCGCGACACCGTGCTCTGGAAGATGAGCGACGACGACTTCGACACGGTCATAGGCGTTCACCTTCGCGGCACCTTCACCTGCGTGCGGGAGGCGGCGACGCACATGCGCGAGACCGGCACCGCGGGGCGCATCATCTGCATCGGTTCACCCACCGGCCAGCGTGGCAACTTCGGCCAGACCAACTATGCCGCCGCGAAGGCCGGCATCGTCGGAATGGTGCGCACCTGGGCCCTAGAACTCAAGAAGGCCGCGATCACCGTCAACGCCGTCGTGCCCGTGGCAGCGACGGCGATGACCGCCACCGTGCCGTACTTCGCGGCCGCGGTCGAGGCCGACAATGCCGGCGAGCCCATGCCCTCCTTCTTCCGTCACGATCTCGGCTTCGGAACATCCGCCGATGTCGCCGGCATGGTCGCCTACCTCGCCTCCGATGCCGCAGCGGATGTCTCCGGCCAGGTCATCGGGGTCGGCGGCGACCGACTCCAGATCTGGTCGCATCCCGAAGCGGTCGTCTCCGAATATCACGAGGGCGGTTGGTCGTACGAGGCGCTTGGCGCCGACTTCGCCGAGATCATCGCCGGCAATCGGCAGTCGATCGGCGAGAAGTTCCCTCCGCTGCCCGAAGACCTCCAGCGCCCGGCACCCACTGCCTGAGCTCACGACGCCATGACCCGCTACGAAGCAGCACTCGATGTCGCATCGCTCACCGCGATCGACATGCACGTTCACATTGAGGTGAGCCACGACGGGCACGCCTCGCTGCCCGACGATCTGGGTGAGGCCGCGTCGCGCTACTTCAGCACCGACGGGCCGCGGCCCGATCTTGATTCCGTGGCTGCCCACTACCGCGAGCGGCGGATGGCTGCGGTCGTCTTCACGGTCGACGCCGAGACGAATCTGGGGCACCCGCCCCTCTCCAGTGCGGAGATCGCCGAGGGTGCGGCGCGCAACAACGATGTGCTCATCCCGTTCGGCTCGGTGGACCCGCATCGGCCCACCGCGGTCGACGACATTTGGCGTCTCGTCGAGGAGAGCGGCGTGCGGGGCTTCAAGTTCCACCCGACCGTTCAGGGCTTCGACCCGAGTGAGGAGCGGTGGCATCCGCTCTATGAGGCCATTCAGGATGCGGGGGTGCCGGCCCTGTTCCACACGGGGCAGACGGGCATCGGCGCCGGCCTTCCCGGGGGTCGTGGTCTTCGACTCGCCCTCTCGAACCCGATGCTGCTCGACCCCGTGGCGGCGCTCTTTCCTGAGCTGCAGATCATCATGGCCCACCCCTCCGTGCCGTGGCAGGACGAGGCTCTCTCCGTCGCCACCCACAAGCACAACACCTGGATTGACCTCTCGGGCTGGAGCCCGAAGTACTTTCCGACTGAGCTCGTGCGCTACGCCAACACGATTCTGAAGGATCGCGTGCTGTTCGGCTCCGACTTCCCCATGCTGACGCCCGATCGGTGGCTCGACGACGCGGCCATGACCGCGCTGAAGCCCGAGCGCATGCCTGCGATCCTCAAGGGCAATGCCATCCGACTGCTCGGGTTGGAGTGACGTGATGCCTGCCATCGACAGCACCTCACTCATCGGCATCGACCCGTTCGGGTTCGCGGAGACCCATCTGAGCGAAGCCGCAATGAAGGCCCTCCGTGCCCTCACCGTGACGCTCGAGCGAGACATCCGCCCGCTGATGACGGATGCCTGGGAGACCGCGACAATGCCCGATGCGGTACTCGAGGCGCTTGTGCCGCTGCAGCTCATGTCACCGGAGGGTGTGTCCGAGGTCGAGGCCGCATCGAGCATGTTCTCCGGCTTCCGCAACTACCTACTGGCCCGCACCGACGTCTCCGTCGCGACGCTCTACAACGGGCAGTCCGGGCTCTTCCGCACCGCGGTGCGGCTCGGCGGCTCATCGGAGCAGGCGGCGCGACTCGACCCTCTTGTGCGGGACTTCTCGCTCAGCGGCGTGTTCGCTCTCACCGAGCCAGAGCACGGCTCCGACATCGCCCGCGGGCTCGCGACGACCGCTCGGCGCGACGGCGACCAATGGGTGATCGACGGCGCGAAGCACTGGATCGGCGGGGCCGCGAGCGCCGATGTGCTCGCCGTCTTCGCGCGCGATGTCGACGACGCCAATGTGAAGGCGTTCCTCGTGCCGCGCGACGCATCCGGCGTCTCCCTCACGACGATGACGGGCAAGATCTCGCTGCGCCCCATGCAGAATGCGAGCATCACGCTCGACGGGGTGCGCGTTCACGAGAACGACAGGCTGCAGGGAGTCGACAGCTGGCGCGACGTGACGCGGTTGCTCCGCGCCATGCGCTCAGACGTCGCGTGGATCGCCACGGGTCTTCAGGCCGGCGCGCTCGAGGCGACGCTGCGATATGTGCGCCAGCGTGAGCAGTTCGGCCGACCGATCGCCGGATTCCAACTCGTCCAGGAGAAGCTGGCCCGGATGCTCGGAAACGTCACGGCGTCGCTCGGCATGGTCGTGCAGCTCTCCGCCCGCCAAGATGCTGGCGACATCCGCGACGAGAACTCCTCGCTCGCCAAGATGCACACGGCCCGCATGGCGCGGGAGACCGCCGCACTCGGGCGGGAGCTGCTCGGCGGCAACGGAATCCTCCTCGACAACGACGTCGCACGCTTCTTCGCGGATGCCGAAGCCGTCTACTCCTACGAGGGCACCCACGAAGTCAACTCCCTCATCGTCGGTCGCGCGTTGACCGGCACATCCGCTTTCGTCTGAACAAAGGAAAAGGCCCCTATGAGCACAACCGTCAGCTACGACGCCATCGCCGACCTTGCCGGCACCGACCTCGGCTACACCGAGTGGCTCGAGATCACGCAGGACCGCATCAACCTGTTCGCCGACGCGACGGATGACCACCAGTGGATCCATGTCGACCCCGAGCGTGCCGCCGACGGCCCCTTCGGAGATGCCATCGCGCACGGATTCCTCAGCCTCTCGCTCGCCGTGAAGTTCTGGTCGGAGCTGCTCGAAACCGAGGGCGTGACCACCAAGGTGAACTACGGCCTCGACAAGGTGCGCTTCGTCTCACCCGTGAAGGTGGGAGCGCGCGTTCGCATGAACGCTGTCATCGTCGAGGTCACCGAGGTGAAGGGCGGCTACCAGCTCCACGTCGACCAGACCATCGAGATCGAGGGCGCCCCGAAGCCGGCGGTGGTCGCCCGCGGACTCTACCGTTTCTACGCCTGACCCAGTTCTACCCGCATTACCCGCACCCTGCATCACCCGCCTCGGCGGTCCATTCAAATAACAAAGGAGTCATTTCCATGGAACGTATCGCTAAATTCAGTTCACTTGCAGCGCTGGCGGCGATCACGCTCGCGCTCACCGGCTGCGCGAGCGGCTCCCCCAGCGGTGAGACCGCCACACCCGGCGCAGACTCGGGTGACCTCATCCCGATCACCGTCGGGCTGCTGCCCATCGCGCCTGCCGCGATGGTGCAGTACGGAATCGACCAGGGCATCTTCGAAGAGCACGGACTCGACGTCACCACCCAGATCGCACAGGGCGGTGCAGCCATGCTGCCGGCGGTCTCGACGGGCCAGCTCGACTTCGGAGTCGGCAACCCGCTCTCCGTTCTCGTCGCGGCCGGCCAGGGCGTCGACGTGCGCGTTGCGAGCGGTTACTCGTTCTCGCTCGCAGACGGCGTCGACATCAACGCGGTCGTCACGCGAGCCGGCGACGGCATCGATTCGTGGGCCGATCTGGAGGGCAAGCGCGTGTCGGTGAACGCCGTCAACACGCAGGGTGACCTCACGATCAAGGACGCCATCGACGGCGACGGCGGAGACTCCAGCACGGTCGAGTTCATCGAGATCGCGTTCCCGGATGCTCTCGCCCAGCTCGACAGCAACAACGTCGACGCCGTGTGGATCCCCGAGCCCTTCCTCTCGCGCGCGGTCGCCGCACCCGAGACGTACTCGGTTCTCGGCTACCCGAACCAGGTCGCCATCCCCGGCCTGCCGACAATGGTCACGTTCACCTCTGGCGCGATCGCGGACGAGCAGGTCGAGACGGTACAGAAGTGGCGCGAGGCCATCGATGCCGTCATCGCCGCCGCAGAAGCAGACAAGGACGGCTTCGCTGCGACCATCGCCGAGTTCACCGGCATGCCGCTGGAGGCCGCGCAGTCCCTGCGACTGGAGCGATTCTCTGCAGATCTCGACCCGAAGCTCCTCTCGGATCTGACGGAGATGGCATCCGAGTATGGCTTCATGGACAACGCGCCTGACCTGAAGACCGTTCTCATCCCGTAAGACCGCGGAGGGAGCATCCCGCGGGATGCTCCCTCCCGCCCCGCCTTCCCCCTGACTGCAATGAGGCATCACATGAAGAACTCTGGACTCGGCACCTGGATCTCCAGGCGTCGCGCAAAGTCCCGTGGCGACATCGCGATCATCTCCTCTGGCGGAACCCTTCGCTACGAAGAGTTCTCGGAGCGAATCGCGCGGCTGTCGACAATGCTGCAGAGCCGAGGCGTCACCGCGGGCGACCGCGTCGTGTTCCTCGGCGACAACCATCCAGACTTTCTGACCACCTTCTTCGCGTGCGGAGCCATCGGCGCGATCTTCGTGCCCCTCAACACCCGCCTCGCGCCGCGCGAGCTCGAGTACATGATCGAAGACTCCGGCGCCACCACCCTGATCACCCATCACGCCATGCGCGATCTCGCACGCGCCGCAGCCTGGTCAAGCGGCATCACCCGACGCTTCGTCATCGAGGGCCCGGCCGAACCGCCCACCGTCGAATCCTTTGAGGATGCCCTCGCCGCGGCATCCGCAGAGCAGCCAGAGGTCGAGGTGTCGCTCGATGACCCGGCGATGATCCTCTACACCTCCGGCACCACCGGCCGGCCCAAGGGTGCCGTGCTCACGCACGGAAACCTCACCTGGAACTCGATCAACGCCCTCGTCGACTACGACGTGACCTCAGAGGAGGTCGCGCTGCTGATCGCCCCGATGTTCCATGTCGCGTCGCTGAGCATGGGGGCCCTGCCGACGCTGCTCAAGGGCGGAACAGTCGTGCTGCACCAGAAATTCGACGCCGGCGCTGTGCTCGAAGCGATCGAGACGCACGGCATCACCAGCCTCTCCGGGGTGCCCACCACCTTCCAGATGATCGCCGAACATCCGGCGTGGGCGACAACCGACCTCTCCTCCGTGCGCAAGCTCACCTGCGGCGGATCGAGCGTGCCGCTCCGGGTCATCGAGGCGTACGAGAAGCGCGGTCTGAGCTTCTCATCCGGCTACGGTATGACCGAGACGGCCCCTGGCGCCACCGCGCTGCCGTACCGCAAATCGCGGGAGCATGTCGGCTCATCCGGCATCGCCCACTTCTTCACCGATGTGCGCGTTGTCGGCCCGGACGGCCGCGAGCTGCCCGCCGGCGAGGCAGGCGAGATTCAGATCAGCGGCCCGAACGTCATCACCGAATACTGGAATCGACCAGATGCGATCCGCGAGGCGGTCGACGGCGAATGGTTCCGCTCCGGCGACATCGGCACGCTCGACGAAGACGGGTATCTGGTGGTCAGCGACCGCCTCAAGGACATGGTCATCTCCGGCGGGGAGAACATCTACCCCGCAGAGATCGAACAGTTGATCATGGAGATCGCAGACATCACGTCCGCCGCCGTCATCGGCGTGCCCGACGAGCGATGGGGTGAGGTGCCCATCGCGATCGTCGCCCAGAACAGTGGCGCACACCTCGCCGCCGACGACATCCTGAGCCACCTGAACGGCCGCCTGGCCAAGTACAAGATTCCGCGCGCCGTGATCTTCGTCGACGAGCTGCCGCGCACCGCCACCGGAAAAGTGCGCAAAGCAGAACTGCGAGAGCGCTTCAGCGCCTTACCGGAACCCCACGGAGAGGTGACATCATGAGCACTCCCCCCGCACCCATCGACACGATCACCAGAAGTGTCGCTGTGGCAGAGGCGCGCCAACGCCGGAGGCCGTTCCGCCCCCGCCGCATGCTGCTCGGCCTCGCCGGCGTGCTGACCTTCCTGCTGATCTGGGAGATCGCATCCCGAACAGGCCTCGTCGGCCCCACCTACCTGCCGCCCGCCTCAGTGTCGGTGCTGACGATGTTCACGAACGCGGGCCTCTCAGGCTTCTGGGTGGCCGTCGGGCAGACCATCACATCGTGGGGGCTCGGCATGCTGCTCGCCCTGGCCCTCTCCGTGCCGCTCGGAGTGTTCATCGGGTTGTCGCCGCTGCTGCAGAAGGCGACCCGGTCGACTGTGGAGTTCCTCCGGCCGATCCCCTCCGTCGGCCTCATCCCTCTGGCCGTCCTGCTCTTCGCAGTACCGCTTCAGCAGAGCCTGCTCATTGTCACCTACGGGGCGTTCTGGCAGGTGTTCATCCAGGTTCTCTACGGTGTCGCCGATGTGGACTCCGTCGCGATGAGCACCGCCCGCAGCTTCGGATTCACCCGATGGCAGCGGATTCGGGATGTCGTGTTCCCGACGATGCTCCCGTATCTGCTCACGGGCATCCGCCTCGCCGCCTCTGTCGCGCTCATCCTCGCGATCACCGCAGAACTTGTCATCGGCACACCCGGGCTCGGAAACCAGATTGCGTTGGCGAAGGAAGCAGGCCTCTACGCCTCCACCTATGCCCTCGTGCTCGCCACCGGGCTGCTGGGCATGATCATCAACGTCGGCGTGCGCGCACTCGAACACCGCCTCCTCGGATGGCACCAGTCAGTGCGTGGGGAGGTTGCAGCATGAGAAAGATACTCACCGCGATCGGCTTCGCGCTCGCGCTGCCCGTGATCCTCATCCTGATCTGGTGGCTCATAAGTCTGGGCACGACAAGCATCTTCATGCCGAAGCCTGACCAGCTCCTCCGGGAGTTCTTCGAGACCTGGGTCGGTGACCGCTTCTTCACCGATGTGCTGCCCAGTCTGGCGCGATTCGCGATAGGCACCGGCGTTGCCATCGTGTTCGGAATCCTCATCGGCCTGCTCGTCGGGCTCAGCCGCAACCTTCGCGACTACACGGAGCCCATCTTCGAGTTCTTCCGCGCCATCCCGCCGCCCGTGCTGATCCCCGTGTTCGGTCTCCTGATCGGCGTCAGCGACCAGATGAAGGTCGTCGTCATCGCGGCCGGAGCGATCTGGCCGGTGCTGCTCAACACGATCGAGGGCGTGCGGGGCGTCGACTCCGTGCAGAGCGAGACGTCACGGTCGTACGGGATTCACGGAATCGCGCGCGTGCGCTTCCAGGTTATGCCGGCCGCAGCTCCCAGCATCCTCGCCGGCGTTCGGCAGGCCCTCCCGATCGGCATCATCCTCATGGTGATCAGTGAGATGTTCTTCTCCTCGTCAGGGTTGGGCTTCTCGATCATCCAGTTCCAGCGACGCTTCGCGATCCCCGAGATGTGGTCGGGAATCCTGATGCTGGGGCTGATCGGGTACGCCGTCTCGATGATCTTCAAGGTCGTCGAACGTCGTCTCCTCCACTGGTACTACGGACTGAAGGACATCGAAAATGCAGCATGAGAGCACGCCCGACACCTCCCCCATCCCTCGCGGGCGCAGCCTCCCG